>JACVIY010000028.1 GCA_015711755.1 Candidatus Geothermincola secundus | reverse complement strand
GGCTCGAAGACGCGCTCGAGGTCCTCCTGGGGGATGCCCGGCCCGTTGTCCTCCACGAAGACCAGGCGCGTCCCCCCTTCCTCCCGCAGGCCCACCCGCACCCGGGCACCCGGCCTTCTCGAGCTGAACTTCACCGCGTTGGAGATGAGATTGGAGAGGACCTGATGGAAGCGCAGGGGGTTGCCGCGCACCACCGGGAGATGGGGATCCAGCTCAATCCGCACCTCTCCCAGGCGGCCGCTCTCCTTCAGCTCCTGCACTATGCCCTCGGCCATCAGCCCCAGAGGCACGTCCTCTTTGCGCTCCCCGGAGCTGCCGGCCCTGACGTATTCGAGCATGCCCTCGATGATCTCGTTCATCTTCTCCAGGGAGCTGACTATGGTATCCAAGATTTCCCCTCTCAGCGTGTCTGCAGCGTCGTCGCCGATCATCATCCTCTGCAGCGTCTGGGCGTAACCCAAAGCGTTGCTCAAAGGCCCCTTGAGGTCGTGGGAGAGGGTATGGGCATAGCGTGCCAGGTCGGCGTTGAGCCGCTCCAGCTCCCGCTCCCTCATCACCCGCTCGGTGATGTCTATGCCCACGCCGAAGAAATATCCGTCCTCCCCTCCCCGCACCCGCCTGCCGTGCCACTCCACCAGCAGCTCACGGCCGTCCCGCGCCCGCACCCGATTGATGTTGAAGGTGGGACGGTCGGTGTTTATGAGGATGTCGAAAACCCCTCCCACTTCCTCGCGCTCCTCCTCGGGCACGAAGTGCTCCAGATAGGGCAGCCCCCTGACCTCTTCGTCACCGAGTTCGAGCTTCTCCAGGAAGGCCCGGTTCATCATCAGGACCTTGCGGGAAGCGTCGATGGCAACGAAGTAGGCGGGGGTGGAATCGATGAGCCCTTGCGCGAAATCCCGCTCCCGCCTCAGCTCCTCCTCCGCCTTCCTCTGCCCGGTGATGTCCTTGAACGCGGTGACCAGGCATTCCTCTCCGTCTATTATCACCGGCTCTATGGAAAAAAGGCCGATGTGATCGTTGCCCCACCGGTCGCGCACCGTAACTTCCACGTCCCTGGCCGAACCGTCAGAGAGGCGCCGCATGACCTCCTCGCGCCCCATCCCCGCCGAGAACAACCCCAGCTCCACCGAGGTCCGGCCCCTAACCTCCTCGCGGCCGAAGCCCATTACCTCCTCGAAGGCGCGGTTCACCTCAAGGAAGAGGCCGTCCCTCCTCCTGCTGATGCCCATGGGGTCTGGGAAGACAGGAAAGCCGTGGCGAACTTGTCCCGCTCCTGGCGCAGCTCGCGCTCCAAGTCCGCCCGCTCCTCCAGGTTGCGCAGACGCCGCTGCAGCTCCGGCGCGTGGCGGCCCGGCCCGGCGAACTCCTCGGGCGATATGAAGTAGAGGTTCTCGTAGATCCGCGTCCCCACCACCGCCACCGGGTGGGTCTCCAGCACCCGCAGCAGCAGCTCGGCGGGGAAGCGCCTCCGGTCGTACTGGCACAGGGCCAGGCAGCGGCTCCCGGGGAAGAAGCGGTTGAGCTCGCTCTCGTACTCGATGAGTCGCTCCGAGCCGGGCAGCCCCCGCAGGGCCCAGCTCATCTCCCCGGTGACCCGCAGGCAGGGGTACCCCTCCGCCGCCGCTTTCTCGGTCTCCTCCCGCAGCAGTGATATCATGCCGGCGGGGTCGAAGGAGCCGCCGCGCACATAAGCGTCGTCCCTGGTGAGCATGGAGAGCCGGCCCTGCCCAGGAGCCCGTCCGTGTCCCAACCGTCCTCCTCCAGCCAGCCCAGCACCTCCCTCGCGGTATGGGCATCCACGATGTAGATGACCTTCTCCCCCCGCTGGAGGCCCAGCCGCAGGAAAGGGAGCAGCAGGGCCCGATGCTCCTCCTCGCTGTCGTATATGCAGCAGAGGTGGTCCCCCGGCCCCATGTCCTCCAGGGTCCGGGGTTTCCCCAGGGCGGTCGAACAGGCGGTGGGGTCAGCCGTGCTTCTCGCCTCCCCATCCATCTCCGTCTGTCCCCTGATTCCGATCCCCCCGAAGGTCGCCGTTCCCGCCGGCTCTCATGAATATCATGTATAGACCCTCATGCAAGTATTTCGACCCGCTCTCGACATTTCCCTCTCTCCGTCCTCTCCCGCCCCAGCTCCGAGCCGGGCCAAGGGTTTCCGTTCAGCGGCGTTCAACGCCCTTCCGTCCGCCTTCCATACCATATACATTTTGTAAACTTTTGTAAACTCTTTAACGCGAAGGGCCGACCCCGATCAGGGGATGGTGAAACGGAAAGCGGTGCCGCCTCCTTCCCGCGGCTCGCACCAAATGCGGCCCCCGTGGGCCCGCACGACCTCTCTGGCTATGTACAGACCCATCCCCAGGCCCGGCCTGGAATGGTGAAGCGCTTCCTCCTCCTGGAAGAAGCGCTCGAACACCCGCTCCCTGTTCTCCGGGGCCACCCCGGAGCCGCGGTCCAGAACCGAGATCAGGACCTCGCCGCCCCCACCCTTCTCCAACTCCACCTCCACCGCCCCGTGGGAAGGCGAGAACTTCACCGCGTTCTCGAGGAGGTGGACGAGGAGGCCGACCAACCTCTCGCCGTCCACTCGGTGATTCCCCAGCCCCTCCTCCGCCCTGACCTCGATGGGGTTGTCGAAGCCGCGGGCGCGCATCTCCCCCACCGCCCGCTCCACCAAAGGGAGGAGCGGCTGCTCCGACGGCTCCACCTCGAATCTCCCGCGCTCGATGCGGCTCACGTCCAGCAGCCCCTCCACCAGCCGCGAGAGGCGGTCGGCCCCGTGGTCGATGATGTCCAGGATGACCCCGCGGCTGGCCTCGTCCACCGCTTCCGGGCGGTCCCGCAGCATGGCGGCGTACCCCTTCATCACCGTAACCGGGTGGCGCAGCTCGTGGGAGGCGATGTCGATGAAATCGCGCAGCCGCTCCTGATATTCCAGCCGCCCCTCCTCGATGGCCAGGGCCCGGGCCAGCATCATGGCCAGCTCCTTGTCCTCGGGGGTGAAGCCCTTCTCCTCGTCTTCGAAACAGCAAAGGGAGCCGTATGCCTTGCCCTCCTCGGACATCACCGGTACGGCTATATAGGAGCGCGCTCCCAGCTCCTCCGCCTCGGGCGCCCTCGCCTCCGCGGGTATCCGCGCCGCGTCCCCGCAGACCGCTACCCCCCTCTCCCGCGCCTCCCGTCCCACGGCGCAGTCGAACCCCTCTTCCAGGGGGCATCGCCGCAGCCGCCCCTCCGCCCAGGTCAGCTGTTCGCGGCGCTCCGTGTTGCAGTAGCGGATCAGCGGGAGCTCCAGCACCGAGGCGGCCAGGCCCGCGATGCGGGTGACGTTCTCCCGCGGATCGGCCCCCAGGGAGAGCAGCCCCCGGTTGAGCTCCTCCAGCCGCCTGCGCATGCGCTGCTTTTCAGTCACATCCCTGAAGATCCCTTGCAGGAGCCGCCTACCGCCCGCCTCGACCAAGGAGAAGGAGATCTCCACGGGGACGCGGGCGCCGTCGCCGCGCATCACCTCCGCCCCCTCCATGTAGCCTCTCCCCATCTCCATGTGCTCCTTGAAGACTCGGCGGTACTTCTCCGCCTCCCCGGGCGGGTGAAGCTCGGACTGATGCATGCCCGCCAGCTCCTCCCGACCCCGCCCGGTGAGCTCCTCGGCCCGGCGGTTCGCCTCCAACAGCAGGCCCGTCTCCGCGTCGGCCACGAAAACCGCGTCGGGGGCGGCTTCCAGCAGGGCGCGGTAGCGCTCCTCGGATAGGGCCAGCGCCTCCTGGAACTGATGCCTCTCGGTGACGTCGCGGGTGGTGAAGACCGCTCCGATGAGCCTTCCCTCCTCGTCGAAGAGGGGGTTGCCGATGCTCTCCAGCCAGACGTAGGAGCCGTCGGAGCGGCGGTAGCGGTACTCCACCTTGCCGGGCACCTGTGCCTCCCTACCCCGCTCGAAGGCCTCCGCCACCCCCGCCAGGTCCTCGGGGTGGATGAACTCGAAGACGCTGCGCCCCACCATCTCCTCGGGGCGGTATCCCAGTATCCTCTCGCACGACGGGCTGATGTAGGTGAAGACCCCTTGGGTGTCGGTCTGCCCCACCATGTCCACCATGGCGTCGGTGAGGCGGCGCAGCTCCCGCTCCCGAAAGCGCAGCTCCTCCTCCGCCCGCACCCGCTCGGTGATGTCCAGGGCCATCTCGAAGCGCACCCGCCGCCCGTCGGGCCAGTCGATGAGGCGGTCGGTGAGGTGATAGCAGCGGCCCAGCCTCTCGTTGCGGTGCTCCCAGTAGTAGGGTTCCCCGCCGAGCTTCTTTATCCTCTCGTTGGTGCAGAAATCGCAGGGTTCCTCCCTTCCCTGGAACTCCCGGTAGCAGAGGCCGCCGATAGGGTCGTGCCCCAGCAGCTCCCTCAGGGCCCGGTTGACGAAAAGTATCTCGTGGGTGTCGGTGTCGGACACGTAGATGGGGTGCTCCACCGCGTCCAGCACCGACAGGAACTGCTCGTGCTCCCGCCGCAGGGCCTCCTCCGCCCCCTTGAGCTCGGTGATGTCCGCGAAATTGCCGATGACCTCCACCACCCGCCCCTGCCGCATCACCGCCTGGGCCGCGGTGCGCACCCACATCCTCTCCCCCGTGGCCCGGGTGAAGCGCACCTCCAGGTCGTAGGGCTGGCCGGTCTCGCAGCAGCGGCGGAAGGCCTCCTCCACCTTACGGCGGTCATCCGGGTGGTAGCAGGCCAGGCTGCGGGCGATGTGCTCCGGCGAGCCCGGCTCCACCTCCCCCGGCAGGAACCCGTGCAGCCGGTACAGCTCGTCCGTCCAGTGCATCTCCCCGCGGACGGCGTCCCAGCGCCAGCCCCCCACCCTAGTGAGCCCCTGGGTGAGCTCCAGCAGCTCCTCGCTGCGGCGCAGCCTCTCCTCCAGCTGCCTCCTGCGGGTGACGTCGTGCATCACATGCACCGCCGCCGCCCCTCCCCCAGCGCCCTCCAGCGGCTCCACCGACACCTCGCAGACGATGCCGGCCCCCTCCACCGGCATCTCCTCCCTCTCGGGCCTGCCGCTCACCAGCATGCGGGCCATGGGGCAGCCGGGAGCGGGGCCGTCGCTGCGGTGGGCCAGCTCGTAGCAGCGGCGGCCGACGACCTCCTCCGCCGCCGCCGCTCCCAGAACGCGTAAAGCGGCCCGGTTGAGGCGCAGGACGCGGAAGTCCGCCCCCAGCAGCATCACCGGCTCGGGTATGGCGTCGAAGGTGCTCGCCCAGCGCCCCTCCTCCTCCCGCAGGGACGCCTTCAGGCGGCCCTCTTCCTCCAGGCGCGAAAGCCACATCCCCACCACATCGCCGGCCCCGCCCCCGCCTTCCCCCGGCGCGGCGGGGTCGAGGTAGAAGGAGTTCTCCCAGGCCTCCTCGCCGATGACCACCAGGGGATGGGTGGCCAGCACCTCCAGGAGCAGGCGGGCGGGGAAGCGCCTCCGGTCGTACTGGCAGAGGGCGATGATGCCCTCCTCCCGCACCAGCGCGTTGAGCAGGGCCTCGTATTCCATCAACCGCTCCGAGCCGGGCAGCCCCCGCAGGGCCCAGCCCATCTCCCCGGTGAGCCGCAGGCAGGGGTAACCCTCCTCCCTGGCTCGCCGCGCCGCCTTCCGCAGCAGGCCGGCCACGGCCTCGGGGTCGAAGCGGCCGCCCGCCAGATAGGTATCTTCGGAGCTCACTATCTCCAGCTGTCCCGAACGGACGGCGGCCTCCCCGTCCGTGCCCTCGCCGCTTATGTAGGAGAGGATGAGCTCGGGAGGGTGTTCGTCCGCGACGTAGAGCACTTTCTCGCCCCGCTTCAAACCCCGCCTCAGGAAAGGCGCCAGAAGGAAGCGGTGCTCCTCCTCGCTGCCGTGGATGGAGCAGATATGGGCGCCCGGCCCCAATGCCTCCAGGACTTCCTTAGAGCTTATACCGGCCATCTTCTTGCGTGGGACAAACCCGCCCCTTCCCCCTCCGACTCCCGACCCCTCCTCGCATGTCGATGATCCTCATTATTCCCCCATTCCCCACCGATCATTCCCGCGCCATCCTCCATAACCGATCATCTCGGCAGGCGCCGTGCCGCTCTTGAGCGCCTCTCTCGAGGCCGCGGGCGATAAGATGTCCATGGGTATAATTTATTGAACTACTTTCTCCTTATTCTTTCTGAGCCGATCTTATTCTTGCTGCTTCACATGTTGAATATGTGCAAGGAGTTGAGATAATTTTCCCTGATTTAACCACAATATGTTGTGTTCTTTGAAGGATTTTCCCTCTAAATGTTGACAAATACAATATCTATGTTAGTATGGTCCCATAAGAATACAAGATGTTGTTGTGGGTTTGCTGAAAGGGAGGGGATGCGCTTGACGGTGAACAACAGCGAAAGGAAGTCGGTTTCGCTCATCGACTACGAGTCGCTCAGCGACGACGACCTGGTGGCCTTCTGCCGCCAGGGCGATCCCCGGGCGGAGGCCTACCTCATCAACAAGTACCAGTACCTGGTGCACGTAAAGGCCAAGTCCTACTACTTGGAGGGGGCGGAGCACGACGACACCGTGCAGGAAGGCCTCATCGGGCTGTACAAAGCCATCCGCGATTACAAGTTCAACAACCAATGCACCTTCCGCTCGTTCGCGGTCCTCTGCATCACCCGCCAGATAATCACGGCCCTGAAGACCCACACCCGCAAGAAGCATCAGCCGCTGTCCTGCTACAGGCCCCTGGAATCGCAGCTCTTCGAGGACGGGGGCGAGGTGGCCGTGCAGGCGGGGCAGGAGCTCTGCCCCAAGGTGCGCGACCCCCTGGACCTCTTGATCTTCGAGGACGAGCTCACCCGCATCGTGGCGGTGCTGCGCGAGAAGCTCTCCGCCCTGGAGTGGCGGGTGCTGCAGGCCTACCTGGACGGCAAGAGCTATCAGGAGATCGCCGAGGAGATCGACCGCGACGCCAAGGTGGTCGACAACGCCCTCTGCCGCATAAAGATAAAGATACGCAACTACGTGGAACCCCTCCTCAACTGAGCGGCCCGCGAACGCATGATGCCCGTGCGGACCCCCGCGCGGACAAGGGCAAGGGTGAGGGCGGCGCTGTCTGCATCCGGTTTATAGCATCCGGTCGCTTTCTGACGGAGGGCGTCAGCGCGGACTTCTCGCTCATCGCGGGGACTATTAATTACATAATGTAGAATATGATGTGACATGCGCAGGAGGTCGGCTCCGCGGTCAGGCCGGGGCGACCTCGATGCTCAGGCGGCGGGGGTCCGGCGCCTCCCACTCCACGCGGCTCTCCACCCCCTCCAGGGCCTCGTAATAGCCGGCCACCCTTCCCGCCAGGAGGGGGGCGTTGAAGGGGTTCTCCACCTCCACCCGCAGGCGTTCTCCCCTTTTCTCGATGAGGGTGAAGTTGCCCAGTCCTTTAACCGTCTGCTGGCGCAGCAGGGCCAGGTAGTTGTGCCGTTCGCGGATGTCCGGCTGCAGGTAGGCGTCTCGCTTAAAGGAGCGCTGTATGTCCGCGGCCATGCGCTCCACCTCCTCCCCCAGCTCTTCCTTGAGCTCGCGGAAAAGGGCATTGAGGCCCTCCACCGGCATGACCACCTCGCGCATGTGATGCTTGCGGTTTCCGATCAGCCCCTCCCGCTCGTCCCAGTAGAAGGTCTGGGATATGCGCACGGGGACCCCGCACTCCCCGCAGATGCGGTGCTCCACATTTCCGGGCAGGTGCTCCCTCTCCTCGTAGCGGAAGCGCTCATCCCCTCCCTCCGCTCCTACCCCCTCCTCCGCAGTGAAAGCCGCGGCAAGTGCCCCTGAACCGTCCTCAGCCGCCTCGTAGCCGAAGGCCACCCCCTCCGCCGCCTCGAAGAAGCCGCGGCAAAGCCCGCAGAGCAGGTCGGGCTGATAGGGCTTGAGCATGCTCACGACGATGCGGCGGCGGGGACGGTAGGACTCCAGCGACAGCCTGCCGAACCCGAGGATGGAGAAGACTTTGAAGATGCGCTCGTAATAGCCCTTCATCAGGAAGGCGGGACGGGTGATGCGGCTGCCCGGCATCAGCGAGAGGTACTCGGCGTAATAGGCCTTTCCCAGGCGGCGGCCCAGGGGGACCTCCGCACGCGCGGCGATGCGCCCCAGGGGCATCCCTATCCTCTCGGAAACGCCTCGCAGGATGTTGTTGACCTCGTCGGTCTTTATGTAAACGAGCCTGGTGTTCTGCACATCCCTGGCGAATATGCAGCCCCCGCTGCTCCAGCGCATGCTCCTTCCGATCACGGACGGAAGCCCGCAGGTGCCGCAAACCCTCATGGACCCTACCCCCTCTTCTTCGAGTTGATCTCAAACGCCCCGCGCCGCCCCGCATCCTCGACTCAGGACCGCCGTTCGGGGCAGCCGCCCTCGGGGATACCGCCGCGCCGCCGAGCGCGCCCGCCGGCGCCGCCGGTCTCGGATATCCCCGCACCACATTATAAGACATGCGACGCAAGACCGCCCGCTTTGTGATACATTTAGCGGTTGAGGCCGCCTCGAGGCGAAGGGCGGCAGGATTCCTTCTGGAGGTGCGGTATGTCCGACTACGTGGAGGGGAAGTCCCGCTGGTTCGGATGGGGCGACCTGGACGTGTCCTTCAACATGGATGATCGGGCCGGGCTGCTGCCCTACCTGCGGGGCGAGCTGGGGATAGATCCCGAGAAACCGCTTTTCACCGAGCCGACCCTGGAGGAGATGACCCTTCCGGAGCCGCGCATCCCCGCCGCGGGCCTGGATGCCCTGGAGCGGGTGGTGGGAAGGGACAACATCTCCACCGGGCGCTTCATGCGCGTTTCCCATTCCCAGGGGAAGAGTTACCGCGACATCCTGCGCATGCGCATGCGCCGTCTGGACCACCCCGTGGACGCGGTGGTCTGGCCGCGCGGCGAGGACGAGGTGGCCGCCGTCCTCAAGGTGGCGGTGGAGCACAAGCTGGCGGTGATCCCCATGGGGGGCGGCTCCAGCGTGACCGGGGCGCTTGAGCCGATGGACACGGAAGGTTTCGCCGGCGTCATCAGTTTGGACCTGGCGCGCATGAACCGCCTTCTCAAGCTGGATCCCACTTCGCGCACGGCGGTGGTGCAGGCGGGCATGCAGGGACCGGAATTGGAGAAAGCCCTCAACGCCCAGGGCTACACCCTCGGCCACTTCCCCGAGAGCTTCCACCACTCCGCGGTGGGCGGCTGGATAGCCACCCGCTCCGCCGGCCGCCAGTCCACCGGTTACGGGAAGATAGAGGAAATGGTGATGGCCCTGCGCATGGTCACGCCGGGCGGGGTCGTCTCCACCCGCCGCGTCCCCCACACCGCGGCGGGACCATCCCTGCTGCACCTGTGCATGGGCTCGGAGGGCACCCTGGGGGTGATAACCGAGGCCACCCTGCGCATCCGACCCTACCCCGAGGTGTTCGATTACCACGGGCTCCTCTTCCGCGATTTCTCCGCGGGGGTCTCGGCCATAAGGGAGATGCTGCAGCAGGACATCGTCCCCGCCTGCGTCCGACTCTCCGACCGCTCGGAGACGGCGCTGGCACAGGCAGCCCGTTACACCACCGGCAGCCGCCTGAAGCGCCGCCTGGAGGACCTGGCTTTAAAGGCGCTGTCCCTGCGGGGGTACTCCTTCGACGGAGGATCCTTCATGGTGCTCGGCTTCGAGGGGGAAGCGGTGAAGATAGACGACCTGCGAGGGCAGGCCATCTCCCTGTGCAGGAAGATGGGCGGCTTCCACCTGGGGAGCAGCCCGGGCCGGCAGTGGTACAAGGGTCGTTACGAGCTGGCCTACCTGCGCGACCCCCTCATCAACCTGGGGGTGATGGTGGACACGCTGGAGACCGCCACCACCTGGGACAACCTCCTCCACCTCTACGGTGAGGTGCGCCGGGCCATCAAGGAGGCCATCGAGGAAGGGGGGGGCAGGGGCATCGTGGCCTGCCATGTCTCCCATTCCTACCGCGAAGGTGCCTCCCTCTATTACTTCTTCCTGGCCCCCATGGAGAAGGGCAAGGAGCTGGAGCAGTGGGAGAGGGTCAAGAAACGGGCCACCCGGGCCATCTGCGACTACGGGGGGACCATCTCCCACCATCACGGGGTGGGCTACGAGCACTCCCTCTGGATGACCGAAGAGGTGGGCGAGGAAGGCCTTCGGGCCCTGCGGGCCCTGAAGGAGGCCCTGGACCCCCAAGGGGTGATGAACCCGGGAAAGCTGCTGCCGCGCGGAGGGTGAGCGGGGGCTGCGGGAGGCGGGGTCGATGAGCGCGTCTGAGCGTCTGCCGGTGTTCGTGTACGGGACCCTCAAGCCGGGCGGCCGCCTCTTCCACCACATCTCCCACGCGGTGCGCGAGGCGGTGCCCGCCGCCATCTGCGGGCGCCTGTACGATACCCCCTTCGGCTACCCGCTGCTGCTGGACGCGGGGGACGAGACCTGCCCCCTCATCTCCGGCATGCTCCTCTTCGCCCTGGACGACCTGTATGACGAGATGCTGCGCATCATGGACGTCATCGAGCTGGAGGCGGGCTTCGAAAGGGGGGTGCGGGAGGTCCTCACCGAGGACGGTATGAGGGTGCGCGCCCTGGTCTATTTCTATCGGGAAGCGCCCCGCTACGCCCACCCCTACGACGGCACCTCTTGGGAATGAGCTTCGGGGGCCGCGCGATGGCGCCGACGAGCTCCTGGGCAGAGCTCGGCGCCGCTCCCCTCATGCGAGTTCGGGCAGGGCTCGGACCGGTCCGGCCGGCGGATAGACGGCGGCGGCCACGTCGTTCTTGGTGGAGTTCTTGACCCTGTACATGAGGGCGTCGACCTCCCGCATGGCCTCGTCCAGCGAGCGGGGGGGCTCCTCGAAGGTCATCAGCCCCACGCTGAAGGTGGGGATCCCGCTGTACTCGTCGGGTATGGAATCCAGAGTCAGGTCGGTCAGCTTCCGCACCAGCGCGCCCGAGGCCTCCGCGCCCGTTTCCGGGAAGAGCACCGCGAACTCATCGCCCCCCAGGCGGGCCACCAGGTCACCCGCGCGGACGTGGCGCATGAGGGCGGATACCGCTTCCGACAGGACGCGGTCCCCCGCCTGATGCCCGTAGGTGTCGTTGACCAGCTTGAAGTTGTCCAAGTCCAAATAAGCCAGGCTGAAGGGCCTGCCGTAGCGGCGCGACCTCTCCAGCTCGCGCTCCCCCATCTCGTAGAAGCAACGGGCGTTGCAAGCCCCGGTCAGGGGGTCGATGCGCGAGAGCCGCCTCTCCCTGAGCATGGAGTGGCGCAGAGTGGCCACCAGCAAAGCTAAAAAGCTCAGGAATAACAGCAGCACCAATGCTTTCCACCAGGGGGGAGACCATGCCTCCCCTTCGAACAGGAATCGGTCGGTTACCATGATGGAGGCGGCGGCGATGAGGGAGAAGGCGAATCCGAAGCGCAGGCCGAGCGACCAGGCGGCGATGCTCACGGGTAATGCATAGAAGATACATACGCTCGCACTCCCCTTGGTCCAGTAGTCGATCACGGCTAGGCCGGCGACCAGGGCCAGACAGAGAAGGGCGAGTAGCGGCCGGGGCAGGCGGTCGAACAGCTCCAAAGCCAGCCGCCTCTCCACCATCGAAAACGATTCGTAGTACTTCCTGGGGGCCTCCGCTTTTTCTTTCACACCCCCATTCTACCCCTTCCTTCAATTGGGGCCTTCAATTGGGGCCAGGCCCAAACCTTCAAATTTTTTGGCGCGACCTTGGGGCGGCACTTCTTTGAGGAGGCGCGGATGTGCCGGACATCAATCGATGCCGGAACCTCATCCGGCCCCGTTTCCGCATCAGGCTCCCGTCATGTCCCTCAGGCCCAGCAGTAACTGCCGGGAGGGGGCCGGCCAGGCCTGAAGGCAGGAGGCGTCGCGCATCAGCCGCTCCACACCCTGCTCGCGCATATAGCCGTAGCCGCCGTGCAGCTGCACGGCGTCGCAGGCGCAGCCCAGGGCCCGCTCTGCCAGGAACCGCCTCACGGCCCGTGCGGCCCGCGAACCGGGATCGCCTCCCCCGAAGCCGGCCGCTCCCGCCAACAGGGCGAAGGCCACCTCCCTCGAGGCCTCCATCTCCCCCAGCATCAGGCGCACCTGCTGATGCTCGCCGATGATGTCGCCGCCCTGATAGCGCCGCCCCGCATATTCCGCGGCCGCCGAGAGGGAAGCGCAGATGATGCCGGCGCAGGCCGCCGCCGCCCCCATCTCCAGGAGGGCCTCCAGTCTCTCCAGGCCCTCTCCCTCCAGCCTGCCCTCGCTTTGAGGCGAGACCGACTTAAGCAGCAGCTCCGCGGGGCGGGCGGCGCGCAGCCCGTGGTCGAAGAGGTATCCCGTCCGCACCCCGAGGCAGGGTAGAGAGATGAGGGCGACCCGGCCCTCCTCCCCCACCACCACCAGCCTCTCCGCCTGGAGCAGCCCGGGCACGAAGTCGCAGCGCCCACCGAGCTCACCCGCAGGGCCCCGCAGGCGCGTTCCCGTCGCCAGGCAGTGGAGCGGCCGCCCCTCCCCTGAAGCGGTATCGTTCCCCACACCGGATAACTCCAGGGCCAGCAGAGCCAGGTTGTGGCCCAGCAAAAGTACGGCGGCGGCGGCGCTGGCGGCGGCGAGCTCCGCCGTGACCAGAAGAAAGGTGAACGGGTCCATGCCCTGCCCTCCCCGCTCCTCGGGAAGAAGGGCGTCTAAAAGTCCCGACTCTCCGGCCCCCGGCAATATCTTCAATATGTCATTTTCTTCAGGGTGCTCGTCCGCCTCAAACGCCAGCGGCGATATCTCCCGCTCGACGAACCCCTCGACCGAGCTCAGCAGCGCCGTCCGAGTCTCGTCGAGATACATCCGCGGGGCCAGCATCTCATCTAACCCCCATAAGGAGCGGTTCCGGCAGGGCCACTTCCAGGCCGCCCTCCAGGCCGGCCAGGTAATAGGTCAGGCGGTTGAGCTGATTGGTACCCTCGTAGATCTGGGTGAGCTTGGCGTCGCGAAAGGCCTTCTCCAGCCAGGGCCTCTGGGGGCAGGGCTCCGTCCCGAGCATCTCCAGGCAGCGGGCCGTTACCTGCACGGCGGTGTCCCCGCCCACCACCTTGGCCAGGGAAGCGAGGGCCAGCGCCCTCGTCACCTCCTCACCGGTCGTGTTGGCGCGCATGACGGCGTTGACGATGCCCCGCCCGAGGGGGGACTTCATCAAACGCTGCCAGTTCCGACCGGCGCGCAGAGAAGCGGGCAACCGCAGCACCCCGCCGGTGAGGGAGCTGTCCAGCACCCGCCCCAGGGAACGGTCGAAGGCCAGGGCCGCGTTTAAATAGGCCCAGCGGGACTTCTGCAGCTCGATATGCATGTCGGCCAGGGCCATCTGCACGGACTGTTCGTCCAGGGGACGGCGCCCGCCGCGCCGCTCCCCCGCCCACTCCCGCAGACGCTCCAGGGTACCGCGGGCGATGCCGGTGGCGATGGCCCCCACGGGGGCGCGGGAGGCCGCCAGGACCAGCAGGGCCCCCAGGTCCATGCCCTCGCCCTCGCGCCCCAGGACGTTATCCTCGGGGACGAAGACGTCCTCGAAGAGGAGCTCGCTGGCGGGGCAGGCGCGCTGCCCCATCTTCACCTCGTTGCGCGCCACCGAGAAACCGGGCATCTCCCGATCGATGAGGAAAAGGGTCCAGGTCTCCAGGGGGCGGGCGGTGTCCGTGCAGGTGGTCAGAGTGAGCCAGCGGGCCACCGCCCCGTTGGAGATGAAGCACTTGCGCCCGTTGAGCAGGTAGCCCCCCTTGACCCGCTCGGCCCGCATGGAAAGGCGGGCTCGGGTCAGGAAATGGGGCTCCTCCACGTCGGTGCCGGCGGAGGGTTCGGTGATGGCATAGGCCCAGATGAGCGGCTCCCCTCTTTTCTCAGCCAGGGCCGTTTCCCTCAGATGGGTATCCCAGTGGGCCATGGAACCCGAGGTGAGCAGGGGAACCAGGCCCAGGGCGTGGGCCCCGAAGATGTTGGCGATGCCCGCGCAGGCGGAGCAGAGCTCCTCCATGGCCAGGGAAAAGGCCACGGCAAGGCCGCCCCGACCGCCCAGGCGCTCGGGTATTATCAGGCTGAACAGCCCGTGCCCGCAGCCCGCCTCGGCGATGTCCCAGGCGAAGTAATCGTGATCTTCCCGGACCCGCCGGTCTATCTCCAGAGCCGCCGGGAGGGCGTGGCGGCGGTTGAAAGCGGCGCACTCCTGCACCACCCCCACCAAGGAATCGAACATGCCGCGGTCGCGCGCGCGCAGGGCCTCCAGCGCGGGGAAGTCGGCCTTCAGGCGGCGCGCCGTCTCGCCAGATGCGGCTCGCGGGCTCAAGAGGCCACCTACCAGTTGCGGTTTTCCACGACGGCGGACGGCTTGGGGCCGCTTTCCGGCTCCCCCAGGATCCCCGCCTGCTTCAAGCAGTAGTAGGCCAGGGGCATGCTCAGGCGCTCCGGTCCGTAGAGGCAGCACTGAATGCTGGGCCAGTAGAGGTGGAGGAGGGGACGGGTGGACAGAAGCACGGAGCGGAAGTTGCGGGCGATGGGATGGTCTCCCAGCTCCAGACGCACCGTGGAAGGCAACCAGCGATCGGCCCCCTCGCGCACGTTGACCTTGAACTCCGCGCCTTGGGGCTGGCGGTCCTGCCAGAGGCGGCAGAAGAAGCGGGCCTCGTAGGAGCGGGTGGCGGGGATCTTTTTGGAGATGAGGCGGCAGATGAGTCTCCCCTCATGGGTCAGCTCGCAGGTCACCTCGTCCGCGGTATCGGTGAAGTTTATGCCCGCGATGAACTTGGGGTAGTTATAGAAGTCGATGCCCCCGCGCAGGGCAACCTCGGTGGTCACCGGCAGGTGGTAGATATAGGCCTCGAAGGAATGCAGGAAGTACTGCCGCAGCAGGTTGTAGCCGGGAACGGGGGCCAACCACGGCGAGTTCAGGAGGATGGAGATGGAGAACTCGTTGTAGGGGCGGATGTCGGTATCGTGATACTCGAAGGCGGTGAAGGCCACCGCTCCCACCCCCGGCGCGGCCTGAGCCGGGAAGTAGCGCCAATCGGGAAGCATGCGCCGCAGCTTGAGCCAGTTGGCCGCGAATACCGCGGTGAAGGAACGCGCGTCTCTGTAGAAGATGGGGAGCCTCACCGGTTCCCCGGCGGCCCGCGCGTCCACCTGATAGATGCCCTCGAAGAAACCCTCCGCCATCTCGCACCCTCCTTTTCTCGGACCGACCATGACGCACCAAGCCAGCAGTGCTCGCCCGTCTCAATATATTACCAAAAGGTAACCAAAGACAAACCGCAATCTCATCGGGCATGGGGGTCAGACATGGGGGTCAGGCCTCGTTTCATTTCCGGGGGCACCCTCGCTTGCGCATCCCCTAGTCCATGGGAAAAAAGTTGAAGGTTTGGGCCTGGCCCCAAGTTGAAGGGTTAGGGGCCGACCCGGCTTATTTGCGCATGCGCTCCATCTCCCGCTCCACCAGCTCCTCGTGGCGGGACTCGCTGCTCCGGCCGGAAAGGTAACCGAAGAAGTTGAAGGCCAGGCCGACTCCCCAGCCCAGGGTTATCCATATCGGCCAGACCCACTGCCAGTCATGGGGCTGTGAGGTCAGGGCGGTCACCAGCCAGATGGCCCACATGAAGACGTTGATGATGAGGTAGGTGGCCGCGTGCCACTTCAGCCGCTCCCGGTCCTTCACGCGCTTCTCGGCCCTCACCCTCAGGTCGCCGTTCTCAAGCCCTTCCGCCATGACCGACCTCCCTGGCTTCCCCGTGACCGCACCACTTTTCGACTCCCAGAATAGTATCATATTTTCACCGAAGGGGGTGTCGAACGGAAGGAGGAGCGATGTTCAGGATGCTGGAGGTCACCCAGTCCTCACCTCTGGGGTTCTCCGAGGCGGTGAGGGAAGCGGTGGACGAGCTGCTCCGTGCCGGCGAGAAGGTCCATTTCTTCGTGGTGCAGGAGCAGAGGGGCGCGGTGCGGGACGGCGCCGTCAAGGAGTTCCAGGTGGTCCTCAAGGTGGCGGTGGAGGGGCAGTCCGGCTGAGATCCCCCCACGTCCCGAAAATTATTTTACATCTTGAAAATTCTTACGGGGCGGCGCCCCAGGCCCCTCCCCTTCCAGACCGCGGTGCCGCGTGCCGCCTGCCAGAGAGACCGCGCCGCCAGAAGGAAAATCCCCAGCACGCTCAGCGGGTAGAGGAACGCGCGCCGCGCCGGCAGGCGCAACCTCTTCAGGGAAACGGCCCACAGCAGCATGGCCAGGCCCGCCGCCACTCCCGCTGCTGCCACCACCCTGCTCTCCAGCAGGCCGAAGGGAGCCATGGCCAGCAGCAGGGGCGGTTCGCAGAACACCAGGAGCAGCCACGTCCAGATAAAGGCGAAGACCGGAAGGTTGTAGTCGAAGACGGCGAAGAGATTCTTGCTGAAGCCCTCCACCACCTCCCGGAGACCCCCGTACATCCGGCAGGAGAAGACGCCGGTCCCGTCGAGGAAGCGCCACCTCAGCCCCCTTCCCGCGCACAGGCGCCCCAGGGCCAGGTCGTCCACCACCGCATCCCGCACCGCCGCGTGCCCACCCATGGCGCGGTAGGCTTCCGCGCGGAAGAGCATGAACTGCCCCAGGGCCGCCGAGAGCCCGGGTAAGCGAAGGCGGTAGGCGAGAGGCAGCGGGAGGAAGCAGTATATGGACCAGAGGAACGTCGGGACCAGCAACTTCTCCGCCCAGGTCTCAGTCTCTTCCCGGGGGTAGGCGGAGAGCAGCTGAAGATCGAGGGCTTGCAGGGCCGCCACCGCCTCCCGCAGCGCGTTCGGGGCGTACCTGGTGTCGGCGTCAGTGAAGAGCAGGAGTTCCCCGCCGGCTCGCTCGCTCAGCTGATGGCAGGCCCAGTTCTTACCCGTCCAGCCCCACGGCAGCGGCTCCCCTCTGATGACCCGGAGCCGCTCATGATCCTCCTGCATCCTCAGCAGCAAGGGAAGGGTGCCGTCCTCGGAGCGGTCATCCAGCACCAGCACCTCGAAATCGGGGTAGTCCTGAGCGAGCAGGGAGAGGACGCAACCTTCTATGTTGCGCTCCTCGTCCCTAGCCGGCACCAGCACGGAAACATGCGGGAAGGAGCGGCAACGACCGAGGGCGCCCAAACGTTTCATGGTCAGGACGTTCGTCAGCAGCACCAACATCACCACTCCCTGGAAGAGGATGATGCCCAGCAGGTGTCGAAGGAGAAAACCGTTCAAGCCTACTCGCCCCCTCCCCCGCCCGCCAGCCGCAGCCTGATGCCCCCCCTGAGCCAGGGAAGATGCTTGAAGGCAACGACCGCGAGATCAACGCCCCAGACAGCCATAAACGATGGAGGGGCGCCGCGCCAGACGAGGTAGCCACCGAAGGCGGCAAGGCCCAGGACGGCCGCCCAGGCATCTGGGGCCAGCAGCAGATAGAAGAAACCGAAGCAGCATCCCAGGGCGGCGGTCCCCTCATAGAAGAGCAGTCCCGTCCAGATCCCGAAGGTGGTGGCCAGCGCCTTCCCTCCTCTGCCCCCCAGGAAGGGGCTGAAGGCGTGGCCGAGCAACGGGGCCGCCGCCACGGGGAGAAGGGCCCATCCCCCCAGGCCCGCGAGGTCATGCGCCGCCACCACCGGCAGAGCCCCCTTGGCGAAATCAAGGACGCCCGCGGCCAGCCCCGGCCGCCATCCCCCCGCCCGGGCGACGTTGATCGCCCCGGGGTTGCCGTCACCCACCCGGCGGATATCCCTGCCCGCAGCGATCCTTCCCACCCACAGGGAGAAGGGCAACGACCCGGCGAGGAACCCCATTGCCGTGAAGAACGCCGCCGCAAGCAAAGAACCGTCACCGCTCGCCCCTCTACCCATTTACCACCTCCGACCCCGAACCGGCGGATACGCCGCAGCCAACGTTATTCTAACCTTTACCGGGCTGGCTCAAACGGCGAAACGCCTCGGCTCCCGGCCCGCCCTCCGCCGTGCCCGCGCTTTTGCCTGTTTAGCTAGCAAGCTGTCGGGGGAATAACCAAGAAGGATCACGGATAGAGATGAAAGGACGGCATGTCAAAGGTTGCGGTGGTGACGGATAGCCAGTCCTGTCTGCCGGAAGAATGGCGGAAGGAGCTGGATATCGCCGTTATCCCCTACGTCTTGGAGATGGACGGCGAGCTGCTGCGCGACGGGGTGGACATAGACGCGGAGGAGTTCTACCGCATGCTCCCGCGCCTGAAGCGCCCCCCCACCACCTCTGCCATCCCCCCATCCTCATTCCTTGATGTTTTTACGGAGCTCGCGCCGCGCTGTAAAGCCCTCCTGGTGGTTACCGTTTCCGGCACTTTCAGCAGCACCTTCAGCAACGCCGCGGCCGCCGCCGCCTCCTTCAGAGACAGGCCGGTGGCGGTGATCGACTCGCGAACCGCCGCCATCGCCTGCGGAATGGTGGCGCGCCGGGCGGCGCTGAAGTCTCGAGAGGGAGCCTCCCTCGAGGAGTGCCGCAGGGCGGCGGAGGAAGAGGCGGGCAGGGTGGAGCTGCTGGCCTGCGTGGACGGTCTTGAGCAGCTGCGGCGCAGCGGGAGGGTTAGCGCCATAAAAGCCCTGGCCGCGGGCGCCCTTTCCATAAAGCCGGTGCTGCGCATCAAAGATGGGGAGGCGGTCTTGGAGGCCCGCAGGCATTCCCTTATCTCCGCCTTCGAGCTCATCGCCGATAAGGTGGAGGAGGCGTACCGCGGAAACGGGCCGCTGCTCCTCTCGGTGTTCCACGCCGCGGCACCGGAAGCGGCGCGGCGCCTGTCGAGCATGATAACCGAAAGGGGGGTGGAGGCCGCGGGCGAGATCGTCCACACCCGCTTCACCCCCATGATGGGATGCCACACCGGTCCGGGGATAACCGGGGCCGCTTTCGCCCCGGTGGGGGAAGCGGATTAGCGCCGCCGATACGCCGGGGGGCGACCTCCGCGGGCCGCCCCCCTCCGTACCCCGAACGGCGCCCGTCATTCTCCTTCTTCCCGGATCACCTCCCGGATCACCACGGGCGCCTCCGCCGTCAGTTTGAGCCGCTTTCTGCGGCGCCTCCGCCTTATCAGGGCCAACAACAGCAGCAGGACGATGATGGCGGGAGCGAGGCGCCTAAGGGTCTCCAGGGCCTGCAGGGCCTGCCGGCGGCGCTCTCCCGCTTCCCTGCGCGCCAGCTCCTGCAGTGTTACCAATTCGCCCCGCACCTCGGAGGCCAGCTCCTTAACCGCGGCTGCCGCCTCCCCGTTTGCCTTCTCCGCTATCTCCTGCATGCGCCGGGCCGAACGACGGGCTACGGCGGCCCCTATGCCGGCCGCCAGACCGCCCAGCAGGAAGAGAGCTGCCACCATTATGAGAGCGGACAGCCACAGCCTCTCCAGGGCCAGGTCCAGGACGAGGATGAGCGCGGCGACCAGGTAGACCGCCGCCGCCGCCAGCACCGTCAGCCCCAAAACGGAAAGCCCGGACCCGATACCCAGACGGGTGCCCTCTCTCTTCAGCTTCTCCTTTATCTCCGGCATCATCGACTGCGCCAACCCGGCGACCCTCTCCTTCGCGCCGGCGAGGATCGCCTTGAGGCTGTCGATGCGCCGCTTAATCTCTGCGAGGTTGCCCACGGGCTGCCCTCCCTTTCCTCTCTCCTCCATCCCTTGGGAAAACGATTTCGTGTTTTTCTTCTCCAAGCGCAGCTTTTCACCTTCCCCGATGCGTTTCAGCCGCGGGAGCGGGTCAGAGCCAAGGGATGCGGGCAATCTCTCAGGGAGCCATGAGTTCGGTGAGGGTTACGAAGCGGTACCCGCGGGCCATGACCTCGGGGATGACCCGGGACAGCGCTTCATGGGTATGATGCCCGCCGAAGTGGCTGAGGATGATGTCGCCGTTCTTCAGGTTGTTCAGGACGGCGGCAACCTCCCCCTCCGCGGTCGCGTCGGCATCCGTGTCTCCCAGCGAGTTGGACCAGAGGACCAGGTAACAGGAACAATCGCGGCAGGCCTGGACTACGGAGTCGTTGTAGTAACCGCCGGAGGGCCGCATGTAGGGATAGGTTTTCCCGGTGACCGCGGCGATGACCTCCTGGCCCTTGCGGATGTCCCATACGATGTAATCGTAAGGGTGATCGGTCAGCTTGTAATGGTCGTAGGTGTGGGTGCAGACCTCGAAGCCCATGCGGTCCATGCGCCTCACCCACTCGGGGTCGGCCTCCGCCACCCCCCTTCCCCCCACCACGAAGACGGTGCAGCGGATGCCGTAGGAGCCCAGCAGGTCCAGGATGCGGTCATCGCGGTTCCATCCGTCGTCTATGGTCAGGGCCACCTCCTTGCGGTCGGGGTTGCCCCGCTTCACCACCACTTCGCGCGAGGGATCGAAGGAGGGCGGCTTCGCGGGCCTTTCTCCGGAAGCGCCGTCATGTTCAGCGGTTTCGTTCTTCTCCTCGGCATCCGTTTTCGTTTCCCCGTTAATTTCAGCCGCCGATCGCCCGCTGCCCGCACAGCTGCATATAGATAGAAACGCCGTGATCAGCAGGGCTGCAAGGATGACGGCTGCCCCGATCCGCATCTTGCGATCTCTCCCCTTCAAGATAGCCACCTCCACCGCAGCCGTTCCTCTTGGACCCGTCCCGACTGGATCGATTATCGCCGTTGGAGACGACGGCGCCAATGCCTCCCGTCAGCTTTAAAGGCGTGGGCGCATAAAACCGAGCTCGGGGCCTACGGCCGGCGGTTTGTGATAATTTGTGATAACGGTGTCAGACACCGAGGGTGGCAGCGAGGGGAGGTTGGGGAGGGCGGCAGGGCGCTGACCAGCGAAAACTTATTTAGCTGACCGGCGGTTTGTGATAATTTGTGATAACGGTGTCTGACACCGAGGAACAGTGAGGAGAGGGGAGGGGAGGGGTGATGCGGGTCCGTCAGGGGCTGCGGAGCAAGCGGCGGGGAGAGAGGGCCATGGCCAGCAGGAAGAACCCGAACATGACCATGACGATGGTGGCGCCGGGGGGTACGTCGGCAACATAAGAGAGCCACAGCCCCAAGGCCATGGAGGCCAGCCCGTCAAGGACGGCGAAAGCAATCACCTTACGGTAATCGCGGGAGAGCTGCAGCCCGGTTGCCGCCGGCATCACCAGGAGGGCCGAGACCAGGATGATGCCCACCAGCTTTATGGAGACCACGATGACCAGGGCCATGGCCGTGAGCATCCCGTAATAGACCGACCGCACCGGCAGGCCCGAGGCGGTGGCCGTCTCCTCGTCGAAGGCCACGAAGAGCAGCTCCTTGAAGAAGGCGGCGGTGAACAGGCAGACCAGCAGGGAGAGGACGGCGGCGGCGATGACGTCGCCCCAGCTCATGGCGAGCACGCTCCCGAAAAGGTAGCTCATGAGGTCCAGGTTGTACCGCCGGGCCAGCCCCACCACCAGCGCCCCCAAAGCCATGGACGCGGTGAAGAGTATCCCGATGGTGGTGTCCTCGTGCATGCGCCCCCGCCGCGCCAGCCAGCCGACCCCCAGGGCCACCGCCACGCAGAAGAACCCCGCGGTGACCGTGGCATCCAAGCCGGCGGCCAGCCCCAGGCCGACACCGCCGAAGGCGGCGTGGGAGATGCCCATGCCCATGAAAGCCAGGCGCCGGGTGACCACGAAGAAGGAGATGAGCGAGCACGCCAGGGCCACGCTCATCCCGCCCAGCAGCGCCTTCTGCATGAAGACATAGCGCAGCAAATCAGGCGCCTCCCTTATCGCTTCGGCCGCCGTCTCCCGCCAGGAAATCGAACTCGCAGCGGTAGGCCTCATGAAGCCGCCGGCTGCCCAGGACCTCCTGGGGGCTGCCGTGCAGGTGCATCGTCCGGTTTATGCAGACGATGCTGTCGGCGTGACGCGCCAGGGTGGCCACGTCGTGGGAAACGAAGACCACCGTGAGGCCCCTCCGCTCCTTCAGCTCCGCCAGCAGGGCCAGGAAAGCCTCCTGCGCCTCGACGTCCAGGCCGGCGCAGGGCTCGTCCAGAAGCAGTATCCGCGTCTCCAGGCAGAGGGCGCGGGCCAGGAAGGCGCGCTTCTGCTGGCCGCCGGAGAGCTCGCCTATGGGCCGCCGCTCCAGGCCCTCCAGCCCCACCGCCCGTATGCTCTCCAGCACCGCCTCGCGGTCCTTTCGGGACGGATGACGCAGGGTGCCGATGCAGCAGGCGCGCCCCATCATCACCACATCGAAGACGGAGACCGGGAAGACGGGGTCGAAGAGGACCTGCTGGGGCATGTAGCCGATGTGGTGCAGCTCGCGGCGCAGCTGCTGGGGAGCCATGCCCAGTACCCGCACCTCGCCCCGCGAGGGCCTTATCAACCCCAGGATCGCCTTGAGCAAGGTGGTCTTGCCCGCGCCGTTGGGGCCGATGATTCCCAGAAACGCCCCTTCCTCCACCGTGAAGGTGATGCCATCCAGCACGACGCGGCCGTCGCGCTCCACCCGGACATCACGGAGTTCTATGACCCGACGAGGCCCCTCACTCTCACCTGAGAAGAACTCGCTGACGCGGCAGGTCCTCGGAGACATCTCGACAGCCACCTCTTGGATCTCACGAAGGAAGCGGCCCCGCCAGCTCCGCGTATGAAAAGCAGCATCAAGGCTCAGCGAAGGGCCGCGGCCATCTCCTCCACGTTATACCTGATGAGTTTAACATAGGTGTCCTTGCTGCCGTCCCGCGGGTCTCCCAGGGGGTCGAGGAAAGCCACGCTCACCGCGCCTCCCGACGCATCCGCCACCGCCTGGGCTGCCCGCGGGCTGAACTGCGGCTCGGCGAAGATAACCGCGGCCCCCGCTGCCTTCATCCTCTCCAGTAGCGCGGCGATGTCCGAGGCGCTGGGCTCCCGCCCCGGGAACTCCTCAACCACCCCCGCCATATCCAGCCCGTAGCGGCGGGCGAAATATACCCAGGATGAGTGGAAGGCGACGAAGCTCCTCTTGCCGAACGAATCGGTTCGCTCCCTCACCCAGGCATCCAGCTCCTTCAGCTCCTCCAGGAAAGCGGCCGCGTTGTCGCGGTACGCTTGCCCGCGCTCGGGGTCCGCCTCCGCCAGGGCGTCCCGAACGGCCTCGACCTGATGGGCCGCGAGGGTCGGGTCGAGCCAGACATGCGGGTCATAGGCCCCGTGGCTGTGCCCTTCATGGACATGACCCCCTTCGGAATGCCCCTCGCCGCCGCGTTCTTCATGGGCGAGTTCCTCGTCATGGTCGTCCCCATCATCACCCTCCCCCCCGGCGGGGATGAGTTCGCTCAAGGGCAGTCTTTCAGTCGTTTCCACCACCACCAGCTCGGCATTCCCCGCCTTGCTGAGGATGTCAGCAGCCCATCCCTCCAGCTCAAGTCCGTTGAGCACCAGCAGGCGCGCCTCGGAGAGAAACCTCATCTGCGCGGCGGTGGGCTCATAGGTGTGGGGGCTGGCCCCGGCCGGGACCATCAGCTCCACCTCCACCAGATCCCCCCCAACCTGCCGGCAGAGATCCGCCAGGGGTTGGATGGACGCGGCCACCTTGATCCTTCCGCCGCCGCTCCCTCCGCCACCGCCGCAACCTCCAGCCATCGCCATCACCGCCAGGCCCAGGGCCGCGACCAGGGGCAGGCACAGCCAGGGCTTTATCCTTTCGATAATGATTCTCATTTAATACCTCCTCTCCTGATGGCCGTGCCCGATCGATCAACGACCGCGGCCCGGCGACCGGCAGCTCCCGCATATGCCGAAGAGACTGAGGCAGTGGGAGGTCACCAGAAAGTCCGACTCGTCGCGGACCCTCTCCGCCAGCTCGCCCGGGTCACAGCCGCGGAAGGGCTGCACCTCCCCGCAGGACAGGCACACGAGGTGGTGGCGGTGCTCCCCGGTGTTCAGCTCGTAATGGCGCGATCCCTCATGCAGATGGACGGGCAGCGCTATCCCCAGCTCCACCAGCAGCTCGAGCGTGCGGTACACGGTGGCCAGCCCGATGCCGGGGAACTCCCTGCTCACCCTCTTATGTATCTGCGAGGTATCCAGAGGCCTGCCCCCTTCCCCGGCCAGGGCTTCGAGCACCGCCCTTCTCTGGGGGGTCAGGCGATATCCCCGCGACCGAAGCCGCCTTTCCGCGTCCATACCCCCTCCATTGCTTTTTGATAATTATTATCATTTGATAGCCCGAATGTTATGAGAACGACTCTCTCCATGTCAAGGGCCCTGCCGCCGGCATCGCGGTAACCTCGGAAACCCCGCTCTCCCCGCTTCGATCCTCCCCCGCCTCACTAGATCTGATTAAAGCGTGGATGAAATGGGAAGGTATATGGATGTTCAAGGGAAAGGATTGAGGGAGGGAGACGAACGGATGTTCAGATGCGGGGAATGCGGTTTTCCCCTCTGGCTTGGCAAATTGATACGCTGGAACGACAACGGCACCATCACCCTGCGTAACCGTCCTGATTTCCGGGTCCTGCTCATCGAGGCGGATTTCCTCACCCGCCTCTTCGGGGCCGTGCAGGATGAGCTGGACTTGCCGGTGCAGGAGATGGTCTTCGAGGCGCAGCGGGACGCCGCCCGCAACGTCATCGACGCCGACCTCTCGGGGCCCTTCTCCCTGGCCCGTGTGGGGCCGCTAAAGCGGCTCACCGTCAAGGTCTTCGACCGCATGGCCTCCTGGTGCGGCCAGTGCTACAGCCGCACCCACACCTATAAGCCGGGGTCCTTCAGCGAGGGGGTCATCCGCAACCCCTTCAACCGCGAGCTGATGGCGGCGATCATCACCGGGGCCTTCGAGAGCTTGGAGGGAAAAGCCTACAGGCATTCCTATCATAGAGAAGGAGAGGCGGAACGCATCCGGGTGGAGCCGGACCCCGCGCGCCAGTTGGCCAAGAAGCCTCCCCCGGTGACCCCGCTCAAGCCGGGCTCGCGGCGCCTGGAGCGCTGCCCGCGCTGCGGGGTGCCCCTGGCCATGCGCGACCTCAAATGGATGGAGGAAGAGGGCATCATCATGGACATTCGCAAGGGAGTGCGCATGGTCTTCCTGGACTTCTACGCCACCACGGTGGTCCTGGAGGAACTGTCCTCGCGGCTGGGAGTGAGCTTCGCCCCCATCGTGGTGGACACCCAGCGCGCCTTTTTCCTCCGCCACATCTGGGAGGAGTTCCTCTCGGAGCGCCGCCGCAACTCCCCTCTTCCCCCGCGGGAGCTCTACCGCACGGCCCTGGACGCCCTGGCCCTGCGCGGCCAGGGCAACCCGGTGGGGTACGCCCTGGAGGGAGGCGTGTTCAGCGTGGACATCGAGAACCCCTTCGACCGCAACCTGCTGGCCGGCTTCCTCTCCGCCCTGTACGAGTGCGCGGAGGGCAAGGTGCCCCGAGTGGGCTGGGAGGGGAAGGACGAGCAGACCCTGCGCTTCATCCTCAAGCCGTCCTGAAACATGATAGAGGGTCGGATGACGAGAGGGGGAGGTCCGGAGATGGGCAAGACGATACGCTCGATGAGCTCATGCCTGGTCCCGGCGATTGCGGTTGCGCTGCTCTTGGCCGGAGGATGCAAAAATGGCGCCGAAAGCCCCGGGGGCGGGAATAAGCCGTCCCGTGTTGTCGGCACGGACTGGGAGAAGACCATCCTGGACGAGGATGTCTTCGGTGCGCAAGGGGAGGATGTGGTCATCACCGATGTCTGCGAGGGCGGTCCCGGCTTGGCGGCGGTGGGATTCAGGGCTCCGCGCCAAGAGACTGCCTCCTCAGGAAAAGAGGAGCCAAAAGACCCCTCCGCCATGCTGATCTGGACCTCAGAGGACGGCAGATCCTGGAACCGAACCGAGGTCGCGATCGACACCGGATTATCCAGAACAATCGGGCCCCATATAGCCGCAGGCCCCGGTGGGATGGTGATAGCCTGGGGGCTGAGCTTCTGGACCTCCGGCGACGGCCTCGACTGGACCTATCATCCGCCGGACAACGTCAATTTCAAAATAGAGTTGACCTACGAAAACGCCATGCATCCCGATCATATTAGAGACATATGCGCCGCGGGGCCGGGATACGTCATGATGGGGAAGGGAGCTTACGGCAGGAAATATGCCCTTGTCGGTCATGATGTGTGCGAGTGGGTCTCATCGGACGGGCAGGCCTTCAGCCTGCTCCCTTTCGATTCCGAGACCTTCGGAGGTTTTGCGGAAATCAACTCCGTCTGCGCCGGAGGACCCGGAGCGGTCGCCGTGGGGATCAAATCACAAAAATTGCGTACAGAGGGGCAGGTTTGGACCTCGCCCGACGGGATCAGCTGGTATCGCCTGCCTAGTAACGAATCGGTATTCGGAGGCCCCGGTGAACACATAATTTCGGACATCTGCACTGGCGGCCCCGGCCTGGTGGCAGTGGGGTACAGTAAAAGCACGTTTGACCAAAAGATTGAGGAAGAAGCGATCGTGTGGACCTCGAGCGACGGGGTTGACTGGACACGCTCACCTTCGATCCCGGCCCTCCGCTCCTCATACATCTTCAAGGTCTCCTCGGGCGGCCCGGGGCTAGTGGCCATAGGGAGCTCCCCGCCCGATCAGATCAACTTCCCCAGCGGAAAAATCATCCATCATAAAGCCGCCGTCTGGGTATCACCGGACGGGGCCGCCTGGAACAGGGTTATGCTTCCTGATTGCGGAGATCTTGACAACCGTATTGACCTTTTCAGCCTTTCCGGTAAGGACGAGTTTTCCTATTTTTCCATAACCACGTTCCGCGGCGGCCTGTTGGCGATCGGCAACGAGAAAACCGGGAGCGAGGGGCCGACGCGCCCAGCCATCTGGACGTCGATGCCCTGATCGGAGAAGGGGAGGTTACGCATGAAACCGAAATCGCATATTCCATGGCATGAGAAGCTCGATCGCAGCGAGTCCCGGTTGACCGAGGACCCGCGAGGGCGGGGGCTGATGCTCATCCCAGGAGGGAAGGAGGTTGACTCGCTGCTGCGCAGGGTGCGCAAGGGGGAACTGGTCACCGTCGAGCAGCTGCGCGACCGCCTTGCCGCTGACCACGGGGCCGACCTGGCCTGTCCCCTGGTCACCGGGATGATGTTGCGCATCTCGGCGGAAGCGGCCGAGGAGGACCTGGCGTCGGGCAGGAAGCGCGTCGCCCCCTACTGGCGGGTGCTCCGCTCCGACGGATCCCTGAACCCCAAGTTCCCGGGGGGCGTGGAGGTGCAGGCGGAACACCTCGCAGCGGAGGGCTTCGAGCTGGAGCCGGCACGGGGCAAGAGCGCTCCCCGCGTGAGGGAATGGCGGACTCATCTGAAAAAGGACCTCTGACCGGGATCAGCCCTTCGCCTGCCCCTGCGGGGGATAGCAGCCCTGTCGCGGAAGCCTTAAGCCCCT
>JACVIY010000027.1 GCA_015711755.1 Candidatus Geothermincola secundus | reverse complement strand
TCCAAGGTCGCGCGAAAAAAGTGAAGATTTGGGCCAGGCCCCAAATTGTGAAATGTGAAGGACTGACCCCGATTGGTAAGAGCATGGCCTCCGATCCATGCGAAGGCCTGACTCCGCTTGTGATAGATTAAAAGACGGCGCATGCCGGCGCGCATCAGGCGCCCGCCACCTTCTCCTCCGCCACGAACTGCTCTAGCCCCATCACCGGCAGGCGGATGACGAAGGCCGACCAGCGCCCCGGCGCCCTGACCGCGTTCATACTGCCTCCGTGGGCGGCCAGGATGCGGCGGGCGATGGACACTTCCAGGTCTTCCTCTCTCTCTTGCTGCCAGAGGTCGTCCAGCAGCCCGTCCTCCGCCTCGCCGCCCTCCCTGACCCGGGAGCGGTAGTTTATCGTCACCACCAGGGTACCCTCCTCCGATTTCGCCCCGATGCGCACCTCCCCACCATCCGGGCATGCCTTCCTCACCTGATGAAAGAGGGCATCGAATACCCTCTGCATGCGCGCTCGGTCCAGGTACAGCGAAGGCAGGCCCTCGGGTATGTCCAGAAGCAGGTCGCTGGATCCGCACAACTCCCTGAGCGGGTGGGAGAGCCGGCGCAGCATCCAGTATACATCCACCTCCTCCCGGCGCAGCTTGGCCCTGCCGGACTCCAGCCTGGATATGTCCAGCAGCTCCTCCACAAGGGCGGTGAGCTGCTCAGCTTCCCTGCTGATTATCTGCACGAACTCGCGCTCTTTCTCCTCCTCCAAATCCTGATGCAGCAGCATTTCCGAGAACCCCTGTATGGAGGTCAGGGGAGTGCGCATCTCGAAGGAGACGGCCGAGACGAAGTTTGAGGTGGCCCGGTCCATCTCCGAGAGCAGCTTGAGCTGGCGGAGGGCCTCGTTGCGGGAGCGCACCTGCTCGCGGGTGTCCCGCCCCAGTCGGTTAATGAAGAGAGCGATGAGGAAGAGGAAGAGCACCTGGGAAGCCAGCAGTTGGGAGTCCTCCATCCCCACTTCCGCGTACCAGTGCAGGCAGAGGATGTAGCCGAGTGAGAGCATCCCTATGAGCACCACGGGGGTCACCTGGGAGGCGTAGAAGGTGGTGCCGAAGCACACCACCAGAAGCATGAAGGGGAAAAGCGGGCTCTTGGCCCCGCCCGTATAGACCATCATGAAGCAGGCAGCCGCGGCGAAGCAGACGCCGATGAGGAAGAAGAGGGCTTGATTGAAGCGTAGCAGCAGGGGACGCCGCAGCGGAATCAGCGATACCGCCAGGTTGAGGGCCAGGCAGGCCAGGAGCAGCCCCATCGCCGGCCGCAGGCGATAATCCTGATAGGCGGGGTGGGGCAGCAGCAGGAGCAAAGCGAATAGGGGCACGCAGGCCCAGATGAGGCCGCTCAGCAGCTTCACCAGGTTGCGTTTGAACTCTATGTCCATCTCATCCCCACCTTACCGCCAGCGCTTCAAGCTTATAAACCTCGCCACGCCGCAGGCGGCCGACCCCCCGCGCATCATCTCCCACCGAACGGGCGGAGTCGCGGCTTAAGCCCCTCCCAGCGGCAGGAAAACGGTGAAGGTGCTTCCTTTGCCCACCTCGCTGCTGACGTGCACGCGGCCGCCGTGCATCTCCACCAGATGCTTGACGATGGCCAGCCCCAGGCCCGTACCCGATATGGCCGCCGCCTCTCCCAACTCCACCCGTCGGAAGCGGTCGAAGATGAAGGGCAGCTCTTCCTGCGGTATGCCGATGCCCGTGTCGGTGAAGGAGACGCGGATGAACCTGCCCTCCGTGCCCACCCGCACCAGCACATCGCCGCCCTGCGGCGAATACTTCACCGCGTTGGATAAGAGGTTTTTAAAAACCTGATGGAGGCGGTCGCGGTCCGCGTAAACGCGAGGCGGCTTCACCTCCACCTCCAGGCGGATGCGGTGCGTTTCGGTCTGGGACTGCTGCAGCTCCACGTCCTCGCGCAGCACCTCCTCGATATCCAGCATCTCCCGGTTCAAATCGGCCCCCGCCTCGATCTTGGAGAGGTCGAGGAGATTGGTGATGAGACGCCCCAGCCGTTCCGCCTCGTTGTTGATGATCTCATAGAACTCCCGCCGCTTTTCCCGCGGCATGTCCCGGTTCATCAGTATCTCGCTGAACCCCTGTATGGAGGTGAGGGGGGTGCGCAGTTCGTGGGAGACCACCGAGACGAACTCGCCTTTGGCCTTCTCCAGGCGGCGCATGAAAGCGGATAGGTTGAGGGCCTCGTCCCTGGCCTGTTCATGGCGCCTCATCTCCACCGCCAGGCGGTTGGAGAAAAGGCAGGCCAGGAAGAGATAGGCCAGGTTGAAAGCGATGCGCTGAGCATCATCAACGCGCGGAAAAGGTGAGGCGCTGAACACCGAAGCGAAGTAGAAAGAGGCGGCGAGGGAGGTGCTGACCATGGCCAGGGGCAGAGTGAAGCAGACCCCGGCGAGCAGGGGCACCATGAGCACGGCGTAGTAGAGCGGGCTTTCCAGCCCGCCGCTGAAATTGATTCCCAGGGAGACGACGAAAGAATAAAAGACGGTGCCCAGGAAAAAGGGGGGCAGGCCGGCCAGCAGCCTCCCCTGGCGACTGGGATATCTTATGTAGAGGTTCCCCAGCAAGAACATGGCCGCCAGCGCCGCGGTCATCAGGTAGAGGACGGAGTAGTCGACTTCGGTTGAGCCGTGCGGCAGGTGGAAGATGACCAGGAGCAAGGGCAGGGCTATCAGTGCAAGAAGATTCAGCAGGGCGAAAACCCTTTTCTCGAAACTCATCTCGCCATCTTCGCCTTTCCTTTTTCCCTCAAGGAAGATTATACCTGCCGCATGGCGGTTAAACGCCTCCTCGATCCCGCGCAGCGCCGCATAAAGGAGATGGGACATCAACAACCGCCTCCCCGCCGGATTGGGAGGAGGGGGAGCGGTGGGGTCACCGGCTGCTGCTAAAATGAAGGGTGCCGTCATGGGAAGTATCAGCGGCGAACAAAGGAGGGTCCGAACTGATAGAGGCGGTGTTCTTCGATGCGGGCAATACCTTGCTAAAGCCGCACCCCTCCATGGAGGAGGTCTGTGCGGAAGTGCTGCGCTCGCACGGCATCGAGGCCGAACCGCGGCTTCTGGAGGAGGCCCTGCTGGTCTCGGAGCGCTATTACGAGGAGAGGTACCGGACGGACGACACCTTCTGGGCATCGGAAGTAGAGGCCAGGCGCATGTGGGTGAGCCTCTATTCCATTCTGGCGGAGGAACTGGGGGCGGAAGACGCGGGACTGCTGGGAGAGGCCCTTTATGAGGAGTTCGGCAAGGGCAGCCGTTGGGCCCTCTACGAGGACGCGGTCCCGGCCATGTGCGCCCTGCGGGACATGGGCGTGCTCATGGGGATAATCTCCAACTGGGACGCCCGCCTTTCCTCCCTCTGCCTGGATCTGGACCTCTCCCCTTTCATCCGTTTCGTGGTCTCCTCCGCCTGCGTGGGGCGCATCAAACCGGAACCCTCCATATTCCGCCTGGCCCTTAAGCGCGCCGGCGTTGACGCCTCCCGCGCCCTGCATGTTGGCGACCACTACTATGCCGACGTCCTGGGGGCCAGGGGAGCCGGCATCGTCCCCGTCTGGCTCAACCGTCGCGGGGACCGCCCTCCCTGCGACTGCCTGGTCATCGAGTCCCTCTTTGAGCTGCCCGAGCTGGTGAAAAGCCTCTGACAGCATAGGGATGCCGCGGGCTCTATGGGCGGGGCCCGCCGCGGCATCCCGTAATAAACAGCGGCCGATCCGCTGCCGCCCGCGGCTCAGGGTATGAAAGTCGTCTTCAGGTTGTTGGGCACGAGGTGTATCCAGGTCTGCCCGGGGTTGATCCTTATCTCCCGCCCCACCAGATCATAATACCGCGTGGGCTCGTCCCGGGAGTTCTTCACCCAGGTTCCCACGATGACCTCGCCCTCGGTATAAACGGCGCAGCGCCCGCTGCCGATGACCATGGAATTGGGGGACTCCGCCCCCAGAACGTCCCTCACCCCCGAGGAGGTGAGCTGCACGAACTGCAGGATGACGTTGCGGGGCGCCAACTGCCGGCCGCTGCCCAGGTCGGTATGGGGTTTACCTTGCACAAAGCGCTGATAAGCCCTCTTAGAGGGGTCGTAGCGATAGCGGACCGAGCAGCCGCTCTCGTAGGGCACGTCCACGGTGCTCGCGGGGATGACCAGCCGTATGGTCTCTTCCCCCTCCCCTTCCGAAGAAGCCCCGCCGGCCTTCTGCCGGAAAGTCAAGCCGGATAATACCCCCCATTCTCCCGCGTCGCCCTGCTGATTCAAGTATTCGCGCAGCCGAGAAGTGCTGGTGTAGAGGTTGTGGGGAACTGCCCGCCTGGATTCCCTCCAAAAGCAGGGGGAGTCCTCGGTCACGTACATAATCCCCGAGGACTTTACCATCTCCATTACCTGCGGCGCCCCGCCGCTGAAGGCGAGCAGCGGCCGCAGGCAGCGGACGACGTCCATGTCGGTGGGTCGCACGCTGCGGGTGGGGCCTATGGCGGCGCTGTCATGCGCAAGGTAGAGGCAGATGAAGCGGGTGACCCCTCCCTCCACCAGTTCCTCTATAACCACCTCGGCATCGGCTATGCCGCTCTGGGGGCGGGCGGCGGGGTCGTTTTCCACCTTAACCGCCAGCACTCTTCTGTTCAGCAAGCCGGCATCGTCCGCCACCTCGCCGTTTAGGGGATTCACTGGCGCTTCCTCTGCCGCCTCGGAGGACGCGGCTCTCGCGCTCGCGGCAATACCGGCCTCACCCGAACCGCGTAGGGAGGGCCGGCATCCTGACATCACCAGGGCAGCCAGCAAGCAGGAGAACAGAAGCGACGCCCGCGCCGGGAGGGAGAGAGAAAAAGAGGGCCTGTACATCGGCCTGAACATCCGTGCTCTTCCCTTCCCGCTCATCCATCCATCTCCTTCCCCGCGATACCCCTTGAGGGTCATCACCGGCAAGTCGCGGACCTGCCGGCGGCTTTAAAGCTTTTAATGCTTTGACGTCGCAGCGGCGCCCCCACGGTCCCGGAGCGCGCCGGACGGCCTTTTATATCCCATCCCGTCGGCCGGTGCATACGGGGCTGGACCACTCGTGCGACTCAATCGTCCTTTTCTTTTTTCTTTGCTCCCTCTCGAGCCTCCTTCTCCGTGCGCCCCTCCTCACAGCCGTAAGAGCCGCTCTAAGTTCCCTCCCATCACCGCCCGCTTCGACTCCTCATCGAGCCCCGCCTTCTCCAGATCCTCCAGGGCCCGACGGTAACCCATCAGGGGAAAATCGGTGCCGAAGAGGATGCGTTGCGGCCCTACCAAGCGCACCGCCATAACGTAGATCCGCGGTAGGTAGAGAAAGGGCGAAGCGGCGCTGTCGTAATAGACCCTGCGGCAGGCCTCGGCCACCTCCGGCATCAGCTCGTAGAACAGCAGCCCCCCTCCCCAGTGAGACAGTATCCAGTCTACCTGCGGAAAGGCCCGGATCAGAGGATATACCGCCTGAGGGGTTATGCTTCCTTTGCCTGCATAGTGGTGTCCCACCGGCTCGTTCACGTGCAGCATGATCGGAACGTCCGCCTCGCGGGCCAAGTGCACCAGTGGTCTCAGGGCGCTTGTGTCTTCCGGGCGGAACCCCTGCGGCTCCGGATGAAGTTCGCCCAGGCCCCTCATGCCGCCGTCCAGACAGCGCCGCGCTTCCCGCAGTCCCCGTTCCCCCCAGGCGGGACTCACGCAGCAGAAGCCGATGAAGCGAGACGGCCAACGCCCCAAGCACTCCAGGACGTAATCGTTGCTATCCCGGGCCAGCGCCAGGTCGCGCCAGGGAAAGGAGCAGAGGACGGCGCGGCCCACTCCCGCATCGTCCATGGCCCGAAGCATATCCTCGGCCCCGGTCATGCGAGCCCCTTTCTCCACATAGACCAGGCGGAAGGCGGGATCGCGCCGGCCCCGGGCATCCGGGTCCCGACGTACCTCCTCGGGAAAGACATGGGTATGAGCGTCGATTACCATAGAGACCACATTAACACATGAGTGAGGCGGGAATTGCGCCTTGATCGAGGAAGGGAAAGAGCGCCAAGGGACAGTCCCGACATGCTGAGCGGGAAAGGCCGGCGCCCTGAGCCAAAGAGGGAAAGGAAGAGTCGGCAGAGGCTTGCGGGATAGCTCAAACCCCTCGCGTACTTGCCCGGCCAGCAGCCGGGATGGGGTGGTAGAATGGACTTATGGAAATGGCCGTCTTCATCGTCCTGATCATCCTGACCCTGGCCCTGCTGGCCTACGGGACCTATCTGCTGGTGCGCATAGCGGGCATCTGGCGCAGGCTGCGCACCCTCAACGCCCAGCGGCATTACGAGATCCTGCTCTCCGCGGCCCTGCCCAAGGCCAGCGTGGAAGAGCTCCTGCAGCTCCTACCCGACGGCTACTCGCGCAGGCATCTGGCCGGGGCGTTGGAGAACATGCGCGGCTTGGCCGAGGGGGAATCCCGGGCAAAGGTGCAGGAGCTGCAGAGGCGCCTGGGCCTGCGGGAAAGCGGCCGCGGAGCGGGGAATGAGGCTCAGGATGCGGACGTCGGAGAGAGCTGAGGCATGCCCGAGCTCCCCGAGGTCGAGACCCTGCGCCGCGATCTAGTCGGCCTCATCGTCGGAGAGAGGATAACCCGCTGCGAAGTGCGGCTGCCCCGACTGGTATCCTGTCCAGACTGCGAGGCCTTCTGCTCCCGCCTCGAAGGAGCCGTCATCGAAGGGATAGGAAGGAGGGGGAAGTACCTTCTCTTCGAGCTGGACCGCCCCTGGGAATGGGTGGTGCACCTGGGGATGACCGGCTCTCTCCTGCTGGCGGAGGAGGGCAGTCAGGAACCGCCCCATACCCACATGGTCCTGCACCTGAATCCGCCTCGCTTACTCCGCTACGTTGACCCCCGCACCTTCGGCGAGACCGCCGTGGTCCCCGCGGGCGGATACGATGCCCTGCCGGGGCTGGCCCGCCTGGGGCCGGAGCCGCTGGAGCGCCTTTTCACCGCAGAGAGATTGAGACAGGCCCTGCGCACTTCCGCGCGGGTGAAGGCGGCCCTCATGGACCAGCGCCGCATAGCCGGCATCGGGAACATCTACGCCGACGAGATCCTCTTCCGCGCGGGCATCGACCCGCACCGGAAGGCGGATTCGCTGAGCGCGGAGGAGCTGACACGACTGCACCGATCCATCCGCTCGGTTCTGCGGGAGGCCATAAAGAGGCGTGGTTCATCGGTGAGCGATTACGTGGACGCCTCGGGGCGTCCCGGCTCCTTCCAGGAGCGCCATCTCGTCTACCGCAGGGGGGGAGAGCCCTGTTGCGCGTGCGGGGAGCCCATCCGACGCACGCTGATAGGCGGGCGCTCGACCCATTGGTGCCCCTGCTGCCAGAGGTGAGCATCGGCGATCGTTGCGGGAACCCGCAAACGGGCGGGCGGGATGGGGGTCTTTTGGTGCTCGAAGACGAGCCGCCCCATCATTGAAGATGGGGGAATCCGCCGGCCGAAGGCGCGCGTCCCTTTCATGCGGCCGAGATGAGCCGCTTTTCCCTCAGGGTTTGGGCCGCCCTCCTCTCAGGCCGCTCATAAAAGCGGAGATGCGAAGGGCCGATAACGGATGGTCAGGGCTGGTTGTCGCCGCCGAAGAGCTCGCTCACCGACTCGTCCTTGAAGACGCTGGCGATGGTGTTGGCGAAGATGGAGGCGATGGATAGCGTCTTCACCTTGGGGCTGCGCCCTTGCTCCGGAACCGGTAGGGTATTGGTGACGACGACCTCTTTCAGCGGGGATCCGTCAATACGCTGATAGGCCTGCCCGGAAAAGATGCCGTGGGTCGCCACCGCGTATACCTCGGCCGCACCGCGCTCCGTCAAAGCCGCCGCGGAGGAAGTGAGGGTGCCGGCGGTGTCGATCATGTCGTCCACCAGCACCGCCTTTTTGCCCTCCACCTCGCCGATGACGTGAAGCACCTCGGCCACGTTGTGGCCGGGGCGGCGTTTGTGGAGGATGGCCATGGGCACAGAGAGGTAGTCGGAGTATTTCTTGGCCATCTTCACCCGCCCGGCGTCCGGAGAGACGATCACCAGGTCATCGAAATAGTTGCGCGATATGTAGGAGGCCAGCAGGGGTACCGCGGTCAGGTGGTCCACCGGCCCGTCGAAGAAGCCCTGTATCTGCCCCGCGTGCAGGTCCATGGTGAGGATGCGGTCGGCCCCCGCGGCGGTGAGCAGGTCGGCGATCAGTTTGGCGCTGATGGGCTCGCGCGCCAGGGTCTTCTTGTCTTGGCGGGAGTAACCGTAATAGGGGACCACCGCGGAGATGCGCTTGGCGGAGGCGCGCTTGAGGGCGTCTATCATCAGGAGCAACTCCATGATGTGGAGGTTGATCGGATGCGAACAGGTCTGGATGACGAAGGCGTCCACCCCGCGGACGCTCTCCTGATAGCGCACGTAGAGCTCGCCGTTGGAGAAGGTCTTCAGCTCCACCTCCCCCAGAGTTAGTCCCAGGTGGCCCGCTATCTCCCTCCCCAGTTCCGGGCAGGAACGCCCGGCGAAGATCATCAACTTCTTTCGGGTTATCTCCTTCAAAGCTCCTCCTTATCCTTACCCGCGCTTTTTTCACTCCATCCATTCGCATCTCCCGGATCTCCGCCCTCGCCGCCGGAGATAGCCGGTCGGCGCAGGCGCGCGGTGTCGGAACCCTTGCGCTTCTTCCAGTTCTCGATGATGCGCTGGCCGGATCTCTCCACCGCCAGAGCCCCGTCGGGCACGTCCCTGCTGATGGAGGACCCGGCCCCGGTGACCGCTCCCCGCCCCACGCGCACCGGGGCGATGAGCATGGTGTCGCTGCCGATGAAAGCCCCGTCTTCGATCACTGTGGCATGCTTCTTCTCCCCGTCGTAATTGCAGGTTATGGAACCGGCCCCCACGTTGACCCCTCTCCCTATGGTCGCGTCCCCCATGTAGCTGAGGTGGGGCACCTTGCTGCCCTCGCCCACCACCGTTTTCTTCATCTCCACGAAAGTGCCCGCCCTGGACCCCTTTCCCAGTCGGGTCCCGGGGCGCAGGCTGGCGTAGGGGCCCACGCTGCTGCAGTCCTCCAGGACGCTTTCGCGCACCACCGACTCCTGCACGGTGACCCCGTCCCCCAACACCGAGTCGATGATGCGCGCGGCGGGTCCGATGACGCAGCCCCTTCCTATTTTCGTTACACCTTGTAGAAAAGTCAGGGGATAGATAACCGTGTCCTCTCCCACCTCCACCCCGAGGTCCACATAGGTGAGGGAGGGGTCGATCATGGTAACCCCTTCCTCCATCAAACGCCTGTTGATGCGGCCGCGCAGCACCCTCTCCGCCTCCGCCAGTTCCGCTCGATTGTTCACGCCCATGCCCTCGCAGGGGTCATCGGCGGTCAGGGCGGAGACCTTACCGCCGCTTTCCCGGATCATGGCGACGACGTCGGTGAGATAATACTCTCCTTTTCGGTTGTCCCTTCCCAGGCCGTTCAGACACTCAAAGAGCTCGCTCCGTTCGAACACATATATGGACGTGTTTATCTCGTCTATCCTTCTCTCGGAGGGGGTGGCCTCTTTCTCCTCGACGATCCTCTGCACCTCCCCGGTCCCGTTCCTCACCACCCTTCCGTAGCCGGTGGGGTCAGGCAGGCGCACCGTGAGCAGGGTGGCTTTGGCGCCGCTCTTCTGATGCAGTGCCAGCAGTTCCTCAAGGGTGGACGCGGTCACCAGGGGCATATCCCCCGCCAGGATCAGGATGCGCTCATCCTCCGGCCGCAGCAGCGGCCCAGCGGTTAGGACGGCGTGCCCGGTCCCCAACCTCTCCTCCTGCACCGCCACCTCGGCCCGCGAGCCCACCGCCTGCATCACCCGCTCCGCGTCGCTGCCCGCCACCAACAGCACCCGGCGCGGCCTCAGGGACTCCAGGGTATCCAGCATGACCAGGAGCATCGGCCTGCCGCAGACGGGGTGCAGCACTTTGGGCAGGGAGGACTTCATGCGGGTGCCCTCTCCCGCCGCAAGCACCAGGGCCGTTATCTCCGCTCTCTTCCTCGGCACGGTTCGTCCTTTCCCTTCGCGTAACGGGGGACGCGACGACATGATCACTGCGCGTTCCGCCCGCGGGTCCGCCACCCGCCGATTATATCCCACACCGACGTCAACCCGGCGGGGCCGCCAGGCATCGGGCATAGAGCTCCCGCCGGGAGACGCCGCGCTCCGCGGCGATGCGCCTGCAGGCCTCGCTCATGGAGAGCCCTCCTTCCATGGCCAGGCGCACCTCCCCGAGAAGCGCCCCCCAGTCCGTTTCCCGCGGCTCACCTGCCGACCCGAGCGGTGAGACCACCAGCACGCACTCGCCGCGGGGCCCGCTCTCACCCACGGCCGCCAGCAGCTCGGAGGCGGCACCCTCCAGCACCTCCTCGTGGAGCTTGGTGAGCTCCCTCATGAGCGTCACCCTCCGTTCCCCGAAGGCCTCCCCCATATCCGAAAGGCATGCCATCATGCGGTGGGGCGACTCGTACAGCACCAGCGTCTCGGGCCTGGCGGAGAGCTCCCGCAGGAGCCTGCGGCGGGCCGCGGGGCGCGAGGGGAGGAAGCCGTGAAAGTAGACGGGGCCGGGGGGCAGCCCCGCCAGGGAAAGGGCCGCGGTGAGGGCGCTGGGGCCCGGCACCACCTCGACCCTGAGCCCCTCGTCGCGGCAGGCGCGCACCGCCAGCCACCCGGGGTCGGACACGCCGGGCATGCCCGACTCGGACACCAGGGCCACCTCCCTACCCTCTCGCACCAGACGTACCACCTCCCGCGAACGCTCCCTCTCCCTCTCGCCGCAGTAGCTCAGCAGAGGAGCATGGATGTCGTAGCAGGAGAGGAGCTTGCGGGTGGTGCGGGTGTCCTCCGCCACGATCACGTCGGCTTTCCGCAACGTTTCCAGAGCGCGCAGGGTGATGTCCCCGAGGTTGCCGATGGGCGTCCCCACCAGGATGAGCCTGCCTTTAGCGTCCATAAGTCGATTATATCGCGCCGCGGAGCGCCGCCCCCCCAACCTTCAACTTGGGGCCAGGTCCAAACCTTCAATCTTTTCGGCACGGCCCCTGAGTCGCGCTTCATGGAGAAGGCATGAGCGTGCCGGACGCTTGGAGAGGATCTACCTTCATGTCCGGACCGCTTCCGCATCAGCGGCTATGGCGGAAGCAGTGGATGCGGAAGTTCTCCGTGGCGGCGTAGATGGCCTCGTCGGTCACGGTTACGGTCTGCGGCAGGATGCCGCGCAGTTTTTGGTCCAGCTGCAGGGCGCCGCTGCCCACCTCGTAGGCGTAGATGCCCTCGTCCGTCCCCACGTAGACCATCTTGTCGGTTGCGGTGATGGCGGTCTTATCCGCTCCGCCCACCGACTTGTTCCACAGAGGGTCTCCGGTCCTCGCCTCAAAGGCGACCAGCGAATTGCCTCCTCCCTCCGCGGAACCGCTCCCCAGGCAGGCGATGACCTGGCTGCCGCGTACGCACAGATTGGAGCGGAAATACGTGCTCCCGGAGGGCTGTTTCCAGTGCTCCATGCCCGTCTGCACGTCCAGGCAGAACAGCTCGAACTCGCTGAGCAGGTAGACCCGCCCCTCCGATACCGCCGCCGGGAACTTGAAATATCCCCGGGTGTCGTAAACCCAGTCCAGCTCACCGTCTTTTTCCTTGAGGGCGTAAAGGAGGCCGTCCCCGCAGGGCACGAACACGTACCCCTCCCCCGCCGTGGGAGCCACCTCCAGGGGGGCCTGAAAGGGATGTACCCAGATGATCTCCCCGCTATCCCGGTCCAGAGCGTAGAGGTGCTTATCGCGGGAGGCGACGTAGACCCGGCCGCCCTGAGGCAGAACGGATGCGCTCACCGCGTCCCCCAGCCCCCTCCTCCACCTCTCCTTGCCGTCCACTCCAACCGCAAACACCAGCCCGCTCCCGGTTCCCACGAAGACCGTGTCCTCGGATACCGAGGGGGTGGCGGTTATCTCGCTTTTCGCGTCGAACTCCCATCGGGGAAGCCCGGTTGCGGCATCGAGGCAGTAGAGGTTGCCGTCCCGGTCGCCGACGAACAATCGTCCTCCCGCCACCGCCGGGGCCGATTCGATACGGTCCCTCAAGCGCTGAACCCACGACTCCTGCAGCGGCCGCAGCGGCCCTTGCTCCAGCCAGGCGCGCTTAGCCTGATCCCTTCCCTCCATGGGCCAATCCCCCCGATCCACGATGAAGGAGCTGGAGCGGCCCCGCAGCGCCAGCATGCCCACGGCGGCGCCCGCTCCCAGAATCAGCAGGAGGAGCAGAACCATGACCTTAAGCAAGCTGTTACCGCGCAATGCTCCTCACCCTCTCGCTCGCGGCTTCCCCTGAGCTCCCGGCCTTTCCCGGGTAGAACCCTTCCATTGTCTCTCAGTATAGCAAGCCCGGGACTTCCGACGGCAGGCGCGAGCACGCGCCCGGTATTGAATATGCTGGCCGCAGATATTAGGATAGATTTGCTTTCCGTAGCAGTCAGGGAGAGAACAGGAGGTGTCAGCATGTCTATGTCGGACAAGTGCATCATCACGGCCGCGCTGGCCGGGGCGGCCACCATGAAGAACCAGAACCCCGCGGTGCCCTACACCACCGAGGAGTTCGTGGAGGAGGCCTACAAATGCTACAACGCCGGTGCGGCCATCGTGCACATCCACGCGCGCGATCCCCAGACCGGCCTGCCCACTTCCAGCCTGGAGCAGCTGGGGGAGATAGTGAAGGGCATCACTGAGAAGTGCCCCATCATCATCAACCTCTCCACCGCCATCGGCATCGGGGTCTCGCCCGAGGACCGCATCCAGGTGGTCAAGACCTTCAAGCCGGAGATGGCCTCCCTCAACACCAACTCCATGAACTTCGCGCTGGGCGACTGGAAGAACCATGTGGTGCTGGGAGAGACCGTCTTCACCAACACCTTCGCCATGCTCACCGAGTTCGCCGCGGCCATGCGCGATGCCGGGACCAAGCCGGAGTTGGAGGTTTACGACCTGGGCGGCGTCTACAACACCCTTTTCGTGGCAGAGCAAGAGGGCCTCTTCGTCAAGCCCCTCCACTTCCAGTTCGTGTGGGGCGTGCTGGGAGGCGCCTGGTTCGACCTGGCCAACTTCAAGCGCTTCATGGATCTCATCCCCGAAGGTTCCACCTGGTCGACCTGCGGGGTGGGGCCGGCCCAGTTCCGCGGGGCCTTCCACGCCGCGGTGGAGGGAGGACACATCCGCGTGGGGCTGGAGGACAACATCACCATAAAGAAGGGCGTGCTGGCCCAGGGCTCCTGGGAGCAGGTGGAGAAGGCCGTGAAGATAGTGGAGCTGGCCGACCGCGAGCCGGCCACGCCCGACGAGGCGCGCCAGATGCTGGGCCTTAAGGGCGGCCCGGAGCTCCCCTGAATCGATAACGCGTGGGCAAGAAGGGCGGCCGCCGGGGCCGCCCTTTTCATTCCTTTTATTCGCCGGCCCGCGGCTTATCTCCGAGGGCGCTCCGCCCTTATTTCTTCGAATGCCAGTCGGTTGGGACCTTCTGCACGTTGTCCATGAGCAGCTTCACCGCCTTCATGTATTTCATGACTTTTTTCAGGTCCCCCTGGAAGATAAACTCCTTGTTCATGATGGCCTTGATGGGGTCCTTCCGCCCTTCGACGACTTCCTTCCACACCTCGTAAGGTCCCTCGATCCGCATAGCGGCTTCCTTCTTCACGCCGACTTCCACCCCGCCCGCCTTGCCCTTGCGCAGCACGTTGTAGACATGCAGGTCCTCCCTCAACCCGCGCGCCGGGTCGGCATAGGCGGTGAAGAGGAAATCGGAGTCGAAGCCCTGCGACGCCTTGAAAAACTCTCTGTCAGCGTTGATGTTCTCTATGACCTTATGAGCCCATTCCTCGCTGAAAAAAAGATAACCCATTCCTCCTCCTTTCAGGCCCTCACCCCGTCACCCACATCTCGCGACGGTCCTTTCGCCGTGACTTAAGCTTTCCCCCGCCTCATTCCGGCGGGAGTGCCAGCCGGCCCGGGTTCATGATGTTCCGCGGGTCCAGGGATTCCTTGAACCGCCGCAGCAGCTCGTAATAGGTGCCCAGCCGCGGCGTCTGGGCCCAACCGAATCCGGAGTTAACCCCCCCGTAGGGGCGGTCGAAGTGTCCGCCGTGGTCCAATATCAGGGGTATGGCTTCCGCCGCCATCTTCAGTCCCCTCTTCACCCCTTCCGGCTCCGCCTGATTGGGGAAGGCATCCAACTCCAGCATGCCCGTGCGCCCGAACTCCAGGGGCTGCAGATAGAAGGTGACCTCCTCCGGCGGGAAAGGCAGCTCCGACTTGCTCTCGTCGGTATCCTTGAAGTTGCGTCGGGCCAATTGGGTGAAGCTGCGGTGCAGCTGCCCCGCCTTGCTCATCTCGATGTTGAACCAGAAAAGCTCGAACATGCCGGAGAGGCGCTCGATGCGCGGGGTGACCTGGATTATCTTGAAGACCCTCCTCCAGGGGAGGAGGTCCTTGAGCATCTCGTGCAGCGCCTCCGCCGAGGGGGTGGCGCCGGTGCGGGCGGCTATGCGCAGCAGCTGCCGACGCCGTATGTCCACCTCTTCCCGGTCCTCGCCGCCGATAAAAGCGATGCAGTTGTGGCGGGGGAGAGAGGGCCGCAGCACCTCCGCCGCGCCCTGGTTCTCGGACACCCCCAGGGCCAGGTAGCCGTCGCCGAAGAGGATGGTCTCGATGGCGCAGTCCTCCCGCGCCAGCTCGCGGAGGTAGGCCGCCGGGCCCTCCATGTCCTCCTCCTCGAACTCGCAGGACTGCACGTCCTCGCAGCGCGGGATGGGATAGAGTTGGCAGACCATCTCGGTGACCACCCCGAAAATGCCCATGGAAGCGTGGAAGATCCCTCCCAGATCGGGCCCCGGCCCCTCCGCGCATACGTGGCCCACGTTCGGATAAGCGTCGCAGCCGGTGCGCACCACGCTCCCGTCGGCCAGGACCACGGTCATTCCCAGGATGGAGTCGGTTCCCACCCCGTAGCGGTTGGACACCTGGAATATCCCTTTGTCGAGGTAGTTGGCGAGCATGGAGACCGAGGCGGGAGCGCTGGGGTTGGCGTTGCGCAAGCCGTGCTTCTCCGCCTCCACGTAGCATTTGCCGAAGGTCACGTTGGGCTGGATGCGCACGGTCATGTTCAAGGGGTCCAGCTCCAGGATGCGGTCCATGCGCCGCAGGTCCAAAAGGATCCCCCCGCGCTGGGGTATGCAGCCGCCTCCCGTGTTGCCTCCGGTGGACCACGGGGTCACCGCCAGGCCGTAACGGTTGGCCAAGCGGATAACCTCTGCCACCTGTTCGGTGGAATCGGGCAGGACCACCAGGTTGGGCTTATGGGCTACCTCCAGGCTCTGATCGCGGGAATACCCGATGAGGATGGCGGGGTCGTCGCTCACCCACTCCTCGCCCACTACGGCCCGGAGCTCGTCCAGGGCTTCCCGGTAAAGCAGCTCCCGTGAACGCTCGACCTTCCTCACCGCCATCTCAGAACACCTCCTTTCCCACCGATTCGGCCAGCAGGCTGAGGATGCTTACCACTTCCATTCCCCCTCGGCTGCCGTCCCTCAGGTTGGACTCGCACCAGGGACAGGCCGAGGCCAGCACCTCGGCTCCCACCGACTCCGCTTCCCGCACCCTTGTCTCCGCCGCCCACAGGGCCAGCTCGGGGAAAGCCGTCTTCACCCCGCCCCCCGAACCGCAGCACCAGGAGTTCTCCCGACGGCGCGGCATCTCCACCAGCTCCAGCCCGGGTATGGCTGAGAGCAGTTCGCGCGGGGCGTCGTAGACCTCGCAGTAGCGCCCCAGGTGGCAGGGGTCATGGTAGGTGACCCGGCGGGGCACCTCGCGGCCCGCCTCCAGCCGTCCCTCCTGCAGCAGCTCCGCAAGCAGCTCCACCGCGCTGATCACCTCGAATCCCTCCTCGCCGAAGTCGGGGTATTCCTCTTTCAGTACGCTGTAACATCCCGAGCACGGCGCCACCACCCGGGATGCGCCGGTGGAGTTGAGCAGCCGGATGTTGGCCTCGGCCCTGCGGCTGAAGCCCTCGTAGTCGCCGATGCGCAGCACGGGAGAGGCGCAGCAGGGCTCCTCGCGGCCCAGGATGCCGAAGTCCAGGCCCGCCGCCGACATCAGGAGCGCCAGGTCCCGCACCGCGGGCTGGGCCGCGGCGTTGTAGGCGTAGGTGCATCCCACGAAGAGCAGGATATCCACCTTCTCGCGGGAGGCGTCCTTTACCCGCAGGCGGCGGGCCCAGGCGTCGCGGCGGGACCGAGGCTGCTGCCAGGGGTTGTCGTAGTTCTCGATGGAGGTGAAGATGGCCTGATGGCCCGGCAGGGGAGCCATCCCCTCGCGCACCGCCTTCTCCCGCAGGGCCACGATGGTCTTCAGGGGGTTCTTGTCTCCGGCCACCGAGCACACCGCTTGGCACCCTCCGCAAAGGGTGCAGGTGAAAATGGCGTGCAGCAGGCGGTCGGTGTAGTCTATATCGCCCTGCAGGAGGCCCCGGGCTATCTCCTGCTTGCCCGAGGCGAAGTAGGCCTCGTATTGATAGCGCGTCCCCGGCGGGCAGATGTTGAGGAAACGGATGTCGCTCATCTCGTTGTGGTCGATGTACTTGCAGAGCATGCATTTGCCGCAGCGGTAGGCATCCTTGGACACCTGCAGCAAGGGGTCGAAAGGGTTGCGGGTGAAGCTCCCCATCTCAAGCCACCTCCCCCAGCACCCCGGGGTTGAGCATCCCCGCCGGGTCCATCAGCCCCTTAACCTGCTTGAGAAGCTCGAAATAACGCGGCTGCTTGGAGAATATGTGGGCAGCTAGGGAACCGGTGGGGCTGTCGAAGAAGGCCCCGCGGTCAACCAGCTTCGGCAGCAAATCAAGCACCGCCCGACGACCCTTTCTCTCCTCCGTCTTGAGGTCGTAGCGCAGGAAGACGGAGGCGCCGTGTCTGACCAGCACGAAGGTGCGGGACAGCTCTCCCTTCCTCGCCAGGGCTTTGGACACCAAGGCGTCGAACTCCCCCACCCGGGCCAGCGTTGCGTAGAAGGCAAAGGTGAGCGGGCCGGCGTACCAGGGCCGGTCCATGGCCTCCTCCAGTGAGCGCCCCACCCCTGCGGGGGCCGCTTTCCCCCCTTCCTCCCGAGCCATGCGGTCCAGCCGTTTCCTCCAGTGCTCCACCAGCTCCGCCGGTCCGTCCAAGCCGACGGCCGCCGTCCATACCCCCTTTTCTCCTCCGGCCGCCGCCGCGCCCGGCGCGCCGGTGAGCTCGCGCAGGCGCGCGGCATCGAACACCGCCGCTTCCGTTCCCACCTCCTGACGGGCCGCTCGGCGCACCCATTCCAGCGCGGCTTCAGGGCCCGGGAAGGATTTCACCGAGAAGCGGCGGCTCTCGACGGGGGGATAAAGATATATATATCCGCGGACGGGAATGCCCATGGACCCGTGGGATCCGAGGAAGAGGCGGGAAAGGTTGGGGCCGCCGTCCTCCCGCCAGTTGACGGTGGCGGTGGGCAGAGCGTGGGATCCGCTGCGGTAAAGGCGCCCGTCCGCCAGGTAGGCGTGGAAGTTGGAGACCTGCCGGTTGCCGAAGCGGCACGCCGATGTGACCGCGCCCCTTTGCATGGCGTGCTCCAGCACAAAGGGCGAGCGGGCACAGGCGGGCAGGGCCACCCTCATGCCCGTCCCCTCCAGCGCCCTCAGCAGGCCCTCCCAGGTCACCCCCGGTTCCAACACCGCGAAGAGGTCGTGCCCGTCGATATCGATGATGCGGTCCATCTCCCTCAGGTCCAGGATGACCGCGGGGCGCACCGGGTTTATCCCCCACGGCTGGGGCGTGTACACGGCCAACCGATGGCGGCGGGCTATCTCCAGCACGCCCTCAACCTCCGAGGCGTCACGGGGAAGCGCCGCCGCCGCGACCAGAGAGGCATCGGCCCCTTCCTCCAGCCACGGCGCCACTGACTCCTCCCCGCTAAGAAGCCTCTTCTCTTCCACCAACAGCTCGCGCAGCTCGGTCAACGCCGTCCTGACTCCCTCTTGCGTACTCGCCTTCACGCTATTCATCTCCTCCCTCTTCCCGCGATCCTTCCCGCATGCCGGCCATGGCGATAAAGTCCTCCAAAGCCCGCAGGCCCCTGTCCTCCTCCAGCAGCTCCTCGAACCCCACGAGGGAAAAGAAGGTCGAGGTTATCCCCAGGGCCAGAAGCTCCCAGGCAGCCACGTAGCAATCGAGGTCATCTCGGATGCTGCCGCGCCTTTTGCCTTCCTCCAGCAGGCCCTGCATGAATCTTGCGAAGTTGCCGAAGTGCTCTTTGAGTCTCGCCCGGATATCGGGGTCATCCACCTCCGAGGTCGCCTGGAAGAGTATCTTGGCCTCCTCCTGATGGTGCCTGACGAAGTGGAAGTGACTGCGACCCACCGCCCTGATCATCTCCACCGGGTCCTCCAGCCCCTCCGCCGCCCTTTTCCAGTAATCGAACATGAAGGCGGCAATATCGTCCAGCACCCCGAGGAAAAGCTCTTTTTTGGAGGCGAAATGGCGGTAGATGACCGGCTCGGTGACCCCCGCCTCCGCGGCGATGCGGGCGGTGGTGGCAGCCCGGTAATTCGAGGAGGCCAGCACCCTTTTGGCCGTCTCCAGAATCTGCCTTTCGCGCTCCCCCGCGCTCAGCCGGCGCTTAGATCCGGCCATGCCTTCCTCCCAAAGAGAGTCGGCGGCCAAGTCTTCTGCGAGGCGGCTGCGACGAATAGCCCTTCCGTGCTGCGACAAATGGTAAGTTAGTAAATGCTAATTTATAATATGGCCGCTTGCACCCTTTGTCAACCAAAACTACCCGAGACGGCCCCCAGGCACATCCGGTGTCAGACACCAATATCACAAATTATCACAAAATGCCGTTCATTCAGCCGAGTTTTCGCTGGTCAGTGCCCTGTCACTCTTCCCTGCCCCCATGCGATGCCTCACGCGGTGTCTGACACCGTTATCACAAATTATTACAAAATGCCGGTCAGTGTATGCCGTAGTCGGTTCCGGTTATGGCGGAAGCGCAGAGTATGCCCGAGGAGCAGGCGCAGTCCATGGCCACCCCGTAGCCCCTGGCCGTATCGCCGGCGAAGTAGAGTCCCTCCACACCGGGAGCGCGCACGTCCGGCTTAAGGGATCCCGCCTGGCTCACGCTCTTGGCCACTCCTTCCAGCTTAGCGCACACCGGATAGAGCTCCCATTCCACCGTATCCTTGAACCCCGGATAGACCGACTCCAGGAAATCGGGCACGGCCTGCACCACCTTCATGACCAGATCCCGGTCCCGCGCCTCCCTCTCCGTCAGAGGCAAGTAGGCGGTGAACAGGTGTTTGCCCGGAGGAGCGCAGGAGGGCTCGATGAAAGACTGCACGTTCCAGGCCATGTAAACATCCCAGTCGAAGCCCTCCTCCCTCCCCACCACGCGGGGGGTCTTCATCAGGCGGCGGGCATGCTCCTCAGGTATCGCCAACTCGGACAGCCCCATATAAGGGCAAACGCTGCCGTAACCGTAGAGCCCCTTCACCCGTTCCGCGAAATCCGCGGGGAAGGCCTCCTCTTCGGCGTAACGGAAGAGCTCCTGTATGGGCAGGGCGAAGACCACGCGCTCCGCCTCCAGGCGCTCTTCCCCTTCCTCCGCCTCCACCACCGCCGCCCTCGCTCTACCTCCTTCGACGATCAGACGCTTCAGGCGCGTCCTCAACCGCAGCTCACCCCCGAACTCCCGGAAACGGCCCGCCACCGCCTCGGACCAGCGCATCACCCCGTTCTCGGTGAAGCCTCCCACATATGCCTCTCCCCTGCGCATTATCAAGGGGGCGATCACCTGCACCGAATAACGGAGCATGTCGCCCAGGGATATCTCGTGGGGGTTGTTTATGGTGGTGACCAAGGTCCCCACGCAGTGCCAGTACTCGTAGAGGGCCTCGCTGCGGGCGAAGCCGGTGCGCTGCAGGTGTTCGTGCAGGGAGACGCGGTCCAGCTCCTCCAGGCGCTCCGGAGTGAGGGCGGACATGTCCCCGAAGAAATCGAGGTAGCTCAACCCCAGGCGCTTGAGTTCGGCGTAGAGCTTGTCGTCCAGCCGGGCCGAATGAAGGGGCGGTTCGGCGTAGAACTCTCCCCTATACCAGGTCCCGGTCAGGCAGGGATTTATGCGGACCTCCAAGTCGCCGTACCCGCCTATGAGGTCCCGCAGGCGGGCGAAATAGCCCTCCCCCGCGCAGCTGACACCGTGATACCCGAGGTCGAGCAGGTACCCGTCCAGCAGGCGCCCCTCCGCCATCTCCTCCAGGGAGGGAGTCGCCGAGGCGAGGTAGGAATACTGACCCCCCAGCAGCCGGCGGTACCATTCCGCGCCCCGCTCGGAGAGCTCCTCGCCCTTGAAGGACATAGCCCGCCCGCCCACGCGGTCCTCTTTCTCCACCACCAGCGTCCTCAGGCCCTCCTTGGCCAGAAGAGCCGCCGCGGAAAGACCACCAACGCCCGCCCCTATCACCAGCGCGTCCCATCCGTCGCCCATCTCTCGCTCCTCCCTCCTTGCCTTGACGGTGAAGTATCTTATATCATTTCACTTGCCTTTTTGTAGGCCGTTCTTCAATCCAGGCGTCGCGCGAGAGGGAGGAAGACATGGGGATAATCGAGGAAGCAGTCGCCCGGGGACAGAGGACGCTGGATGAATATCAGGCCAAACGATTCCTGGCCGAGCGCGGCATCCCGGTCACCCGGGAGGAGTTGGTGTCCGATCCCCAGGAGGCGCTGGCGGCGGCGGAGCGCTTGGGCTGGCCGGTGGTGCTCAAGGCCTGCGGTCCCGATATCGCCCACAAGACCGAGCGAGACCTGGTCAGGGTGAAGATCGAGACGCCTGAGGCCCTGGAGAAGGCCTACGCCGAGATAATCGGGAACCTGGGCGGTGAGCCCTACGAGGGCATATTGGTCCAGGAGATGATCAAGGGAGAGCGCGAGTTCGTCATCGGCCTCATCCGCGACCCCCAGTTCGGCCCCTGCGTGATGTTCGGGCTGGGAGGCATCTTCACCGAGGTGCTCAAGGACACCTCCTTTCGAGTGGCGCCTCTGGAGAGATACGACGCCCTCCAGATGATGGAGGAGATACGGGCAAAGGCCCTTCTGGACAGCTTCCGCGGCAAACCGCCGGTGGACCGCGAAGCCCTGGCCTCCGCCCTTATCGCCGTGGGGGACATCGGCATGGAATACGACGCGGTCAAAGAGATCGACATCAACCCGGTCATCATAGCCGGGGACAAGCCGGTGGCGGTGGATGCGCTCATCGTGCTTTGACGCATCCGAGGGAGCGGGCGCCCCGACAGCGCCTGAAGAGGTGCCGAGTTGATACCCCTGTTCGACGAGCTGCCCACCCGCAAATTGCCCCTGTTGACCCTAACCCTCATCGTCACGAACATCCTCGTGTTCATATTCACCATGGGGCTTCTGGTATCGGGGGCGGAAAACGTCAACCGCTTCGTTTACCGTTTCTCCGTGGTCCCCTGGGAGTTGACCCATAACAAGCACGTGAGCATTCAGGACTTGGAGGAGCCGGGGGAGAAGCCCTCCCCCGAGGCGCCGGACAGCGACCCCTGCGGAAAGAACATCTATCTGGCCCTGCTCACCCACATGTTCCTGCACGGGGGGGTGTTCCACGTGCTGGGGAACATGTGGTTCCTCTGGGTCTTCGGGGGCAACGTGGAGGAGGTGTACGGGGGGTTCCCCTTCCTGCTCTTCTACCTCTTCTGCGGCATATGCGCGGCCCTGGCCCAGTGGGCCTCCTCCGCCGACGAGGTCACCATCATGCTGGGGGCAAGCGGGGCCATCTCCGGGGTCATGGGCGCCTACCTGGTCCTCTATCCCCGTCAGAAGATATTCACCATAATATTTTTCTGGCCCGCCTGGATCCCCGCCTGGGGGTTGATGCTGGCATATACGGCTTATCAGCTCCTGTTCGTGCTCATCTATCAGGTCAGCATGCAATCGGGCGGGGTGGCCTGGTTCGCCCACCTCGGCGGCCTGGCAGCGGGGTTCTTGGCCACGCTGCTCTTCTATCCGATATTGAAGCCGCGGCGCGACGAGTTGGCTCGCGTGTATGTGCCCACTTACCCCAGTTATCTTAAAAAGGAGGGTTGAGGGTCAGCCGGGATGCTCGTCTCCCGAGCTCCCGGCCTTTCCTTGATGGTGGGACCCGCGGGAAACTCCGCCAGCCGGTTGAAGCGCCTCACAGGGCGGAGATCATCATCGCCGCCGTTCCCAGGACCACCGCCGCGGCCGCGGCCGCGGAGAGGGCGGTCTCCAGCCGATGGCGGGAGGCCTGCTCCCGGTACACCTGCATCCTCTCCCTCAAACGCGCAAACAGAGGCGGCTTGCGCGGAAGCGGGTTGACGGCCGGTAGGACCGCATAGCCCAGCGGAGGCATCGGGTAGGGCGGCGGGGCCGCTCCGAAGCCGGGCCGGCCGTAATGCCCTTGGTACGGCGGGTTTCCCGCAGCCCCCCATCCAGGCGCCAGCTCTTGTGGATAGGGCGGATAATGCGGAGGTGAAGGAACGGGGGGAGGGGTTGACGGGGAGCCCGCACAAGGGCGCGCCGACCCCTCGCCCGCAGAGATGCCCGCGGCGCCCTCTCCGCCAAGCCCGCCCCGTCCAGGGGAAGGCGGGGACTCCCAGGCCGCGCCGCCAGCCGCGGCGACCTTCCTCCGCGGCGCCGGCTTCCCGCAAGCGGGGCAGAACCTCCCTTCGGGGGGGATCCTGTTGCCGCAGGACATGCAGTACAAAGCGGGCCTCCTGACCGCATCCTCTTTCAAGCCGGGAACATCATCGATGATGAGGACGCCGCAACGACTGCGAGGATGATGTATATGAAAACGACTATCGTATATATGGCCATGCCGATGATGCCCATGATATACCCTGCCTGCGCCTGGCTCCTTCCGCCCAGGTAACCGCCGCTCGCATCGATCATGTTCAGGGCCTTTTTACCGAAGATTATTGCCAGCAAAGAGAATATGATGGGGCACATCACTAGGCCCAGGATGCCCAGCACCAGAGCGGCCGTCGCTTCCCCGGGAGTGCGCTGCATCATCATCACGGGAGACGCGGGATAGTAAGGCGAGGAAGCGTATGGGGCGGCTCCCGGATAGGGCGCATAGGAAGGCCCGTGATGGGGCGGGATCCCGCCGCCCGGGGGAATGACTGTCTGCGGAGCCGGCGCCATCTCCGGCCTCCACATGCCGGGAGAGACGCCCGATGATGCCGGAGCAGCGGGGCTCGCCCCCGCTGCCGCGCCTGCCCCCGCTTGCGAGCCCCCAGCGGCGCTCTCTTGAGTATATCTCTGCAGCGGCTCCTGGCAGAGGCTGCAGTAGATGGCATCCTCGCGGTTCTCCGTGCCGCAGTTAGGGCAGAACATCACTCCTCCTCACCTCCGCTCCCTCACCCGCTGGTGACTAATGGGATGAGAGCTTCCTTTTCCCCGCATACCCTCCCGGCTCCCGGAGCCATCACGCCTTTCAGGTCAAGTCTAAGCGCATTTAGCCCCATATTCAAATGCGATGCGCGGTCTCGCTTCACCGCTCAATGCGCCTGGAGGTCGGCGGGCACTTGTCGATCCAGAGCCTGCAGCACGGAGAGCGGCAGCAACCCCGTGAACCTCGAGGCCAGGGAGAAATCCACCACCCCCTCCTGCCTGCCCCATTCCAGGTCGCCGTAACCCCCTCCATCGCCCGAGAAAAGGCGGGCGGCCCGGAACATGGCCAGGTCGTCCCGCAGCACCGTCCTGGCCAGCAGGGCCTCGGGCTCGGCCTCCGTTGGCTCCGGATCGGCGGTTATCACCAGGAAACCGCGCGCCCCCGCCAGCGCCAGCACCTCACGCTGATAGGGGCCGGGGGCGCAGAAAAAGATGTCCGCTTTGAGCTTCAGGGCCGCATCCACCGCCGAGCGCGCGTTGGCGAGGTCGTCGGGTGAGGCCAGATCGAATTCGGCTACGGCACAGTCGGGGTTCACATCGGCCACCCCGCGCTCGAATCCCAGTCGCCAGGCCTTTTCCTGCGCCGAGGCCGGGCAGCCGATATAGCCCACCACCGCCTCGGGGTTCACGCCGGCAACCCCACGAGTGGCGGTAAGGCTCGCGGCCAGGATGCCGCTCAGGTAAGCGCCTTCCTCCGCCTTGTACCTGACCGCGGCGACCCCCTCACTCTCGCCCAGCGCCCTGCCCCCGACATCCCGCAAAGCCACTCCCAGCCCCACCAGCTTCAAGCCCTCATCCAGGGAAGCCTGATCGAGGATGATGTCGCCCCTTCCCAGCACCAGCGCCAGGTCCACCCCCGTATCCACCCGCGCTCCCAAAGCGCCGGTGATGTCGCCGCCCGGCCATTCCTCCTCGATCACCCGCATAGAAAGCTCTTTCTCCAGCTGCCTGACGCCCGCCTCCAACAGCGGATTATCGCCGCCATTGCCCGGTACGCCCGGGGTCTCTATCAGCAGCAGGGTAGCCTTTTTCGCTTCTTCCCCGCAGCCTCCGGCGGCGAAAAGAGCGGCGCACAGCAAAGCCGTCAAAGACGCGAAAAACCTTATCATCCCCCTCAAGTCGACCCCTCCGTACGGCGGTCATCATCTCGCTCAACCGCTTTTGGCATTAGGGGCATTATAGGGGGAAGGGGGGTTCATATCAATCGGGCCGCTGAACGAGGGGCGCGACTTTGAGGGCGGAAGACTTTCCGCTGGGAGGGCTGACCCCCATGCCGATTTGAGGATATAATTAAACTCGCCTCGGAAAATGCGCCGTAAGGGGGTAAGCGATGCACGAGATGAGTTTTGAGGAGTTGGCGGATGACCCCGAGGGTTTCCGCAGCGACATCGAGCGCTTCTTCACCCATTTCGCCCAGTGGAAGAGCCCGCAGGTCATCTTCGGGAAGGCCTGGAGGCCGCGCTGCGACGTCTACGAATCGGACCGGAGCTATCACGTGGTGGTGGAACTGGCGGGCGTATCCGAAGACAGCGTGGAGGTGCTGCTGCAGGGGCGTACCCTGGTCATCAGGGGAGAGCGTCCCTCCCTTCACGCCTCCCGCTACCAGAGGGTGCACATGATGGAGATAGACTTCGGGCGTTTCGAGCGTGCCCTGGAACTCCCTTTGCCGGTTGACGAAGACCGGACGACGGCAACCTACAGGCAGGGCTTCCTTATCGTGGAGCTGCCCAAGATCAGCAGGGAGAAGGGTCGGGACATACGCATAGTGCAGACCTGAACCCGCGCGACCATAGGACAGGAGGAGATATGGCCCCCAACAACCACCCCGGCATGGAAGCCGTGGAACCCTATATCCCCAGCGAACTCAACGTGCTGCCCCTGCAGGACACGGTGATCTACCCCCATATCATCGTCCCTCTGCTGGTGACCCGGGAGGAGCTTGTGCACATGATCGACGAGGTGCTCACCGGCGACCGCATGGTGGCGGCGGTGGCCTCCCGGGAAGAGGTGGAGGACCCCGCCCCCGAGCAGCTCTACGAGGTGGGGACGGCAGCGGCGATAATACGTATGCTGAAGATACCCGACGGCTCCATGCAGCTTTTCCTCCAAGGGGTGCAGCGCATACGCATAGTCGAATACACCCGCCGCCAGCCCACCGCCCGCGCCCGCGTGGAGCCGCTGCGGGAGGCGCTGGAAAAGAGCGTCGAGGTGGAGGCGCTGGCGCGCAACGTGCTGGCGCAGTTCAAGAACATGGTCTCCCTGGCACCTTACCTGCCCAACGAGATATTCATCGCCGCCATGAACATAGGGGAGCCCCATAACCTGGCCGATTTCATCGCCGCCAACATCAACATCAACGTGCAGGAAAAGCAGGAGCTGCTGGAAGCGGTGGACGTGGGGGAACGATTAAGAAAACTCACCGTCTTCCTCAACCGGGAGATCGAGATACTGGAGATCGGCTCCAAGATACAGTCCCAGATCCAGACGGAGATGTCCAAGAGCCAGCGCGAGTACTTCCTGCGGGAGCAGCTCAAGGCCATTCAGTCCGAGCTGGGCGAAGTGGACGAGAAGACCATGGAGGTCAACGAGTTCCGGGAGAAGATCGAGCAGAGCGGCATGCCCCCGGAGGCCAGAAAGGAAGCGGAGCGCGAACTCGGCCGCCTGGAGCGGATGCCCGTGGCGGCGGCGGAATACACGGTGGCCCGCACTTACCTGGAGTGGCTGACCAGCCTGCCCTGGCAGGTCAGCACCGAGGACAACCTGGACATCGAGCGGGCGCGACAGATACTGGACGAAGACCATTACGACCTGGACCGGGTAAAGGACCGCATCCTGGAGTACCTGGCGGTCCGCAAGCTCAAGAGGGACATGAAGGGCCCCATCCTCTGCTTCGTGGGACCCCCCGGTGTGGGCAAGACCTCCCTGGGGCGCTCCATAGCCCGGGCCCTGGGTCGCAAATTCGTGCGCATCTCCCTGGGAGGCATGCACGACGAGGCGGAGATACGCGGGCACCGCCGCACTTACATAGGGGCTCTGCCCGGGCGCATCATCCAGGGCATCCGCAAGGCCGAATCCAACAACCCCGTCTTTATGCTGGACGAGGTGGACAAGATAGGCATGGACTTCCGCGGTGACCCCGCTGCCGCCCTCCTGGAGGTGCTGGACCCCGAGCAGAACTTCTCCTTCTCCGACCATTACCTCGACGTGCCCTTCGACCTCTCCAAGGTCATGTTCATAACCACCGCCAACACCCCCGTGCCCATACCGCCCGCCCTGCTCGACCGCATGGAAGTGCTGGAGCTCCCCGGCTATACCGAGGTGGAGAAGTTGAAGATAGCCAGGGAGTTCCTTTTGCCTCGCCAGCTGCAGGAGCACGGGCTGCGCCCCAACCAATTGGAGATAAGCGAGGAAGCCCTGCGCGCCGTCATCCGCAATTACACCCGGGAGGCGGGGGTGCGCAACCTGGAGAGGGAGATAGCGGCCATCTGCCGCAAGGTGGCCAAGGACATCGCCTCGGGCAAGAGGCGCTCCAAGAAAGTCAACGAAAAGGATCTGCACGGCCTTCTGGGGCCCATACGCTTCCGCTTCGAGGTGGCGGAGGAGGAAGACGAAGTGGGGGTGGCCACCGGACTCGCCTGGACCGAGTCCGGGGGAGACGTGCTCTTCGTGGAGGCGCAGGTGATGCCTGGGGACGGCAAGCTCATCCTCACCGGGAAACTGGGAGACGTCATGCAGGAATCGGCCCAGGCCGCCCTGACCTGGGTGCGCTCGGTGGCCTCGGATTACGGTGTGGAGGAGGAATTCTTCAAGCGG
>JACVIY010000026.1 GCA_015711755.1 Candidatus Geothermincola secundus | reverse complement strand
TCAGCCGCTGAGGGAACCTCAAAGTGCGGCATGTCGTATATCTATTGAGGGGATCGCGAGGGATTGCGGGCATGCCCGCGCCTTCAAGGATATGATCCGCCCTTGGGAGAAAATAAGTGATGGCGGCGGGGCCGGGGAGGCGGCCCCGCGCCCTCGGGACCCGAAGAGAAGGAGCTTTTCCGGATGCTGGGAAGCGTTTTCGGAGGCCGTTACCGCATAAGGGAGAAGGTCGGGTCGGGCGGCATGTCCGACGTCTACTTGGCGGACGACCTCACTCTGAACCGCCCGGTGGCGGTGAAGGTCCTGCACCCCGAATACGCCAGGGACCCGGGCTACATCCAGCGTTTCCGCTATGAGGCCCAGGCCGCCGCCAACCTCAACCACCCCAACATCGTCAGCGTCTATGACTGGGGCAACGAGGGCGAGGCCTACTACATCGTCATGGAGTACGTGGAGGGGCGGGAGCTCAAAGACCTGCTGCGTGAACAGGGGGCCTTCGCCCCGGAAAGGGCCGCGGAGGTGGCGGCGGAGATCGCCGCAGCCCTGCAGTTCGCCCACCGGCGCAACCTGGTGCACCGAGACATCAAGCCGCAGAACGTCATCATCACCCCTGCGGGCCAGGTGAAGGTGATGGATTTCGGCATCGCCCGTGCCGCCAGCGGAACCGGCATCACCCAGACGGGGGTGGTAATGGGCACCGCCCAGTACATAGCACCGGAACAGGCGCAGGGGCTCTCAGTTGACGGTCGGGCGGACATCTACTCGCTGGGCATCGTGCTCTACGAGATGCTGACCGGCAGGGTTCCCTTCGATGACGAGAACCCCCTGACAGTGGCCTACCGCCAGGTGCGCGACGACCCGGTGCCTCCTTCGGTCATCGCCCCGGGCATGCCTCCGGCCATGGAGGCCATCGTCATGAAGGCGCTGGCCAAGAACCCCGCCAACCGCTACCAGACGGCCCAAGAGTTCAAAGCCGACCTCCTCCGGTTCCTGGAGGGCATGCCGGTGTCCGCCACGCCGGTGATGCCCGCCGCGGCCGCTCCGGCGGCAACCGCTCCAGCCGCAGCAACCGCCGCCGCGCCGGTGGCGCCCGCGGTGCTGCCTCCTCCATCAGGGAGGAAGACTCCCGCTTGGGCATGGGCCCTTGCGATTACGCTCGTTTTGCTGGGGGCGACGGGAATCATCCTCGCCCTCGCCCTCACCGGCAGGCAGCCCATGGTGGACGTGCCCAACCTCATCGGCAAAACCGAGTCGGAGGCCCGTAGCGCCCTGGAGGCGGTGGGGCTGAAGCTCGAGATCAAGGAGGAACAGTACATCGTCCGCGAGGGGGAGACTCCGGATGTGGTGGTCTCCCAGGACCCCGAGAACGGCAAGCGCATCGCGCGGGGCAAAGCGGTCTCGGTGGTCATGACCAGGGAGCTGCGGGTCCCCGAGCTGGTGGGGCTGTCCTCGGGGCAGGCCCTGTCCCGCCTCAGCGACAGCGGGCTGAAGGCGGAGGTGCGCCAGAAGCCCACCCGGAAGGAGTCCGAGGTGGACGTGGTGCTCTCGCAATCGCCCAGCAAGGGCACCCTGACCACCCCCGGCAACACCGTCACCATCGAGGTGGGAGCCCTCCTCAGCAGGGTCACCGTGCCCAACGTCAAGGGCAAGACCGCCGAGGAGGCCGAGAGCCTGTTATCCGATAAAAAGCTGGTTGTCAGCAAGGTGGAGCAGCCCTCCGAGACGGTCAAGAAGGGCTATGTCATAGACCAGTCCCCGGCCTCCGGCGCCACCGTCTACGAAGGAGACACGGTGACCATCTTCGTTAGCTCGGGCACGGAGGTCCCCGATGTCACCGGCTTGCGGGAGAGCGACGCGCGCAGCGCCCTGGAATCGAAGCGCCTTACGGTCAAGGTCATCAACCAGACGGCCACCGACCCCACCGACCCCCAGATCGGAAGGGTTGTCAACCAGAACCCTGCGGCGGGAACCATGGTGGAGCCGGGGAGCGAGGTCGCCATAACCGTCAAAAGGGCGCCGTAGCGCTCTGATCCGTCTCGGGGCGAAGGCCCTTTCTCACAATCTCTGCGCCGGTGCGGGGCGAGCGCCGCGCTTTTCTGTTACGCCTCTGTTCCAGCCCCCGATTTTCCCTGATCCCCCGAGTCCTCCTCCCTGACCGAGCCGGTGACCAGGAAACGGACGTGCTCGCCTATATCCACGGCGTGGTCGGCGATGCGCTCGATGAAGCGCGAGATCATCACCACCCTGATGACCAGCTCCAGCTCTTCCTCCGATCCCCGGTCGAATCCGGTGAGGAAGGCGCGGTTGATGCGGTCCACTTTCTCGTCCATCTCGTATAGGTCAGCGGCCAGCGAGAGGTCGCGGTCGCGGAAGGCCCGCATGGCGCAGGAGAGCATGCGCGCGGATCGGCGGAACATCTCGTCCATGTTCTCCCTTATCCAGGGCGAAAGCGATGCGCGCCCCGCCAGGTTGAGCGTGGCTTTGGAGATGTTCACGCAGAGGTCGGCGACCCGCTCCAGGTGCTGGGCCAGGCGCATGATGACGATGATGGTGCGGAGGTCCACGGCTACCGGCGCCTGGCGGGCGATGAGCTCGATGCCCGCCTCCTCCAATGAATAGCGCATGTCGTCGACGTCTTCGTCCGCCGCGATGACGCTCTCGGCCTTGGCCCCGTCGAGCTCCAGAAAAGCCGTGCGGGCTTCTTCGATGATCTCGAGGCAGCGGTTGGACATGCGCAGCAGACCCAAATACATCTCCTCCAGCTGCTGATGAAAATCCTTTCTCGGCTCCAAGCCCTCTCCTTTCCGCTGCGTTCCGGCCCGCCCCCGGCTCCCTTAACCGAATCGGCCGGTTATGTAGTTCTCCGTCCTCTGATCCCGAGGCCTGGTGAATATGTCCTCGGTCTCGCCGTATTCTATCAGTCGGCCCGGCTCTCCCTGGTTCTCGATGGTGAGGAAGGCGGTATAGTCGCTCACCCGTGCCGCCTGCTGCATGTTGTGGGTCACTATGACGATGGTGTAAGAGCTTTTCAGCTCGGCCAGCAGGTCCTCGATGCGCTGCGTGGATATGGGGTCCAGGGCCGAACAGGGCTCGTCCAGGAGGATCACCTCCGGCTGCACCGCCAGCACCCGGGCTATGCACAGCCGCTGCTGCTGGCCTCCGGAAAGGGCCAGGGCCGACTGCCTCAGCTTGTCCTTGACCTCATCCCACAGAGCGGCGCGGCGCAGGCTGCGTTCCACTATCTCTTCCAGTTCCCCGCGGCTCTTCCTGCCCGTCAGCCGAGGCCCGTAGGCCACGTTGTCGAACACGCTCATGGGGAAGGGATTGGGCTTTTGAAATACCATGCCCACCCGCCTCCTCAAGGCGGTGAGGTCGCGGCAGGCGGAATGGATGTCCTCGCCGTCAAGCTCGAGCACACCCTCCACCCTGGCCCCCTCCACCAGGTCATTCATGCGGTTGAGGCAGCGCAGCAGGGAGCTCTTGCCGCACCCCGAAGGCCCTATGAGGGCGGTGATGCGGCGGCAGTAGACCTTCATGCTGATATCCTCGAGCGCCTTGAAGCCGTTGTAATAAAGACAGAGGCCTTCTATCCTCATCTTGTGCTCAAGCTCGGGCATCGGCCGTCTTGACCCCCTTTCTCTTGCTGTAGGCCTTTCCCAGCGCCCGCGCCGCCAGGTTCACCGCCAGCACCAGCAGCAGGAGCAGCGCGGCCCCCCCGTCCACCACCCTGCGGTAGTCGGGGATGATGGCCTCCGTCTGCGTATACCAGATATTGGAAGCGAGCGGGGCCGCGTTGCTGAAGGGGCTGAAGGAAGGGACCTTCCTGGTCACCAGCATCATCACATATATGAGCGACGCCGATTCCCCCAGCACCCTCCCTACCGTCAGCACCGTGCCCGCCAATATGCCGGGCATGGCCGAGGGTATGACCACCTGCCGAACTGTGGTCCACCGCCCCGCTCCCAGGCCCAGGGAGGCCTCGCGGTAGGCGGCAGGCACCGCCCGCATGGATTCCTCGGCGCTGCGCATCAGCACCGGGAGGTTGAGCAGGGCCAGGGTGCAGGCGCCCGCCAGCAGACAGGTCCCCCAGCCGAGATAGGCGGCGAAGAAGGTCATGCCGAAGAGCCCGAAGACGATGGAGGGCAAGGAAGCCAGGCTGTCCGCGCAGAAGCGGACGGCCCCGGCGGCCCTGCTCCCCTTGCGGGCGAACTCGGCGAGGTAGATCGCCGCCCCCAGCGAAACGGGCACGGCTATTATCAGCGTCCACGCTGCGAGGTAAACGGAGGAAACCAGCATGGGCAGCACCCCGCCGCCCTCCTCGAAGGCCCGGGGCTTCCCCAGGAAAAAGGAGGGGCTCAGGGCCGTGGCCAACCCCCTCCAGAATATCTGGACCACGATGAAGAGCAGCGCTGAGGCGGTGATGCCCCCCATGGCCCAGAAAACGGCGCTGGCCACGCGGTCGGCGGTCTTTGGGCTCATCTTCCGCGCCCCCGCTCCCTGTTCACCAGCCGTATGGCCAGGATCAGCAGCATGGCCAGGACCAGCAAAACGAGCCCCTGGGCGAAGAGGGCGGAGCGGAACAGCCCCGAAGACTCCCCCATGTCGGTGATGATGCGCGAGGGCAGCGTGCTGGTACGTTGGAACGGCCCCCAGGCCGCCTGCCGGGCGTTGCCGATGACCATCTGCACGGCCATGGTCTCCCCGATGGCCCTGCCCATGCCCAGGATGACCGCCACCAGGATACCCCGCCGCGCAGCGGGGACCAAAATCCTCCTGATGGTCTGCCAGCGCGTGGCCCCCATGGCCAGCGACGCCTCTTTGTACTCGGGGGGCAGGGACCGCAGGGCTTCCAGCGAGAGAAAAGTGATGGTGGGAAGGGTCATGATGCCCAGCACGATGGAGGCCGCCAGCAGGCCGTCTCCTCCCGTTCCGGATATCCTCGCCAGAAAGGGCACCAACATGGTCAGGCCGAACCAGCCGATGACCACCGAGGGTATCCCCGCAAGCATCTCGACCCCTCGATGAATGACCCTCGCCGCCCTGCGCGGAGCTACCTGATCGAGGAATATGGCCGTGCTGATCCCCAGAGGCGCACCCAGCAGCAGGCCCCCCAGGGTGGTGAGCAGCGTCCCGTTGATGAAGGCCAGCATCCCGTATTTACCCGCCGCCGGCTCGGACACATCGGGCGACCACTGCGCCCCGAAAAGGTTGGATGGCCCCAGCTCGCGAAAGGCCGGAAGGCTCTCCTTGATGATGAAGATGAAGATCAGGGCTATTCCCAATATGCATACCGACGAGCATACCAGCATCACCGCCCGGGCCAGGGGGTCCCCTTTTTTCGCCTTCCTTTCTCTCAAGCCGTCTCTCCTTATCGTTCCGGGCCGGGGGCAGGGTCGGAGGGGAGCGCCGTATTCCCCGCGCTCCCCTCGCATGGTCCCCGGTGGCGCGCTCGGAGGGCAGGAGGGGCGACGCGCCACCCGCGAAGAGGCTCTTGCCTTACTGCGCCTGCTTTATGGGTATGTACTCCTTGGCCACCACGTCGTTCTGGAAAGCGTCCGAGAGAACGAAGTCTATGAAGCCCTTCGCCGCTCCCGAGGGCTGGCCCTTGGTGATGAGGTAGAGATAGCGGGCCAAGGGATAGGTCTTGTCTTTGGCCGTCTGAACCGTGGGGGCCACCCCGTTGTACTTGACCTCTTTGATGGAGTTGTTCACGTAGCCCTTGGACACATAGCCGATGGCCTTGGGCTTGGAGGCCACCGTCTCCCGCAGCACGCCGTTGGAGTTGCACTCGATGGCCGAGGAGACCGGCTCCACCGGGTTGTCTTTCTTGTGCCCCAGGGCCTTCTCGTCGAACATCTCCCTCGTTCCCGAGGCCTTGTCCCGCACCACCACGATTATCTCGGCGTCCTCCCCGCCGACATCCTTCCAGTTGGTTATCTTGCCGGTGAAGATGTCCTTTACCTGCTCGGCGGTGAGATTCTCCACTTTGTTGCTCGGGTGCACCACCACGGAGATGATGTCCAGAGCTATCTTCTGGGGCATCAGGGCTCCGTCCGCGTTCTCCTCCTGCTTGATGTCGCGCGAGCTCATGCCGATATCGACCACCCCGTCCTTGACCTGGGTGATGCCTACGCTGGAGCCCCCGCCCTGCACTTCGATGTTGGCGTCGGGGTTGGCTTCCATGAAACGGTCCGCCGCCTCTTGGGCGAGGGGAAGCACCGTCGTGGAACCGGAACACTTCACCGTGCCTGAGTACTTCTGCGTCTGCGCGGCCTCTCCTCCGCCGGAGCCCTCTTTTTTATTGCCGCATCCCGCCGACGCCAGAGAGGCCAGCAGGACGACCAGCAGGGCCGCGATTCCCAGAAAGCCCTTGGTCTTCGAGGTCATGCCTTCTCCTTTCATCCTCTTTCTTCCTTCGTTCCTTCGCTTTAACCCGGCTCTATGTATATCCAGCCTTCGGCGCCCCCCTGGGGCCTCCGGCTCGCTTTCCCGCCTTGCCTCGCTGCTCCCTTAATTGAAAAGGGCCTCCCTTCATTCGCGGTAAATCAGGCCTTAAAAATCGCTAAGATCGGGTTAATGTTCGGTTAAGGGCCTCGTTGTTCCGGTTTGAGGATTGTCGCGCCCCGCCGGCCACGGCCCTTTTCCCCCGATTACGGGAGGGCTTCATTTTTATTAAGGGTTTCAGCCGCCTGGCTGTGGGCCGATCTTGAGCGAGGCGATGATCACGGTGTGGTCATGATTGCGCGGCCGCATTCATCAAGCCGCCTTCCTCGGGCAGTATCAGGGTGAAGGCGGATCCCGCCCCCTCCCTGCTTGCGAGCTCCACCCTGCCTCCGTGCAGCTCGGCCACATGCTTGACGATGGAGAGCCCCAGGCCGGTACCGCCGGTCTCCCGGGAACGCGCCCTGTCAACCCGATAGAACCGCTCGAACACCCGCTCGCGGTCCTCCTCGGGTATGCCTATTCCGGTGTCGACGAAACTCAATCTGGCCTCTCCCTCGCCCATTTCCAAGGAGACCTCCACGCTGCCTCCCTCCCGGTTGTACTTGACCGCGTTGTCCAGGAGATTGGCGCAGGCCGTCTTGATGAGTCCGCCGTCCCCGGTCACATAAACCTCTCCCGCAAAGGGGACCAGGCGTATCTCCACGCCGTAGCGCTCTGCCAGCAGGCGCTTGCTCTCGACCGCATCGCGCAGCAGGCCGCACAGCTCCACCGGCTGTTGCTGTGGAGCGAATTCCGCTGATTCCAGGCGGGATAGGGTCAAGAGGTCCTCGATGAGGCGGGCCAGGCGCTCCGATTCCGCATCGAGGTCATCGAGAAACCTGCGAGACGCCTCCTTCTCCTCCATGGCCCCGCATCTCAATGCCTCCACCAGGGCGCGCAGATTGGCCACCGGCGTCCTCAGCTCGTGGGACACGTTGGCCACGAAGTCCCTCCTCATCCTCTCGGTGCCGCGAGCTGCGGTTATGTCGTCAAGGACCACGATAGCTCCCTCGGCCTCGCCGCCAGTCCCCATAACGGGACTGGCCTTCACCCGCAGCTGCCTCTTGCGAGGCGCGGATATCTGCGTCTCCAGCTCTATCTCCGAGCCCCGCATGGCCGCCGCGGCCGCGCGGTCCATCGCCGTGCTCGAGTGCACCTCCGCCAGCATCCTGCCCATCGCCTCCCCGCGCCTGAGGCCGAGGATGCGCTCGGCCGCCTGATTCACCAGCTCCACCCTGCCCTCAGAATCCAGGCCCAATATGCCCGCGCTGACGCTCTCCAGCACCGCCTCCAGGCGCTCTTTCTCCGCGCGCAGGCCGCGCCGCCGCTCCCCGGCCTTTTTGCCCAGCTCCTCCAGTTCCTCGGAGAGCGCCCTGAGATCCGCGAGCCGCGGCCGCGCCACGGCGGCCTCTGCTGCCTCCTCTTCCAAAAGCCTCTTCGCCGTATGCGCCAGATCCCGAAGGTCGGCTCGCAGGATCCTCTGCGCCCGTAGGGTCAGCGCGTACATCAGAGTCATAAGAGCGGCCATCAAGACCGCGAGGAGGATGCCGGTGGATACTGCGGTCCCGGTGACCTCGCTTTCCCTGACGGCCACCCTCAATGCCCCGGACGGCCGCGCGCCCCATCGCAGCGGCACCGCCGCATAGACGAAATCCAGCCCCAGCGTGGGAGACCTGCGGTTCGCTGTCGCCTCTTCCCCCGCGAGCGCTGCCTTTATCTCGGGCCGATCGGCGTGATTGTCCATCTCCGCAGGGTCCGCCTCGGAGTCGGCCAGCACCCGCCCCTCGCCGTCCACCACGGTCAGCCTCTCCCTCGAGTCCTCCGCCAGCCGCTTGATCAGCCGGTCCAGGCCCTCGCCCTCCTCCGGCAGAACGGCCTCCTCGAGCGCCCCGGCGAGCATCCGCGCCTCCCCCAACAATCCTTGTTTCTGCTCGTTCAGCATGCGCTGCCTCAGCAGCATGGGGATGGCCAGCGCCGCCGCGGCGAAGGCGAGCAACAGCGCCAGCCCCAGTCGCAAGGACAGGATGCGGCGCAGGCTGTACAAGGCTCAGCCCTCCGGGGGCTTATCCAGGCGGTATCCCACTCCTCGCACCGTGGTTATGTATGCGGGGTTGGCGGGGTCGGGCTCGAGTTTCTCCCGCAGGTGGCGGATGTGCACATCCAGCGTCTTGGTGGGTCCGTAGAAGCTCCCGCCCCAGACCTGGGTTATGAGGTATTCGCGAGGCAAGGCCTTGCGCGGATGCCTCAGGAACAGCTCCAGGAGGCCGTATTCGATGGGGGTAAGGCGCAGCGGTTTGCCTTCCACGCTAACCTCATGCCTTTCCCGGTCCATGGTTATCCCACCCCATCTCACCAGTGCGGGGGACTCCTCCTCCCTTGCCTCCGACCTGCGCAGCACCGCCTTTATGCGGGCCAGGACCTCGCGTGTGTTGAAGGGCTTGGTGACGTAATCGTCCGCTCCCATCTCCAGCCCCAGCACCTTGTCCAAGTCGGAATCCCTCGCGGTGAGCATGATGATGGGCACCCTGGAATCGGCGCGGATGCGGCGGCACACCTCCAGCCCGTCGACCTCCGGCAGCATCAGGTCCAGGAGCACCAGATCTACTCCCCCCTCCCGGAACCGGCGCAGGCCCGCATCGCCGTCATGGGCCAGATCCACCCCGTAGCCCTCTTTGGTCAGGGAGTATTTCAGCGCTTCCGCCAGCGGCCTCTCGTCCTCGATTATGAGAATGCGCTTCATCGTTAAACCCTTTCGCCTTTTATCTCCTCATGACCTTTTATACCACGGGGAGCGCCGGCCTCCAAAACGGTCCTCTCTTGAGCGCCGGGGCGTCTAACGGATAGAATTGATCGGGTTCACGGCCGTATCGCGTAAAGGAGTCTCGATGATGAAGGTTCTTGTAAAGGCGCATATCCCGGCCGCTCTCGCCGCCGCATCCCTTCTGGCCCTGGCGGCAATGCTGTTTTTCGCCGCGTCGCCGCGGGACGCGATGGCGCAGGAGGAGCCGCCGGTCCAGCAGTCTCCCGAGGAAGGCCCTCCCATGCCTCCCCCTCAGACCGAGTCCTTCGTGATGCAGCTGTACTTCTACAAGGACGGCGAGCTTGTGGGGGCTCCTCGCTCCAACATACCCGGAGGCGGGCAGATGGTCGAGTTCGCCGTCAAGGACCTTCTGGAGGGGCCGACAGAGGAGGAGCGGGAGCAGGGCTACCGGACCTACATACCCCAGGGGGTAAAACTGATGTATTCCACCAAGAGCATGGTGGGGAGCAGCTACGCGGTCAATCTATCCGGCGAGCTGATGCAGCTGGCCGGGGACCGCGAGGCTGCATCCCTGGCCCTGCGGCAGATCGTGCGGACCCTGCGCGAGGCCGCCCATACCGATGACGTAAGGATAACCGTGAACATCAGCGAGAACGAGCGCGAGGTCGATGCCTTCCAGGCCTTAGGCGTGAATCCCGCCGAGGCGGGTCTGGCCTCGGTCGGCGAAGGGGGCAAGGGCTCTCTTCTCTGGCTTTACCTGTTGATAATACTGGGTGCGGTGCTGCTGGCCGAAGCGGCGCTGGTCCCATTGTTCGTCCGGGCCAGACGTCGCGAGCGGGCTTTCGGCCAATCGGGAGATGCGGGGGGCATCCGTTGAGGCCGGTGCCAGCGGCACCGCGCGCGCCCGTGTTCTGTGTCCTCATCTCCGCATTTATCATCGCCGTCTCCCTGCTGACCGCGGGATGCGGCTCCCCTGGCGAAGAGGCCGGCCCGGTCACGCCGCTTGACCGGAACCCGCTGCTCGGGCGACTCGCGGATTCGATCGACGCCGGGCGGATGATGGAGACGGTGCGCCTGCTGGCCTCCCCGGAGATGCGCGGCCGCCCCGCCGGCTCTCCCCAGAACGAGGAGATAACGTCTTTCTTGGAGAGCTCATTCCGAGAGGCAGGGCTCCAGCCCTTCACGGCGTTGGGTCTGGAGGGGATGCGTCAGCCCTTCCGATTCCCAGCCAGCCGAAGCTTTCTGGATGAGCCGCAAGAGGATGAGGCGGTGACGGCCAGCAACGTCATAGGGGTAATCCCCGGAGCCGTCGACCGATCCGGGTTCGTCGTCTTCGCGGCCCACTTCGACGGCATGGGGGTGGATCCGCAAACCGGCGAGGTATATCCGGGAGCCGACTACAACGCCACCGGAGCGGCCGCCGTGCTGGAGCTGGCCAGGGCCATGGCCTCCTTGGGCGAATCGCCCCGGGCTACCCTGGTCTTCGCCGAGCTGAACGCGGGAGAGTGCGGCAACTTCGGAGCCAAGGCCCTGGCGGAGGCCCTGGAGGAGCGGGGGATGCGCAATTCCGTCCGCATCATCTATCTTGAGGGGTTGGGGGCGGGCGCCGGAGATTACATGGACGTATGGGACCTGAACTACCGCAAGAACCGACCCGTCGTGGATGCGCTGGATGAGGCGGCCTCCTCCCTCGGCGTCTATCTGGAGATCAACGGCAGCGAGCCGGGCTCGGCCTCTTCCCTTTTCTTCGCGTATCATATACCCAGCGTGACCTGCGACTGGTCTTGGTTCGAGCGCAGCGAGCATCCGGATTTTCACCTGGCCTCCGATGTCCCTGAGCGCGTGCGAGATGAGGGCCTGCACAAAGTGGCCCGCGTGGTCGCCGTGGGCGGATGGCTGCGCTCACTGCGGACCCTCTGAGGTCGGCGAACGAGAAAGACCCCTTATTCCGCCAGGACGTTATTAACAATACAAACAAGATATTGTTGATATTGTAAAGAGGAAACCCCACATATTGTGTTTATTCGGTTGACGGAGGCTGGAAGTTGCGGCGGCTGACCTCACCCACCTTAAAATAGGACCACTCAACCCTGCGGATGATGGCGCCGCGCCCGTCCACCACCTCGAAAAGAGTCGGCAGGCCGCGGGGGCCGTCCATGATTATACGAAAGGCCCTGCCGTCATCTACGGTCATGCGGAACTCCCCCCCCGACCAGTGGTCTTTGAGCTGAAAGTAGGGTTCCAGCAGGGTCGCCGGCATGAAGTTGTCGAAGGCGGCGACCTCTTCCCGACCCGCGGGCCTTGTCCGGCGGCTGCCGCGGTCGAAGGACCACCCTTTATTAGACTCACGGTCATATATCAGCACCAGAAGGCGCCCTTCCGGCAGCAGGCGCAGTGAGCCGTCGTCGTACAGGCCGATCCCCAGATCCCGGCCGTTTTCGGTCGCCCTGACCTTGTAGTTCCCCCGCCGCGCATAATCGATGCCGTTTTCGGGAGCGCTCGCCTTTGTCCCCTTTCCGCCGCATCCCCACAGACCGAGGGAAAGGGCCAGGGCGACCATGGCAGCCGCGCGGAGCGCTCGAAGCGCCGCCTCTCCGCCGCGCTTGTCCTCGCTCGTCCCCCGGGTCATCCCTTCAGCACCGCCATGGGCCGCAGCCGCGCCACGCGCTTTGACAGCCCCGCCCCCTCGCAAACTGCGGTTATCTTTTCCGCGTCCTTGTAGGCCTCGGGGGCCTCCTCTGCCAATCCCGCCATGGTGGCCGCCTCCACCAGAATGCCCGCCTCTCCCAGCTTCCGCTTAAGCTCCGATCCCTTGATTTTCTTCTTGGCCTGTGAGCGGCTCATGGTCCTCCCGGCTCCGTGGCAGGTGGAGCCGAAGCTCAAGCGAAGCGCCCCCTCCGACCCCACCATCACGAAGGAATAACTGCCCATGTCCCCGGGCACGATGACCGGCTGGCCCGCTTCCCGGTAGGGCTCGGGGACCTCCGGCCTGCTTCCGGGAAAGGCGCGGGTGGCTCCCTTGCGGTGCACCACCACATCTTCTTCTTTCCCTTCGACCAGATGGCTCTCCCTCTTGGCCAGATTGTGCGATATGTCATAGAGGAGAGTTAGGCCCAGCTTTCTCGCCCCGCAGCGGAAGGTCTTCTCGAATCCCTCCCTCACCCATTCTCCCAGGGCCTCCCTGTTGGCCATGGCGAAATTGGCCGCGCAGGCCATGGCCGCGAGATAATCCTCCCCCTCCCGGGAATCGACGGGGGCGCAGGCCAACTGGCGGTCGGGAAGGATGATGCGGTAGCGGTCCAGCGCTTGGGCCATGCGTTTGACGTAATCGGTGCATATCTGGTGGCCCAACCCGCGCGAACCCGAGTGCAACATGACCACCACCTGGCCCTCTTCCAGGCCCAGAATGCGCGCCTCTTGCGGCGCGTAGACCCGGTCCACCCACTGGATCTCCAGAAAGTGGTTTCCTGACCCCAGCGTGCCTACCTGTCCTTTTCCTCTTTCAAAGGCGCGTTCGCTGACTTTGCCGGGGTCTGCTCCGGGAAAGACCCCGCCGTCCTCGATGAACTCCAGGTCCTCTTCCCATCCGATCCCCCGAGCCAACAGGGCAGGCACGCCCCCGCGCATCAACTCTTCCATCTCCCTTCGGGTGAAAGCGAGTCTTCCCTTCGTCCCCAGGCCCTTGGGGACCAATGCGGCGAGGTTGTCGAGCAGTTCCTGCAGGAGAGGCCGCACTTCCTCCCTCCGCAGGGAGGTGCGCAGCAGGCGCACGCCGCAGCTTATGTCGTATCCCACTCCTCCGGGCGACACCACCGCCTCCTCCCCGGCCGTGGCCGCCACTCCTCCGATGGGGAACCCATAGCCCCAGTGAAGATCGGGCATGGCCATGGACGCTTCCCTGATCCCGGGAAGGCAGGCCACGTTGATCACCTGCTCCAGCGCCCCGTCGACCTCCGCGGCGCTCAGCAGGTCCTCATCCGCGAAGATCCGTCCTGGGACCCTCATCTCTGGTCTGGTCTCCGGCGGGATCTCCCACAGGTATCCGTTTTTCCTCCTGACCGTGGATCGGATGTCGCTCATCGCCTTCCTCTTTTCCCCGCTGCCCGCCTTTTAGCCCTCCGGCCCGCGCGCTTCATACATCGAAGATCACTTGACAGCGCCAGCCGCTTCCCTCGCGGGCCAACTCCAAGCGGTGATAGGTGACCCCTTTTATTTCCCCTCGCAACACACTGCGGCACTCCTCGAGCCCGCACCCGAAGGCTCTCCCGCGCACTCTCCATCCGGGCTCCAGCATGTCCACCCGGGCCCTTCTCAAAGCGAGCCTCTTCGCCTCCGCCAGGTACAGGAGCTCCTCCAACCATCCCACCAGAAGGTCCTCGGGCGTATCCGCCTCGGCCTTTACGCTCTCCTCGGCCCTCTCCTCCAGTCTATCGATGTCCGCCGTGAGCGAGAACATCGCGGCCGCCGCGTTCTCCAGCATCTCCTCCAGGGTGTCTCCCCATGCGCGTATGCCCACGTCCGCGGTGTGTTCGACCAAATCGAAACGGTGGGTCTCATCCCCCATAAGTCGGTTCCATGCTCCGCTCAGCCCTGTTCCGGGGAGGAGGCCTCTTCTTCCCCGCCTTCCCCGGGCCCCTCTTCCTCTCCCTCATCGACCACCTTCATGGCTATGGCCGCCACGCTGTCTCCTTCGCGCAGGTTCATGACCTTTACGCCCTGAGTGGCGCGCCCCATGCGGTTTATGCCGTCGGCCGCCACCCGGATGACCACGCCGTCAGTGGAGACGGCGATGATCTCCTGGTTCTCCTTCACGCACTTCGCTCCGGCTATCTTTCCTTTTTGAGGAACGTACTGAATGGTGCGCACGCCTTTGCCTCCCCTTCTCTGCAGCGGATAGCGCGACACCGCCGTTCGCTTGCCGTATCCGTAGTCGGTGATGACGAAGAGGTCGGCGTCCTCAGAAGCGACCCCCATGGCCACAACCCGGTCGTCGGGGCCGAGGCTCATCGCCTTGACGCCCTGGGTGGCGCGCCCCATGGGGCGGCAGTCGTTCTCGGAGAACTTTATGGCGTAGCCTTCGCGGGTGGTGAGGATGACGCTGGCCTCCCCGTTGGTCAGGCGGGTGTCGATGACCTCGTCCCCCTCCTTGAGGACGATGGCGATGAGGCCGTCTTTCCGGGGGCTGTCGTACTCCTTGAACCTGGTCTTTTTTATCATCCCGCCTCGCGTCGCTATCATCAGGTATTGACCGTCTTCGTAGGCGCGGGTGCTTATGACCGAGCATATCTTCTCTCCGGCAGCCAAGGGCAGCAGGTTGACCAGCGCCTGTCCTCGCGAGGTCCTGCTGCCCTCTCCTATTTCATATACCTTCAGCCGGTATACCCGGCCCCGGTTGGAGAAGAAGAGTAAATAGTTATGGGTGGAGCCCACGAATATGTGCTCGACGAAATCCCCCTCTTTAAGGCTGGTCCCGGTTATCCCTCTGCCTCCGCGCTTCTGCCTGCGGTACGCGGTTATGGGTATCCTCTTCACATAACCGGAATGGGTGATGGTCACGATGACCTCCTCCTCGGCTATGAGGTCCTCGACGTTGAGGTCCGCTTCCTCCGGGCGTATCTCAGTGCGTCGGGGGTCGGCGTATTTCTCTTTTATCCTCAGGAGCTCGTCCCTGATGATCCCGCGGAGCTTGGAGGGATCCTCCAACACTGACCGCAGGTAGGCTATTTTCTCGAGGAGTTCTTTATGCTCGTCCTTGACCTTCTGGCGCTCCAGGCCGGTGAGGCGTTGCAGTCTCATCTCCAGGATGGCTTGCGCCTGCGCTTCGGTCAGTCCGAAGCCTTTTTGCAGGCGCTCCCTGGCCTCTTCCACCGTGCGGGAACCGCGTATGGTCTCTATCACTTGGTCTATGTGGTCCAGCGCTATCAGCAGGCCCTCCAGGATATGCGCCCGCTGTTCCGCTTTCTCCAGGTCGAAACGGGTGCGCCTTTCCACCACCTCGACCTGATGGCGCAGGTAGTGTTCCAGCATCTCGGCGAGGTTGAGGGTGCGCGGCACCCCGTCCACCAGGGCGATCATTATGGCCCCGAAGGTATCTTCCAGCTGGGTGTGTTTGTAGAGCTGGTTAAGGACCACCTGAGGGTTGGCCTCCCTCTTCAGCTCCACCACCAATCGGATCCCGTTGCGGTCGGATTCGTCCCTGAGGTCGGATATCCCTGATATCTTCTTCTCCCGCACCAGTTCGGCGATGCGCTCCGCCAGCCTCGCTTTGTTGACCTGGAAGGGGATCTCCGTCACCACCACGGCGCTCCTGCCGCCCTTAGAGGTTTCGATGTGCGCCCTCCCTCTCACCTTGATGAGTCCGCGCCCGGTGAGGTAGGCGTCGCGGATTCCCGACAACCCCATTATCATGCCCCCTGTCGGGAAATCGGGACCTTTCACATGCCGCATGAGATCTTGGGGCCCCAGGCGGGGATCCTCCAGCAGGGCCACCGCTGCGTCTATCACCTCCCCCAGGTTGTGGGGAGGGATGTTGGTGGCCATGCCCACGGCGATCCCGCTGGAGCCGTTGGCCAAAAGATTGGGGAAGCGGGATGGGAGAACCACCGGCTCCTGCATGGACTCGTCATAGTTGGGGGTGAAGTCAACGGTGTTCTTCTCGATGTCCGCGAGCATCTCCATGCTTATGGGGGCCAGGCGCGCTTCGGTGTAGCGCATGGCCGCGGGGTTGTCTCCGTCCACCGACCCGAAGTTTCCGTGCCCGTCTATGAGCTCATACCTTATGGAGAAGTCCTGAGCCATCCGCACTAAAGCGTCGTAGATGGCCGCGTCCCCGTGGGGGTGATATTTCCCCATCACGTCGCCGACTACCCTCGCCGACTTGCGGTGGGGTCTTCCGGGGGTCAGGTTCTGCTCATACATGCCGTAGAGGATGCGGCGGTGTACCGGCTTAAGGCCGTCACGGACGTCCGGAAGCGCCCTGCCCACGATGACGCTCATGGCGTAATCGATGTAGGACCGCTGCATCTCTTCCTCTATCTCAAGGGGTTTTATCTTTCCGGAAAGCGGCTTGATCACTTCATTTACCTCCCGTTTTTGCGGGTATCTCCAAAGGATCCTTTCAGATGTCCAGGAACCTCACGTTCTTGGCGTGTCTTTGGATGAACTGCCTTCGCGCTTCCACGTCATCCCCCATGAGGGTGGAGAAGAGCTCGTTGGCCAGCAGGGCGTCCTCTATCTTCACCTGCACCAGGCTCCTGGCCTCGGGGTTCATGGTCGTTTCCCAGAGCTGCTCGGCGTTCATCTCGCCCAAGCCCTTATACCTCTGTATGGTAACCTTCTTCCCGTCGAAGCGGCGGCTGAGCTCCTCCAGCTCTTCCTGCGTCTGGGCGTAATAATCCTTCCCCCCCGCGTTCACTCGGAACAGGGGGGGCTGGGCGATATACACGTAGCCGTTTTCTATCATCTCCGGCATATACCTGAAAAAGAAGGTGAGGATCAGCGTGCGGATATGGGCACCGTCAACGTCGGCGTCGGTCATGATTATGGCCTTATGGTAACGGGCTTTTCCGATATCGAAATCCTCTCCTATCCCCGTCCCCAGAGCCGATATTATGGCCTGTATCTCCTGGTTGTTGAGTATCTTGTTGAGTCTCGCCTTCTCCACGTTGAGTATTTTCCCCCGCAGGGGGAGTATGGCCTGGAAGCTGCGGTCCCTGGCCTGTTTCGCCGAGCCCCCAGCCGAGTCACCCTCCACAAGATATATCTCGCACATGGCCGGGTTGCGCTGCGAGCAGTCGGCCAGCTTCCCCGGCAGCGAGCTGTTCTCCAGGAGCGATTTTCTCCTAGTCAGTTCCCGGGCGTGCCTTGCCGCTTGCCTCGCTTTAGCCGCAGCCACCGTCTTGGTGCATATCACTCTGGCTTCTCCCGGGTTCTCCTCGAGGAACTCCGCCAGTTTGGCGTTCACCACCGATTCCACGAATCCCTTGATATCCGTGTTCCCGAGTTTCGTCTTGGTCTGGCCCTCAAATTGGGGCTCCTTCAGCTTTACGCTTATGATGGCCGCGAGCCCCTCCCTTATGTCTTCTCCGGTGAGGTTCTCCTCTTTCTCCTTGAGGAACCCCTTCTTCCTCGCATAGTCGTTTATGACCCTGGTAAGGGCGGATTTGAACCCGGCCAGGTGAGTGCCTCCCTCATGCGTGTTTATGTTGTTGGCGAAGGTGAAGATGCTCTCCACATAGCCCTTGTTGTACTGCATGGCTATCTCCAGCTGAGCATCTTCCTTTTCCCCGCTGATGTAGATGATCTTGCGGTGCAGAGGTTCCTTGTTCTGGTTGATGTGCGCGATGAAGTCCCTTATCCCTCCGGCGTACTTGAATACGGCCTGGGTGGGGGGCTGGGTTCTCTCGTCGGTGAGCTCAATCCTGACTCCTTCGTTAAGGAAGGCCATCTCCCGCATGCGCTGCGCGATGACGTCGAAATCGTATTCGAGGGTTTCGAAAATTTTTTTATCCGGCAGGAAGCGTATTATGGTCCCGTTTCTCCGGCCGGTTCCCACTTCCTGTAGGCATGTCGTTGGTTTACCCCTCTCATACCTCTGCTGATAGACCTTTCCTCCCCTTCCCACCTCCAGTATCAACCATTCGGATAATGCGTTCACCACCGAGAGCCCCACGCCGTGCAGACCTCCGGATACCTTGTAGGCCTTGCTCTCGAATTTTCCCCCGGCATGCAGCATGGTCAGCACTACCTCGGCGGCGGGCTTCCCATACTTCTCTATTACGTCTATGGGTATCCCCCGCCCGTCATCGACCACGGTCACCGAGTTGTCCCCATGCAGCGTTATCCATATGTTCGAGCAGAACCCGGCGAGACACTCATCTATGCTGTTATCCACCACCTCATAGATGAGATGGTGTAATCCTCTGGGCCCGGTGGACCCTATATACATGCCCGGACGCTTCCTGACCGCCTCAAGCCCCTCAAGGACCGTTATCGAGCTGGCATCGTATCCGCTATCCGCCTCGCTGCTTCCTGCTGTCTCTCTCTCTGACAATTACTCGCTCCTTTTTTTCGTCTTCAAGCACGACCGCGCCCATTATCAAACGAACGCTATCCATAATACAATTATAGCCCTATAATTTGATTATTTCATTCCTTAGCTGCGAGGTTTCCTTTCGGTGTGAACTTTAGAGTTATACTTTATACAAAGTCTTTATGGTTATGATAATGTCTTCGAAATCCATGCCCGTTTTCTCTTTTATGCTTTTTCTTATCTCGCTTTTTCTTAAGATCATCTCACTGCTCCATGAAGGACTGGCCGCTCCTATTATCAATTTCCTTCCCATGATCATGAGAGGTCGCGTCCTTCTCCCAGCCTCTTCTCCGACCAGATCTTTCCAGCGAATACTGAGACTTCTAAGATCAGACAGCTCCTTGAACCTTTCCTCCCCGAGAACCGACTCCAGGAGGTCTCCCAGTTTTATCTCCTCGACCAAAGCGACCGCTTTCTCCCCCTCGACCCTTAAATGCGATACAGTGCCTCCGCCCTTCTTTCAAAACCTCCGATCCTGTTGGTGTTGGCAGTCACCAATACCTGCTCCCGCTCGGAGATCCTCTCAATCAACCATTCGATCGTCTTATCATCCAGCTCCGACGGCATGTCATCGAGCATAGGGATGCATGGTACCCCCAACGCGCTTTCCAGGAGTGCTGACGAAGCGAGCGTTAATATCACCGCTGCTTTTCTCTGCTGCCCCTGAGACCCCCTCTGCCTTAAACTCCTCCCATCAAGGAGGAAGAGTATCTCGTCGCGGTGGGGTCCTATGCCGGTCGCCCCTCTTGATATATCCTTATATCTGTTTTTTCTCAGCTTTTTCAACAGATCTTCTTCATCCTCAAAAGTGCCGTAGTATCTCAGCAGTATCCTTTCCCCCTCCCCCTTCTCCATCATGCGACCGGTCTCTTCCTCCAACTTCCTCAGTACCTCAAGTCTACGCTCTTTTATTTCGTTTCCTCTCTCCGCTATTATCTCCTCCCATGGTGACAGCGACTCCTCTCTCTCCTTCCCCGCCCTTATCTTTTTGAGCATCTCGTTCCTTTGATACAGCGCTCTCCGGAAGTCCCTCATCCTCTCCTCTTCCTCTGGGTACGACTGTTCCACCAGATCGTCTATCCAATCCCTTCTCCCCCCTGGTTCGCCCTTTATCGTCCATATATTTTCCTGGGTGAAGGATATCGTTTGGATCGGCATGTCTAAGCCTTTTGATGTCGGATCTTTTCCGTCAATTCTCATCCTCATTCCCGCTTTTCGAGAAAGCTGTCTGGCGATGGTCCTCCTTGCGTCTTTTACTTCCGCCACGACGATCACTACGGCGCTTTCCGCGCCCTCTCTTATGAGATCTGCGGTGCTCGCAGTGCGAAAACTCTTTCCTTTTAAAACCAAGTGAATAGCTTCAAGGATGCTGGTTTTTCCGGAACCGTTCTCGCCGTGAAAGAGGTTTATGCCTTTCTCCAGGCGGAGATCTTTCTCCTCATGTATTCTGAAATCTCTTAATCTTACTTCTAACAGCAAGCTTTGATCACCGTCGCTCCCTTGACGGCGGTCCTTTTTCCTTTACCTTGCTCTTGGTAATTTCAGATCTTGATGGGCATTATCAGATACCTGTAAGGTTCTCCCTCCGAGAATATAACTCCGGGTTTCTCCGGCTCATCCACCTTCATGATTATCTCCTCGGTTCTGCATCCCGAGATGCCGTCCGTTAAAAACTCCGCGTTGAAGGCAATTTTTATGGAGCCCCCCTCCGCCCTGGCCTCAACCTTCTCATCGGATCTTCCGATCTCCCTGCTTTCGGAGGATATCCTCAGGCCGTCTTCTCCCACTTCCATGATCACCGTTGTGCCGATTATCGAAGCCCTCTTGATGGCCGAGAGAATTGCTTCTCTATTGACTCTGATGAGTATGTTCTGTTTCTCCGGTATGAGTTGTTTCCAGTTGGGGAACTTTCCCTCTATCTCCCTTACGAGCATGACCGCCGATCCTGCATCGAACCTGATTTGTCCTTCGGCCCTGGATATGGATAAAACCTTGTCTTTACCGCTCCATCGGGATAGTTCCAGCATTGCTCTTGCCGGAATGATGAAGGAATCCGCCGTGAAAGGTCTTTCCTCTATATCAATGGTTGTGGCCGCCAACCGATAGCTGTCCGTACTCACCATATTTATCTTTCCCTCTTGGAATTCCAGGAGAATCCCCTGCAGGATAGGACGCTTATCATCTTTTGAAGCCGCTTTGGCCACTTGTCCGATGGCTTCGTTTATCTTGGAGGAGGAGATTCCCTCGAGTATCGCCTCTTTAGTTTCGGACATCACCGGGAAATCCTCAACGGGGAGGGTTCGCAAAGACGACTCGTAATTCCCTCCCCTTACGGTCATGTTCCCTTCTGAGCTGTGGAGTGTGACCATCTCTCCGTCGATGTTCCTCACTATATCCGTGAGAAGCCTTCCACTCACCAGTGATCTCCCTTGTTCCTCCACTTTTACGGGTATGTTCATGCACATGTATACCTCGAGATCGGTGGCATGCAGTTTAAGGGAGTCTTCTGAGGTCTCCAAGAGGACGCCCGAAAGAGCGGGCATCATGCTTTTCGGGGAGACCGCTCGCTGAACGCTTTGGAGGGCATTGCCCAGGTCTTCTCGTAAACAACTCGTTATCATAACGACCTCCTTACTAATAATCTATCTTTAAACCCTTAGTATTATTCATATTAACTGTCGATTGTGTCAAAAAAGGGTCATTCTGCAGGGCACTCTGGGGATGAAGCTGTTGAAAACCGTGTCGAAGAAGTGTGAGAGATGTTCGTTTAGACGTAAGCAAGGGAAAAATCATGAAGGTTTTCCATATACCAGAGAACTTTTCAACAAAGTTTTCGTTTTGGTGATGTCGAAAGATCATGCGCTCTTGATGCGGTTGGTGAGTTCTTGGATGATATTATAAACATCCCTTTTCTCCTGTATTTGACCTTTCACTTTCTCAATCGCGTGGATGACCGTTGAGTGATGTCTGCCGCCGAACGCCTCGCTGATGGCGGGCAGGGACTTATCGGTGAATTCCCTGCAAAGATACATCGCTATCTGTCTCGCGGTCACCAAAAGACGGGAACGGTTTGCGCTGACGAGGTGGTCAGGCGATATGGAAAAATAGTCCGAGGTCACCTGAATTATGTAATCGATGGTTATATCCTGTTTTTTGGTCTCGGGAAGCATACTCTTCAAGACCATCAGGGCGGAATCCACGCTTATCTCCGTCTTGGTAAGGGAGGAGTATGCTATCACCCTTATAAGGGCCCCTTCCAGCTCCCTGATGTTGGTCTCGAACTTTGAGGCTATGAGGTAGATGACATCATCGGGGACATGGCGGCCGTCAAGAGAGGCCTTTTTTCTCAGAATGGCTATTCTCGTTTCCAAATCCGGCGGTTGTATATCGGTGACCAGGCCCCATTCAAAACGGGAAATCAATCTTTCCTCCAGCGTTGGTATGGTCTTGGGGGCTCGGTCGCATGTTATCACTATCTGCTTGTTGTTGTTGTAGAGGTCGTTGAAAGTATGGAAGAACTCTTCCTGCATCCGCTCCTTTCCCGCGAGGAACTGCACGTCGTCGACCATCAAGAGGTCGCAGGAGCGGTACTTCTTCTGAAAAGAGGGTATGCGGCTGTTGCGAAGAGCGTTGATATAATCGTTGACGAACCTCTCCGAGGACACGTAGATGACCCCCGAGCCGGGATATAATTTCCTGAAATAGTGACCCGTCGCGTGCAGCAGATGCGTCTTTCCCAGCCCCGGACCGGCATAGATGAAAAGAGGGTTGTAAGTGGTGGGGGACTCGGCTACGGATAGGGCAGCGGCGTGAGCGAAGTGATTAGAGGGACCGATGACGAAGGTGTCGAAAGTATATTTTTCATTGAGCGAACTGCTGTCGGTGTCCTCCATCAGGCTCTCAGGGTCGAGATATCCCAACCGCTTTCCTTTATGATGGCGGGCGGGGCTTTCCTTTACCACCACATCCACACCTTCGACCACAACTCCCTTTTCCCTGAGTGCCTCTATTATGAGCCCCAGATGCCTTTTCTCCAGCCATTCGCGCGAGAAGGGGTTGGAGGTGGCGACAACCGCCCTGTCACCATCCAGCTTGATGAGGGAGGTCGAGTCGAACCAGACATAGGTGTGAGGGCTGACTCTCTCCCGCAAGGAGTCAAGACAATCCCGCCACAGCTTCGCGTAATCCAGAGACATCCACTATCCCACCGGAGGAATGCGACCTTTATGTATAGGCCATTCTATATCAAAGAGACGGGGACTTCAAGGTATTCGGGGGAGTCGATCGACGGATGGCGGGTGGCGGAAAAACCGGCCCTGGGGAAAAGACATGTGGAAAACCGCGGCGGTTTTTCACAGGCGGCCTGAAGTGGGACTTACCATAAAACGGAAAAGTTACGAGTTATGAAAACGGGCGGTTTGGTGGGATTTTAAGATTTCCACAGCTTTATCAACAGATGTGGAAATCGGGCTCGACGATGATCATGTATCGCCTGAAGCGCCTTTTCCTTGACACTCTAAAGAGCCGCTAATATAATTCACCTGTTTATTCGGGAGGAGAAAATGAAGAGAACCTATCAGCCCAATGTACGAAGGAGAAAAAAGACGCACGGCTTTCGAAAGAGGATGAGCACCAGGGCCGGGCGGGAGATAATAAAGAGGAGAAGGCGCAAGGGAAGAAAAGAACTCAGCGCCTGATGCTTGATGCGAACGATAAGGAAGAAAGGGGACTTCCAAAAGGTATTTCGCGACGGAATTACCAGGAAATACGGCAACTTCCTGGCAGTATACCTGAAAGGCGGGTCGGGGGAACCCGCGTTCGGCTTCTCGGTGACCAAGAGATTGGGGGGCAGCGTGGTTCGCAACCGGATAAGGCGCAGGTTGAGGGAAGCCGTGAGGGTAAAAGAGAAGGAGTTCCCTCCCGGGATATATGTCTTCTTGGCGAGGAAGAAGGCGATTGAGAGCGATTTTCGGGAACTGCAAAGCGAGTTGGAGAGATTCCGTGAAGAGATCGTCAGAGCGGAAAGGTGAGGGTTGGGCCATCAGGGCGGCGGTCGCGCCCATCGAGCTTTATCGGAAAACCGTGTCTGCGTGGAAGAAGCCGTGCTGTCGCTATCTGCCCACCTGCTCGGAATATGCCGTAGACGCCATAAGAAAATATGGGCCGCTGCGGGGGTTGGCCAAGGCTTCATTGAGGGTGTTGCGCTGCAATCCCCTTTTCCCGGGCGGCTATGACCCGGCCTGAACAGATGTGGGCGCTCGCGGCATCCTCTAATCCTCTTTCGGCGATCTGGAACGCCATCGTGGCGGCGCTCAACTTTCTTCTGCAGCTCTTTTATTCTTTCACCAACAACTACGGGCTTGCCATAATCTTTCTCACGGTATTGGTGAAGCTGCTCCTGCTCCCTCTGACCATAAAACAGACCCGCTCCATGCTGGCCATGCAGAAGATACAGCCGGAGCTGAAGAAGATCCAGGAAAAGTACAAGGATGACAAGCAAAAGCAATCCGAGGAAATGATGAGGTTCTACAGGGAGAACAAGATAAACCCCCTATCGGGGTGCCTCCCCCTCATCATGCAGATGCCCATCTTCATCGCCCTTTACATGGTGCTCAGGAAGTACGTCATAACCCCCCCGATCATGCTCTTCGGGAACGTATTATCCAAGATGGCCGCTGCGGCGGGAAGCCCGAATGCGCTGCTGGTCTCAGGGGAGCTGGTGCGAAACACCGGCTTCATAGGCATAGACAACCTCTCCGAGAGCGCCAGGGCCGCTGGGGCGGCCGGAGTGGCGCTGGTAGTGCTGCTGATGGCCAGCACCTGGTATTCGCAAAAGCAGGTGACCACCGATCCGCGCCAGAAGAACATGATGTTGATAATGCCGCTTCTTATGGGGTTCATAGCCGTTACTCTCCCGACGGGAGTGGTGATGTACTGGGTGACCACCAACGTCCTCCAGATCGCGCAGCAGGCGGGGATGCGGTATTGGGACAAGAGGCGCGGGGAAGAGGGGGACGGGAAAGCGGCCCCCAAAGAAAGGGCCGTGGTGCGGGAAGGGGGCGAAGGGACAAGGGAGCGGCCCCAGAAGCAGGGGAAGGCGTCGGCGGCCGCCAGAGAGAGGCCACGCACGGGAAGACCGCTGCCCGGCGCGAGAAAAGAGGGAGCGGCGCAGGGGGCCAAAAAAGAAGGGGGGAGACCATCGGGTAAGGCCGCAACGAAGAAAAGCGCGGCGGCCGGACATAAGCCCGCCCGCGGGGGGCAACCAAGGGCTTCGGCGGGCGGAAAGGGCGGGGGATCAGCTGTCTCGAAAGATGGAGCGGATCGCCGAAAGCCCCCGCCGAGAGGTAAAAAAAGGGGGAAGGATGGGTAGCTCCAGAAACACCCTTCCTGCGGAGATAGTGAAGGGCATAGTGGGACACATAGGCCTAAATGCGAGGGTGACTTCCTGGGAGGACGAGAAAGAGATACATGTGGATGTATGGGGTGACGACGTCGCCCTGCTCATAGGGAAGGGAGGCAAGACCCTCGAGGCGCTGCAGGAACTGGTGTCGGCGATGGTGGCCGGAAAGACGGGCGAGCGGAGAAGAGTGCAAGTAGACGTGGAAAAATACAGGGAGCGGAAAAGAAGGCGCCTGGCGGAGAAAGGCAGGGAAGCGGCGGAGAAGTGCGTGAGAACGGGGATGCCCGTGAGCATGGAGCCCATGAGCTCCGCGGAAAGAAAGATGGTTCACGATGCTCTCAAGGATGACGGGCGGGTGATAACCAGATCGAGCGGAGAGGGTATGGAGAGGCACGTGGTGATCTATCCTTCAGAGGAGTGACCCTGAAAATGCGGGAGAATGGGCGGCTAAACTTTTTGACTATATGTAAATATTTGCCAGAGCCGGCGACCTATCGGGAGAGTCATCGAAAGCCGTTATGGATGAGCGCTTAAGAAGAAGGGCCGCGAGCAGATGCCCTTGCTCCTCCTTATGAGAAAGCCAAAGCCAGTCAGGCCACAAAGACAAGGCCAGCCGAGCCGGGAACTCGCTAGCCCCTCACCGCCAATAAGAGGCCGAGCTCAAATTGAGATAAACCCTCAGGGCGCCATGCTCGCGGACGATCAACAAGAGGCCTCTGCCCCATATCTCGTAAACCGGGGCGCGCTTTGATGCGGGGATCTAAATGCCTTGGCGGGCGGGATTGGTCACGGCGCCTGAAATGTTTCACGTGAAACGCGGAGACCCCGAACATCGTGCACGCATGGAAGCTCAGATAAAAATGCATAAGAATGATTACGCCGCGGGGGTTCACGAACATCCTGAAAAGCCGGACTCAGCGCAAAAAGGGAAGACAAGGAAACGCAGAGCGGGAAGGCGGATCAAAGCTTACAAAAGATAAACTTTTCACGAGCGATTACAGCTTAAAGGCACGGCCCACAAGAGAGATCTTGCCGACTACCTATTCAAAGGCCTCAAGTTCTTTAAGCATCCGAATTAAGCTTCCGGAGAACGTGATATTGATGAGATCAAGAGGGATTTTTCAGCCGCAAGATGATGAGTGAGACACAAGTGCCGTTGAATGCGGTCAAAGGGGCCTGCTGAGAGTTTAGTCGATGAGAAAAACGCCAATACTCAACGGAACAGTTATCTTTGTCCAAAGGAGAAAAATTTAGGCAATAATGCCGTATGCGAGGGGCGCTGATGCGCATGAAAGCAAAAAAGAGCAGGGCCTCTTATTAGAAGGAGGAATCTCCGCCTTGCGAGGTAAGGCCGCTTTTCGCAGGCCGTGCGGGAGCTTGATCGCCTATGACGGGCGCTGGGACCACGGCGGCCTTATGGCGAGGAGATTTTGAAAAGCCAACAAGAAGACATAATATAATCATAAATCATGTCAAGAGCACGGCAGCTGCAAGGAAAAACCGCCCTTGCAGGGGAATAAATATTTCGCGATTGGCGATACGGAAAGAAGGGGGTTCGCGAGGGCGGGATTTGGGAGATGATGGCGCGGCACAGGCTCAGATGCTCGAGATAAACGCGAGAAGCGACGGCTCAAGAGGAAAAGAGCAAAGGATGGAGGCCCTGAGCGAGCGGCTGGAGAGAGCCTGCAAGGTGCTTCGGATCGAGCCGCAAGAAGGACAAATGGAGGCATCACGGGTTTTTCTGCAGGAGCTCCAGCGGTGGAACCGCGCCTATAATCTTGCGGGAAGGAGAGCGGACCTTGAGGACCTTGCGGGCCATTTTATCGACTCCATCGCCCCAATGATGTACGGAGGGCTTTTTTGCGGGCAGCACGAGATGCTCGATCTGGGAAGCGGTGCCGGCTTTCCCGGGGTTCCCTTGATGATAATGGCGGGGCCGCTGTCCATGACCCTTGTGGAGCCCGTCAGGAAGAAGCAGAGCTTTCTGAGGCACATAAGGCGCAAGCTATGTCTTGAGAGCATGCAGATCTTGGGGCTGAGATCGGAGGAGATGGCAAGAAGGGAGGAATTCCTTAACGGATACGACCGCATTTTCATGCGTGCGGTCGCCGATCCGTTCCGGGCGATGAAGATGTCGAGACCCCTGCTCGCCTCCTCGGGCATTCTGATATTATATTTGGGGAAAGAAGCGGGATCGTCGCCGGAAAGCAGGAAGAAGGAAGCGGAAAGGCTGGGCCTCAAGCTCGAGGGACTGAGATCGACCAGAAGGCTGACAGGAAAAGACAACTACTTAGCCCTGATTCGCAAGAAAGAATGAACCTTAAGTCAAGGGTTAATAAAATCGGATGTTGGGCGAAAAGGGGCAGAGATGAACGAAGAGAAGCTCGCGGGGAACGAGACAGCGGCCGGTATCATCGAGCCGCTCAATGGAAGTGCGCCGAAAGTGTACGAGGAAAAAAGAGCGGAGGAAAAACCTGAGGAGGAAGACGTCGTTGATAAGCGCAGCAGTGCCGGCACATGCCCGGAAAGCCTCCAGCCGGCTAAAACCATCGCCATAGCGAACCAGAAGGGGGGCGTGGGGAAGAGCACGACGGCCATCAATCTGGGAGCCTACCTTGCGATAGAGGGCAAGCGCGTTCTGTTGGTGGACCTGGATCCTCAGGGCAACGCCACAAGCGGCCTGGGCGTTGAGCGAGGCCGCATAAAAGAATGCGTTTACGGCTCCCTGGTGAAGGATGTGCCCATAAGAGAGATAATACTCGA
>JACVIY010000025.1 GCA_015711755.1 Candidatus Geothermincola secundus | reverse complement strand
GGAGCATCTCTTTCTTCGATCTGAGGCCCGGCGACCGCGGTTGCGAACCCCCGGAACGCCTTGAAGCGGCCGAGGCCATTATATATCATGGGCATGCTGCCGGGACTCGGGCGGGGGCAGGGGCGTTTCGTCGGTCAAGACAGTGGGCCGGAGATAAGAGGAGCGGCATGGATAGAGAGGTCGAGGGGGAAGGGGAGAGCTGCGCTCCGGGGCGGAAGGGCCTGGGGCGGAACGTCCTGTCGCTGGGCATGGTCAGCTTCTTCAACGATCTGTCCAGCGAGATGGCCTATCCCCTGCTCCCTCTCTTCCTCACCGAGACTCTGGGGGCCGGCGCCGTCTTCCTCGGGCTGGTGGAGGGGCTGGCCGATTTCATAGCCAGCTTCCTGCAGATCTTCTCCGGATGGTTCTCCGACAGGGTCAAGAGGCGCAAGGGCCTGGCTCTGGGAGGGTACGCTTTCTCGGGGGTTTCTCGTGCTTGCCTGGCGGTGGTAGTCGCTCCCTGGCAGGCGCTGGTCGCCTGGTTTCTCAACAGGGTGGGCAAGGGCGTGCGAACGGCGCCGCGCGACGCTCTTATCGCGGACAGCTGCGAGCCGCGGGAGCGAGGACGATCTTACGGTTATCATCGGGCCATGGACCATCTGGGGGCATTGAGCGGTGCCGCCGCCGCCTCCATCCTGCTCGCCTCGAGCGGCACCGGCTACCGAACCGTGTTCGCCCTGGCTGCCATCCCCCTGGCCCTCGCTTTGCTGATATTGTGGCTGGGGGTCAGGGAGAAGAGCGGAGCGGCGCCCGGGAGGGCTGAGGTGACCGTGCGGACCGCTCCTGCGCCTCCCCTGCGCCTCACCCTCAGGCCTTTCGACCTGCGTTTCCGCCTCTTCCTGGCGGCGGTGTTCCTCTTCACCCTGGGCAACTCGTCCGATGCCTTCCTGCTGCTGCGAGCCAGGCAGGCGGGGAACATCGATGCCGCTCTGATACCGGCCCTCTGGGGTATATTACATATTGTAAAATCCGTTGCCAACCTGCGCGGCGGCGAACTCTCCGACCGTTTCGGCAGGAAGCGGGTGATCATTGCGGGATGGTCCGTATATGCCCTGGCCTACCTGGGTTTTGCTCTTGCCGGCAGCGCGTCCTGGTTCTGGCCGCTCTTCGTCATCTACGGCTTTTATTTCATGTATGAATCGGCGGGCAAGGCCATGGTGGCGGATCTGGTGCCGGTAGAACTGAGGGGCACCGCCTTCGGCCTGTATAATTTCGTCGTCAGTATGACCTTGCTGCCGGCCAGTTTGATCATGGGGCTGCTGTGGAAGGCGAGAGGGCTGAACTACGCCTTCATCTTCGGCGCTTTGACCGCCTTGGGCGCCGTTATTCTCCTGGCAGGGGGGAGCCGCATGGGGAAGAGGCGGGCGTGAGGAAAAGCGTATCGGGAAGTTATCGGGAGCCGCGGGTCGTCGCGGTCGACCCGCAGGGAGCCCGCCGGCGGTTTCCTCCGGGAGGCGGACGTCGATGGATCGGACAATGACGCCCCGAATGGAGCTGGGAAGGTTCCGCCTGACGACCCTGAGAGACGGCTTCTTCCGTTTGGACGGCGGATCCATGTTCGGGGTCATCCCCCGCGCGTTGTGGGAGGGGCTCAAGCCCCCCGATGATCGCAACCGCATCCGCCTCGGGCTGAACTGCCTGCTGGTGGAGACGGGCGATGAGCGCATACTGGTGGAGGCGGGGCTGGGCGGGAAGCTGGATGAACGGCAGCGCGACCTCTACGGCCTGGAGGAAGGCCCGCGCCTTCCCGAAAAGCTGGGGGAGCTGGGGCTGGAGCCCGAGGACGTGGATGCGGTCATCCTCTCCCACCTTCACCTCGATCACTGCGGCTGGGCTACCCGAGAGGGCGAAAAGGGTTGGGAGCCGCTCTTTCCGCGAGCCCGCTATCTGGTGCAGGAGAGGGAATGGGATGCGGCCCTCTCCCCGGATAGGCGCAGCCGTGCCAGCTACGACCCCCGGGATTTTCTGGCCTTGGAGGAAGCGGGGCTCCTGGAGCTCGTCAGGGGAGACGCGGAGGTCTTTCCGGGAGTGAGGGTGCGACTGACCGGGGGACACACGCCCGGGCATCAGGTGGTCATCTTGGATTCGGACGGCCGTGGATGCGTTTTCCTCGGGGACCTGGTCCCCACCTTCGCCCATCTCCGGGTGACCTGGCACATGGGATGGGACCTATTTCCCCTGGAGCTGATGCGGGTGAAGGAGGAGGTGCTTAGGGAAGCAGAGGAGCGCGGACAGCTGCTTTTCTTCGCCCATGAGGACACCGACCCCTTAGCCCGCCTGGTTGGCGGCCGGCTCCTGCCTTTGACCGCCTGAGATAGCGTGCCGAGATGCGCCTTGCGCTTGATGATGCGGGAACGCTATTTTAGATTCTGACGCGGCTTTTGCTCGGCGTCCGCCTCGGACGGCGCCGTTTTCGAGAAAAGAGGGATGCGGGCGATGGAGACAGCGGGAGTCGGCGGGGTTTCGGGCGGGGTTATCTGCCCCGAAGAACCGCTGCCTTCTCCGCCGATATCCCTGCCGGCCCGAGAAAGCGAGAGGAAAAGCGGGTTCTCCCTGACCTTCCGTCCGGCTGCCGGCCCCATCCGCAGGCGCAAGGAGTTCGCCTTCACCCTCATCGCTTCCCTGGTGGTCGCCGCTTCCTACATGTATCCCCTTTACCAGAGAAGAGCGGGTGGGGTGACCACCTGCCTTTTTCACCTTCTGACCGGCAAGCCCTGCCCGCTCTGCGGGATGACCCGCAGTTTCGCCGCCGCCGCCCGCCTGCACCTTTCCGACGCCTTCTGGTTCCACCTTCTGGGACCCTTCCTTTTCGTGGGGCTGCTGGCATCGCTCTCGCTTTACGCATATGCTCTCATGCGCGGATTGAGTGTGGAGTTGTCATGCGAACGGCGAATGCGGAAAGCAGGGGCTTGGTTCCTCCTGGGAGCCCTGATGACGGCCTGGGTCCTGAAGCTCTACTTCTTTGGGGCCAATGTTTGAACGAGGGACAAGCCGCCGACGTGTTCATGAACGGGCATCGGGCGGTGGATGATGTGAGGAGGAGGGATGGGAATGGAGCAACTCCCGCCGGCAACGGCATATCAGGCGCAACCTTCTCCGCTGGACTACTGGGTGGGACAGAGGGCCACCACCGACTTCGTCACAGATCCGGGAACGGCTATATTGCTCAGCTTCCTGACCTGTGGGATATACGGTTTATACATCATCTATAAGCTGGTTCAACGAAGGGACGAGCATTTCAAGAGGATGGCGGCGGTGGCGGACGCCTCCGTCCAGCAGTTGCGCCTCAGGGCGGAGGGCCGGGAAGGGCTGGTTCAGGATGAGCTGGCCCAGCTGGACTGGATACGGGGCCAGATGCTGGCCATGTCCTCAGAGCGAGGGGCGCCCCTGTGGCTTCTCATCTGCCTGCTCACCGGTATCGGCATCTACATCCTCTATTACCTGCTTATGCAGGATTATGTGCAGCATGACGCACTGGAGGCCCAGTATTTCACGGTGATGAGCTCGGCCCTGGCCAAGCTGGGTCTGGCCGAGAGGCCCGCCCAGGCATACCGCTCTGTGCCTGACCGGGAATTCATCGCCTTCCTGGTGCTCACCCTGATCACCTGCGGTATATACGGGCTCTACTGGATGTACGTGATGGTCAAAGACTTCAACGACCATTTCGCCGCGCAGGTACCCTGGGAGGATTTCATAGCCGCGTCCCTTCGCTGACCCGGGGAACGCTCCTGTTCCCGGAGGCGGTGCCGTCGCATTCTTGGAGCGGGCGCGGTTCAGGCAGAGATGCCTTCGCCTTCCGGGTTCATGCGTAGCATGGGGGAACGAGAGGCTCAGCGAGAAGGGGAAGGGGTCATGCCAGGCCCCGCTGGCGGAAAGTGCGCATGGCTTTTGCCGCCTCGTTGCGCACCACCGGATCATCGTCCTCCAGCAGGGCTCGCACCGCTCCGACGGCTTCGCTTCCGCCGAGCTTGGACAGTCCGTAGCAGCAGGCGGCTTTGACCACCGGGTGCACGGGGCGGCGCCGCATCGTGAGCACCTTCTTCTTCAGCAGGTCGAGCATCACCGCGACGCCCTTCTCCGCTTCCAGTCTGGTGAGGGCCAGGCAGGCCGCTTCCTCCACGCGGTAATCTTCCCGAGCTCCCTGCGGGCCCCTGCCCTGGAGGATGTCCACCAGCGCGTTGACGGAGCGCTCGTCGTAAATGCTCCCCAGCCCGCGCACCGCTGCCCGCCGCACTTCCATGTCCGCGTCATGCAAGGCTTCCAGATATAGGGGGAGGAGGGTGTGGTCGCCTTCCCCTATCTTCGAGAGGGTACGGAAAGCGCGGGTCTTGATCGTGGGGATGGGGTTAGTCGTCAGGCGCTTGACGGCCCTGACCGCCTCATTGCCCCCCACCATTTCAAGCACGGCCAGGATCCGCAGATAGACGTCTTCCAGATTGTCCTTGTCCAGTTCCTCCGCCAGGCCCTCGATGAAGGCGGGGCCCCCTGCCTGCACCACCCGGGCCAACTGAGGATGGACCTGCCGCGGTGCATCCTCTTTCAGAAGGAGGATCAAGTTAGTGAGGAGCATCTCCTTATCCATGTGCACCAGCACTCGCGCGGCGAACTCGCGGTTCTCCTCTTTCTCGTCGAAGACCAGGCCGAGCAGAGGTAGGCCCACGTCGCGCTTATGCAGGCAGCTGAGCGCCCGGCGGGCCGCCTCGGCCTTCGGGCCTCCTGATTCCGCTACTTGGAGCAAGGCCGAAACCAGCCGATAAAAACCCTCGAGTTTCTTCTCGGCGAAGAGCAGGTTGGCCATTCTGACGCCAAGTAGGGACATCCCTTCGAGCACCTGCGTATCGCTCTCCCTGAACAAGGCATCGGCGATCGCGGCCGTTTTTTCGTCGAAGGCACTCTGCAGCCCCGCTGCGGCCAGCCGCTCGAAGATCTCATCAAGGACACGCAGCGCTCTCATGCGGTTTTCCGCGGATGTCGAGGAGAGGTTGCGCAAGGCCACGTTGATTATCTGATGCGCCCTTTCCGTGTCTCCCAGCTGCAGCAATTTGCTGGTGATAAGGGCTATTTGCCGATCGGAGCGCCCTTCCAGCGGTCGCAAACTCCCGCTGCCGCGCATCTCGGTGATCGCACCGTAGGCGTCGATCTCCTCCGCTGTCTCCGGATCATTCCCCGCGAGGTACTCGATCAGACCGGAAGAGCGCAGCCTGGCGGTTATCTCTTGGTGGAGGCAGGTATCGCTTTCCTCGTAAAGCTCGTCGATCAACTCATTGAGCACCGCGGAGATATCCGCGAAATCCTCCGGCGGCATCTCCTCTTTCTGGCGGATGAGCGACTGATACCTCTCGATTACCTTGTCCGTCAGCGCGAGGACATTCTCGCCCTCCAAGCCGTGCACCACCTCCCGCCGCATCTGCTCGTCCTCGAGGATCTCGGGCTTCTCTTCCACCAGCACATCCACCAGCACTTCGGGGTCGAGGGCGGAGAGTATCCTGACCATCTCGCCGTCCAGGGTCTCGCGCAGGCTCTCGTCCTCAATGCCTCCGAGAAGGCCGTACATGCGGTCCACGGTCTCGCGTATCACGCGGGCGCGTTTCACGTCCACGCCCTCGCCGGCAGCGCTCTCCGCCTGCTCCAGCACGGCGTAAAAAGCCTGATTGATCCGCCGGGGGTCTCGGAGGGCCTTGGTCACCTCCTCCTCATCCACCTCGGGCAGCTTGATGCGCCCGGTCAGGTAGCGTATGAAGATCTCGTCCCTGAGCATGTCCGAGGGCTCCTCCGCCCGCCCGCTCGAGCCGGACTGCGCGGCCGGGAGTTCCTGGTCGCGTGACAGGGACACGTAGATCTTCTCGTCCACCCCCACGCCTTTGACCCCCGCCTCTTCGAGTAGCGAGGAAAGCCCCTGGCTGATGGTCTTGTCGGTGCGCTTGCGGCTGAAGATCTCCATGAAAGAACGGAAGTCGTCCTCGCTGAGCTGGGGGGTGAAGGTGATGCTGCGTATGTCCCAAAGGGAGAGGTCCTTGAGGAAGGCCGTCACATTGGGACGGACCTGCTCCCGTTCTCCCGGCTTGAAATCGTTGACGAGGAGTTTCCCCTCCACTTCGCTGAAGGTGATGCTGCCCCATCTGTCCATGGCTTCCCGCAAACTCTCCAGGGCTTTGCGCACCGAGCCGACCACTATGTCGCTGGTCGGGGGGTAGAGGTGGAAGTTGACCAAGGAAGCGTGCAGGGCCGACAGGATGTCCAGCGCGTCCCGGGACAGTCCCTCGCCTTCTCCCGGGGCTGTGGCACCCGTTCCGTTCTCGTCGCTCATGCCCAATCAGGCCTTTCCTCTCTTCGCACCTCGGCGGTGGCCGGATGCCAGCACTTTTCGGTTAAGCATTCAAGCGAGAAGAGCCGCGAACCTCCAATGATTATATTACACGTCGGAAACCGCCCCCATATTTATGCCCGTGGCGGATGAGCAGGGGGGCCGGCGGTCGGCATGACCGTCTCCCCCACATGGGAGTCCGAGCGTCTTCGCGGGAATAGCCGCGCTCGCGCCGTCGGAGGGAAGCTTCGCCCCTCGGATCAAGTCAACAGGTTGGTCAGCCCTCCCGCCGCCAAGGCCAGTAGCGCCGTGCCCGCTGAAACGGCCAGGGCCGTGCGCCAACCCAACTCCCTCCAGATAACCGCGAAAGTGGCCGCGCACGGTATATAGATGGAATTGACCATGGCGTATATGAAGATCTGGCGGGCGGTCATAAAGCCGCTCAACGTGGCGGAGGAGGTGCCGAGGGCCAGCACCAACAGCAGCTGCAGGGCCAGCTCCTTGCGCAGGAAGGCGAAGACGAGGGCGAGACCGGCCACCGCCGGCAGCCCCAGCCACCGCTCCATGAGAGGCCTCAGAGGAGCTTCCAGCTTGAATATCCAACCGCTGCCGTAGAGCAGACCCAGCAGGAAGCTGCCCCCCAACATTATGGGGGTGGCCACGAAGATGAAGTCTTTCAGGCGCACCCAGGTCTTGGCCAGCGCGGTGCGGGCGGAGGGGCGGCGGAAGGGGAACACCTCCATTACCAGTCCGGAGGATCGTCCCGGCAGCATGCGGTTGAGGAGGAGCCCGACTGCCGTTACCAGAAGAAATATGATGAGGTAAAGCAGCAGGGCGTAGCCCCATCCGGCGTAGCGCGAAACGCCGCCGATGATCACCGCGGTTCGGGCGCTGCAGGGGATGAGGACGATGAGGGTGGATGCGATGACACGTTCTCGGCGGGTGGAGAGGACGCGGGTGCCCATCACCGCGGGCACGTTGCATCCCGCCGCGCTGATGAGGGGGATGATGGCCCGCCCGTGCAGGCCCAGGCGGTGCATGACCCGGTCGGTGAGGAAAGCCACGGAATTTAGGTACCCCGTGTCCTCCAGAAGGGCCAGGATCACGTAAAAAGTCAGTACGTAGGGAATGGCCACGGATAGAGCCGCCTCGACTCCGTCCACCAGCCCCCATTTAACCGCCACCCCCAGGGTCCCTTCTCCCAGGGCGTAGTAAATGGCCCTCTCCAGACGGGCGGCGGCCAGAACCCCCCAGAGTTCGCTGAAAGCCCGTGCCAGCAGGTCGCCCAGGAAAAAGAGGGCGCAGAACACCGCCGCCAGCACCGCCGCCAGGATGAGCAACCCGCTGCGGGGATCGGTGGTGTATTCCCATAGGCGTTCCCCCCAGGAAGACTTTTCCCTGCCGGTCTTTTTCTGCGTCGCTTCCACGATGGAGCCGGCTATGCCGTAACGCTCCCTGGCGATGACCACCGCGGCATCGTTGCCGTGCGCTCTCCTGATCTCCTCACGCGCTTTTTGCACCAGTGCGAGGACCCCGGAGGCCTCCTCCATGCCTCGCAGCTCCTCCGTGAACTCCTCGTCCCTTTCCAGCAAGAGGATGGCCAGGGCCCGGCTGGGGATGCGGTCGGGGATCCGTATGCCGCTGCGGCCGATCTCCGCGGCTATCTCCCGGGCATGACGTTCGATATCGTCGGCGTAATAGAAGGGGACCGGGAAGAAATCGCCGGGGGAGTGGGCCAGTTCCAGAGCCGCTTTCATCAGGCGGTCCAGGCCGTCTCCCCTGGTGGCCACGGTGGGGATGACCGGTATCCCCAGCAGTTCATTGAGCTGTTCGAGGTCAGTGCGAAGGCCCTGCCGCTCCGCCTCATCCGCAAGGTTGAGTGCGGCCACGACGGGCATCTCCAGGTCCAGAACCTGCAGGAGGAGGTAAAGATTGCGGGCCAGGTTGGTGGCGTCGAGAATGACCACCACCACTTCGGGTCCCGCCTCCAGGATGCCGCGCCTGGCCACCATCTGGTCCTCGGAAACGGCTCCCAGGGCATAGGTACCGGGCAGGTCCAGTATGCCGATGCGCTCCCCCCCGTACTCGGTCTCCCCCAGGTTTATCTCCACGGTCATGCCGGGGTAGTTGGCGGTCAGCACCCCCATTCCCGTCAGGCGGTTGAATATGGTGGATTTTCCGACATTGGGGTTACCTATAAGGGCGAATAGATGGTCGACCTTCTCCCGCAGGCGGGAGGCCTCAGCGAATCCGGTCACGCGCCCTACTTCTCCCTGAGCCAGATCTTGGAGGCCACCTCGCGGCCGAGGGCATACTGGGCTCCGCCCGCTCTGACCAGCAGGGGCCCGTTGAAGGGGGCCACTTCCTTGACCTCGACTTCCACCTCGGGCAGCAGCCCCAGGCTGGCCAGGTACTGCAGCATCTGCGGCTCTTCCTCCTCGACCCTGTCGATGCAGCCCCTCTCATCCTCGACGCAATCGGAGAGCTTCTTCAGCTTTCCCTGAGGCATGCGCCCCCTCGAGTCGGGGATGGGGTGGCCGTGAGGGCAGGTCTCCGGGTTGCCCAGCAACTCGGCCAAGCGCTCCTCGGTCTCCGGCGAAAGGGCGTGCTCCAGGCGGCATGCCTCGTGATGGGCCGTTTCCCAGTCCATGCCGAGCATATCGGTGAGGAATCGCTCGCTCAGGCGGTGGCGCCGTATCAGGGTCCGGGCCAGTCGCTCGCCCTTGGGGGTGAGCGAGATGCCCCGACGCGGCCCGACTCCCTCCGCCGCGGCGCGTCCTTTACCGGTTCCCCTGGCGCTCTCGCCCCCTGGCCCCTTGCCTCGGCCGTGGTAGCGGATGAGGTTCTCCTTCTCCAGGCGCCTTACCATCTCGGATACGGAGGCGGGCGTGACTCTCAGGTGATCTGCGAGGCGGCTGAGCCCCACCTCGCGGCCCTCGCTGCCCAATTTGAATATCGCTTCCAGGTATTCCTCCACGGTTTCCGAAGGCATCCCCATCATCTCCCCATCATAGGTCCTATTAACAATCAATAATATATTCTCAAAATCATATTTAGGATAACCTTATTCCATGATTGAGTCAAGGAGCATGGTTATCTTCTCGGCCTCCGGCGCCCCGTTTTTCTCCTCCGGCGTTCGAGGCTTTCGAAACGGGATCTACAACGCGTCGTTCCCCAGTGAAGGCGGGTTGCGGAAGCGGAACGGGCTGAAAGGACGGGGGGCCGGCAGGGGGAACAACGGCTCGCGGTGTTGCGGCGGCGCTCAGGGAGAATACGCGGGTGAGCAGTGGGCCCAGGCCCAGCCGCCGCCGTACATGGATCTCTCGCAGACCACTGGAGCGGTGGACAGCACCGTCGCGGATACGTTCCAGTCCGCTATATGGTCGTTCAGCCGAAAAGTGCGGCGGCTCCCGGCGGGAACGACGTTGCCCTGCAGTCCGGGCGGGCGCACCTCGCCGCTGCCGGTATGCAGCACTATGTCCACCACGGCTTGCGCATCCCCCGGGTTCTGCACCAGCACGAAGGTCTCCATCCCCCCTTCCGTGCAGCCCTCGGCCAGGTACCAGACCTGAGAGGGGGCGGGGGAGCCCGCCGCTTCATGCGCCCAGGCCCAGCCGCTCCCATACATGGCTCTCTCGCAGACCACGGGGACATCCGATTCTACAAGGGTAGACACGTCCCAATCATTCACGTGGTCGTTGAGGCGGAAGGTCAGCCTGGTCTGAGGGGGGAGATATGCCGTCGGGCCGGACTTCTCGCCCGCGGAGGTCATGAAGGTCAGCCGCACCTGGCCGGGCGCATCCCCCGGGTTCTGCACCAGCACGAAGGTCTCCATCCCCCCTTCCGTGCAGCCCTCGGCCAGGAACCAGGTACCGGCCGGCTCGGTGACCCCGCGGGAATCATGCGCCCAGGCCCACCCGCCGCCGTACATGGCCCTCTCGCAGACAACCGGGGCGGTGGAGGTCGCTTCGGTGGAGAAATTCCATGAATACACGAAGTCGTTTAGGCGGATGGAGCGGCGCGATCTCGCCGGTATCCACAGCCCCTGCAGCGCGGGATGGACTGCTTTTCCGTATTCGGTCTGGAAGGCCACGTCAACCCGGACGTCGCTCTCTTGAGGGTTCTGCAACAGCAGGAAGGTGTCGAAGCCGCCGCGCGTGCATCCCTCGGCCAGCAGCCAACGCTCGGAGAGGGCGTTCACGCCGTCAGACTCGTGCGCCCAGCCCCTTCCCTCGCCGTACATAGCCCTCTCCGCCACCACCGGCGCGTCGGCTCTCACCAGGGTGGAGACCTCCCAGGATCCCAGATGATCGTTGAGACGCCAGGTGCAGCGGCTGCTGCCGGGGATGACCTGGCCCTGCAGGGCTGGGGGCCTTAACTCTCCGTCGGCGGTCTGCAGGATGAGGTCCACGGTTGCGGGGTCTTCCCCCGGGTTCTGCACCAGCACGAAGGTCTCCATCCCCCCTTCCGTGCAGCCCTCCGCCAGGTACCATATGCGAGAGGGCTGCAGGGCCCATATCTCGCAGCCCCTCTCGCGGTTGAGGGTGCCGACGTACACCTCATGGCCGCCGGGCCCACGCGAGGCCATACTCACGGACCCGATGTTCTGGGGATCTTTGAAACCCCCCTCGGCTGCTTTCACCCAGGAGCTCCCGTCGTAGCGCCACACCTGCCCCCCGTGATCCTCATTGCCGGTGCCCGCGTAAAGCGCCTCAACATCCCCGTATCTCGCCGCAGCCATGCTGGCGACGATGGAGTTTCCTCCCGTTTCCATCTCCGACGTACTCGTCTTCGACCAGGAGCCACCATCGTATTTGAAGACTTGGCAGCCGCCCTCGTTCCAGGTGCCGGCGTAGAGGAAGCCGCCGCAGGCCTGAAGTGAGGAAGCGGCGAGGTTGGCATTGCTGCCGAAGCCGCCGTCGGCGACCTTCTCCCAGGAGCTCCCGTCGTAGCGCCACACCTGGCAGCCATCGGACTGGCCGAAGGAGTTCATGTTCAGGGTCCCCGCGTAAAGGGCGCCGTCGAGAACGGCCATGCTTTCGACGGATATGTTTAGATGGTCTCCGAACCCGTCCTCGGCCGCTTTCTCCCAGGAGCTCCCGTCGTAGCGCCACACCTGGCAGCCGCCCCCGAAGACATCGGCGTTCTCGACCCCCGCATAGAGGTGTTCGCCGAAGACGGCCATGCTGCTGACGGAGATGTTGTGACGGTCTCCGAAGCCGCCGTCGGCGACCTTCTCCCAGGAGCTCCCGTCGTAGCGCCACACCTGGCAGCCGGCATGTTCATTGCGGGTGCCCGCATAAAGCATCCCGTCGAAAGAGGCCATGCTCGAAGCCCTTTTGTTGAAACCTTCCCCGAAGCCGTCGGCGTTCACCCTCTCCCAGGAGGAGCCTCGGTAGCGCCAGACCGCGCAGCCGTTGCCCTGCTCGGTGCCGGCATAGAGCCGATCCCGGTGAAAGGCCATGCAGGATGCTTCGGTGGCGCTGTTGCCGACGAGGCCGGTGCGGCAGATCTTGCTCCAACCGGAGCCGTCATGGCGCCATATCTCCGCGCCGTAGCGCATGGAGGCGGTGGACACATGAAGCTTGCCCCCATATGCCAGCATGTCGGTGGGGTCCCAGTTGGAGGACTCGCCGAAGCCCGGCTCAGCGGCGGCGGCCCAGGATGAGCCGTCCCAGGCGCGCAACTCACAGCCGCTTTCCATGTCGAAGATGCCCACGTAGAGCAGCCCTTCATGGGCGAGCATGCAGACCGCGCCGCCGCCGCCGTTCTGCCCCACCTTTTCAAGGTCGAAGCCGTCCCAGCGCCACACCTGGAAACCGTGGATCATGTGGGTGGTCCCCATGAAGAGGGCGTCCTGAAAGACGGCCATGGAGTGCAGGTTATGGTTTTGAGGATCGCCGAAGCCGTCAGCGGTGAGAGGGCTCCATGCGCCCTCCTTGAAACGCCAGACTTGACAGCCGACGGTGTTCTGCGTGCCCGCCAGCAGCTCTCCGCCGTACGGGAGCAGGGAGGAGATGAGGACGTTGCCCGCCTCTCCGAAGCCCGGGCCGGTGCCGGGGGTACCTGCGGGGTCCTGCCCCATCACCTGCTCCCAGGTGATGCCGTCCCAGCGCCATATCTCGCATCCCTCGTCATCGTTCTGGGTCCCCACGTAGAGATGCCCCTCGAACTCGGCCATGCGGCCCACCATGACGTTCTCGGGGTTCCCGAACCCGCCCGAAGCCGCCAGGCTCCAGGAAGCGCCGTCCCAAGCCCACAGCTGACACCCCGATGTCGGATTGGATGTGCCCGCATAGAGCCGCCCTCCGTATGAGCGCAGGCTGTTCACGTACAGGTTGCTCTCGTCCCCGAAGCCCGGCTGGCTCACCGGGGACCAGGATCCGTCGCTTTTCCGCCAGACCTCGCAGGAGGTGGTCCCGGCGTAGATCGCCCCCCCGTACTCCTCCAGAGAGGTGATGCCGTTCACGAATTGCTGGAAGTCACCTCCCACGCCGCCCCGGCCCACTTTTATCCAGTCGCCCGACGACTCGGCCTGAGCGGAACTCGGGACCTCCGCCGCAGGCTTGATGACCGCCCCTCCCGTAGGCGGCGAGGCCGCCAGAAATGGTATGATCACGGCCACAGCGAGGGACGACGCTCGGAGCTTAACCCTGCCCATGAAACCGACCTCCTGGGGTGAAGCGGATCGGATCCCTTCGGGCTCCGCCTCCTGTTATGATGATCCCGTCAGGGAGATGTTATACCACGCCCGCGCGCAATGCCATTATCGCGGTGAGTGCGAGAAGGCGGGAGGTTCTGTGAAGGCGATAATGTTCGTGGGCGGCCTTGCCGGAACAGGTCGCGCGACCAATCGTCCTCACTGGCGTCAAAGGCGAGCGTAAAAAGATCCGTCGGGAGAGAGAGGCTGGGCTTTGGGGACGGTGATCTCGGCCAGCAGGCGCACCGATATACCCGCGTTCTATGCGCGCTGGCTCATACATAGGTTGCGCGAGGGGTTCTGTTTCTACCCCAACCCCTACGATCCGCGCCGCCATCACCGTGTGGACCTGCGTCCCGAATCGGTCTCGGGGCTGGTCCTGTGGACGCGCGATCCCCGCCCGCTGATGAAGCACTTAAGCTGGCTGGAGAGTTCCGGTTACGCGTTCTGCTTCCAGTTCACCTTGAACAACTACCCAAGCTGCCTCGATCCCGGCATACCCGGTCTTGAGGTGCAGGCGCGCGCTTTCCGGGAGCTGGCGGAGAGGATAGGGGCGGAGAGGGTCATCTGGCGCTACGACCCTATCATCCTGGGAGGGGATATGGACATGGAATGGCACCTGCGCAACCTCCGGCGCATAATGGACGCTCTGGGAGGCGCGGCGCGGCGCCTGATCATCAGCGCCGTGGACCCTTACCGCAGGGCGCGCTCGGGATTGAAGCGCGCCCTGGGGGAGGCCCGCTTTGACCCCGAATCCTATACGCCCACGCTGGTCCGGCTGGCGGAAGAAGCGGGGGCGAGGGGCATTCTGGTCCAGGGATGCTGCGAGCCGCAGATGGAGGGAGCGGGTCTGCGTCCGGGACGCTGCGTTGACGCTTTCTTGCTGGCCGGGCTGTCCGGTCGGCCTCTCGGATCCCCGCCTTCCCCGCACCGCCAGAGAGAGGGATGCCTGTGCCACCGCAGTGTTGATATCGGCGCCTACGACACCTGCCCCGCCGGATGCGTTTACTGTTATGCGGTGAAGAGCATCTCCCGCGCCCGCGCCGCCCGCCACGCACACGATCACCGCTGGCCCTGCCTGACCTGCCCCGAGCCCGAGCGGTGAGGTTCGAAGCGCCCCGCCTTAACCCGCCCGCGGACAAAGGGTTGATTCGACCGAAGGCGAAAGATAAAACGGCACGTTCGATTTCCCGCTGCCGGAAAAGGGAAGGGGCCGATCGCGTTGACGCTGTTGAGGTCGGTGGGGAGAACTTTCAGCGGGGTCATACCTTTTTTCGCTCGGTTGAGCCGTGACCATGCCCGTTGGGTGGTGGCCGTTTGCTTGATCGTCACCGTTCCGGTGGCGGCGGGCACCTTCTTTCTTGAGCTCAAGGCGGGGCAGAAGGATCTCATCCCCCGCAAATACGAGACATCCCTGACCATCCGCGAGGTGGACGAGCTCTTCGGCGGGACCACCTACGAGATCGCCATGGTGGAGAGCGGCCGCATGCTCACCTATCCCATGATAAAGAAGTTCCTTTTGCTGGAAGACTCCTTAAGGAGGGAGCTGGGCGAGGGAGTGGTGCATGTGGAGCATTACCTCACCGGCTTCGCCCGCAGCATGCTGCTGGAAGCGGCCAAAGGCGGCTTTGCCCTCAAGGACATGTCCATGCTGCTCCGCTTCGCCGAGGGTACCCTGATACCCGATCCCGACGACCCTTCCGCCAGCGCCCCCTTTGAAAAAGTCATAGAGAAAGGGGTGGCAACTTATCTGGCCGATCCGGTGGCAAGGGCCTGGACGGTGGAGAAGAAAGGTTCCTCCCTTCTTTCGGAGGACGGCCTAAAGGCGGCGGTATGGGTGAAGGTCAACCCCTCTTTCGATTCAAAGGAAAGAAAACGCTTCGCTGCAGGGGCCGAGACTTTCTTCAGGGATTATTTCTCGGACGAGACGGTTCCCGCATCCGTGAGGGTGAGCGGCGATCCCTCCATCGACAAGGACCTGGAGGATTACGTGGTCTCCAGCAGCTTCAAGCTGGCAATGGTGGCCATAGCCCTGCTGGTGGTTTTGCTCTTCCTGTTCTTTCAGCGGCTTACCGATGTGGTGCTGCCGCTGGCCGTGGTGGTCATGACCACCTTCTGGATATACGGGCTGATGGGGTGGTTCGGGGTGCCCTACACCGTCATCTCCGCCCTGATTGGTCCTCTGGTCCTGGGCATCAGTCTGGGAAATCTCGTCTACATCATGGGCCGTTTCTACGAGGAGCTGGGCCTGGAGAAGAGCCCACGCCTCTCCGCTTCCCGTGCGGTGGTGACCGTTGGGGTGGCGGTCTTCCTGGCCTGCATGACCACCATCATCGGCTTCGCCTCCTTCGGCTTCTCCGACTTCGAGGTGCTGCAGGAGCTGGGTTACATGAGCGCCGCCGGCATCTTCGTGTGCTTCGTCTTCTGCGTTACCTTCCTCCCTTCCCTGATGGTTTTGCGGGAGGAATGGCGTCAGGGCAGGGGGGAGGCCGCGGGGATGCGGCCTCCGCGAGGCCTGAAGATTTTCGCCCGCGACAGCAACGACCTCGCGGACCGGCTGCTTCATCGGGTGGCGAGCGTCGCCGAGAGGCATCCCCGCTCGGTGGTCGTCCTCTTCGGGCTGGTGGTGCTGGTTTGCGTTATCGGTGCCTTTCGCCTGACCACGCTGCCCGACTTGCGGGCCTTGGCTCCCCAAAGCCTCCCCTCCCTGCAGGCCCAGTATCTTCAGGAGGAGGTGTTCGGAGGACAGCAGCAGGACGTGATACTGGTGGAGGGGGAAGTACTGGAGCCCCGGTCGCTCCGGGCCATGCTGGACTTTCAGGAGGAGCTGGCCAAGACCGCCTATTTCCTCGGATACGAGACGAGAAAAGACTCAGGCATCATCCTGCCGCTGGGAAGTTCCAGTCTGGCTGAGCTCATCCGGGACTACCGCATGGGGACGGGAAAGGTGGGCCCTGACGGAGTGGGCATGCTGCCCGCCTCGCTTGAGGAAGCGGCCGCGGACCTGGCCGAGATAGGCGAGCTCTTTGGGCCGCAGGAGGGGAAGTTGGTGGCTGGAGGCCACGAGGCGGCCCTTATCGCCGTATACAGCGAGGGCGCTCGTTCCAATCGGGAGCTCAAAGAGAAAGACCGCATCCTGCGAGAAGCCGCGGAACGCCATTTCGGGGCGGCCGGCCTTAGATACTCGGTGGGCGGCATAACCCCCCTCACCGTCGACATGCTGGGCAATCTGGTGCCCACACAGGTGAAGACCTCCATCCTGGCCCTCATGCTCTCCGGGCTGGTGTTGATCCTGGTCTTCCGCTCGACGGCGTACGGCCTGGCCGCGCTCTCCGTGCTGGTGGCGGGGATATCCGTGGAGCTGGGCTTCCTGTCCTTGATGGGCTGGGGCCTGGACGTGATGACCGTTCTGGTCGTCTCCATGATCATCGGCATGGGCATCGACTACGGAATCCACGTGACCCACCGCTTCCTGGAGGAGAGTGAGGGCGGCAATGCAAAAGTGACCGAGGCCCTCGCCGCCAGCGTGATGAGGGTGGGCAAGCCGCTCCTGGCCGGCGTGGTCTCCACCGCCGGGGCCTTCCTGGTGGTCGCCCTGTCGGAGATGCTGCCCATCCGCCGCTTCGGCGTCATCACCGCTCTCTCCCTGGTTACCTCGTTCCTGGCCAGCGTGCTGATCCTTCCTTCCATCGTGACCCTTGCGTCGCTGAGGAAGAAGAAAAGGGCGGCCCGGCGCAAGCCATAACCTTCAATTTGGGGCCAGGCCCAAACCTTCAATCTTTTTTACGCGGACCCGGGGTAGCGCGCCGGCAGGGAGAGGCGCGGTTGCCTCCGGCATCGAACGAGACCCGGCTCCTGTCTCAGGTCTGGATGCAGCCTTCCCTGACCATGTTGCCCAGCTGTTCTGGATCGGTGATCACGATCTTGCCTTTAACGGTGTCGCATATGCCCATCTTTTTCAGATGGCTGATCACCCGTATGGCGGTCTCCACGGTGGTGCCGGCCATGTCCGCGATATCCTGGCGGGTGATGGGCAGCTTGATGGAGATGCCGTCCGGCCCTTTTTCGCCTACCCGCGATGCCAGCATGTTGAGAACGCGCCCCACCCTCCACTCCACACGCTCCGCTGCCAGGGCGCGGATGGTGTCCTGGGCTATTCGCAGGCGCCTGGCGAACTCGGTGATGAACTCCAGGGAAAGGTCGGGGTTTTCCCTGAGGAACTCCAGGAACTTGCTCCGGGAGATGGCCAGCAGTTCACAGTCCTCAAGGCACTGAGCGGTGAGGGGATAGGGTTTGCCGTCGAAGACGGCTTCCTCCCCGAAGATATCACCGGGATAGGCCAGCTCCACGATCATCTCCTGGCCGCCCTCGGTCTGCTTCAGGAGCTTCACCTCGCCGCTGTTGACGATGAACAGCTCTCGGGGGGGGTCGCATTCCATGAAGACATATTCGCCCTTGTCGAAGGAACGCGGCTCGGTCAACGAGTACAAGCGGTCCAGGGCCTCTTTCTCCAGGAAGCTGAACATGGGGACCTTCCAGAGGATGTTCAATTTGAGATCGTCCTTGCTGTCGGGCATCTCCGCTCCTTTCCTCGCGTCCACGCCGCAGGGCCGGCATGGCCCGGCCATCTTCGCAGAATAAGACAGCCCTCGGAGCCCGTAAGGGCTCAAGACGATAACGAGTCTATGATAGCAAAAAAGGAGAGCATCAGCTCCCCTTTGACCCACGCGCGGCCTTGCGGCTACTGCATGGAGATGGCCTCGGAGGGACACTCCTCGGCGCAGGTGCCGCAGCCGTCGCAATCATCCGGCTTGGCCAGGAAGGCGATGTCGTCGTCGCCCAGCTCGATGGCGTTGTTGGGGCATTCGTCAACACAGAGGCCGCAACCAGTGCACTCGTCGGCATCGAAAACAGGACGCTTGTCGCTCTTCTCTCCCATGTACCTCTTCCTCCTCCTCTAATGCCTCCTCTAATGCCTTCTCTTATCTCCTGCCGGCGTCCGGGGCAAGATCAGAATAAGGTATACCATAGAGTCCCCGACTCGGCAACCGGCGCATTGGCCCTACTCCGCAACCGCCCCTTTACCCGAACGCCCCAGAAGCTCCCCGGCCGCTGCGCGCAGGTCGAAGCTCTCCTCAAGAAGCCGCTCCTTGATTCCGCCGAGGTCAGCGGCGGCGGTGATGAGTTCCTCCAAGATGCGGGCGTCGGTGATATCGCCGATGAGGATGGCCCCCACCAGCCGGCCCTCTCGCAGAACGTATTTGCGGTATGCTTCGCCTTGCGGATGTTCTCTGACCAGGTGCTCATATCCCTCGCCCTCAGCGAGGTTTTGGCCCAGGCAGGCCACCGGCAGACCGTAGATGTTTATGATGTTGAAGGCGATGGCCCCGGGGAGCTCCTCATCCCCGCCGGCCATGTTGGTCCCGGCCACCCGCCCTTCCTTTCGGGCGCCCATCCAGCTGGTGTTGATGCGGTGCTCTCCGTGGACGGGATCATATGCCTGGGCGATGTCCCCGGCCGCGAAGACCCCTTCGGCGCTGCTGCGCATATGCCCGTCGACGATCACACCGGGTCCGGTGAGGATGCCGCTATCTTCCAGGAGCTCGCTGTTGGGAACGACCCCTATGGCCACACCGATCAGGTCCGCCTCGATGACCTCTCCCGAGGTGGTGTGAGCTTCCCGGACTCTTCCCCGCCCACTCAGTCCGGCTATGCCTTCCTTCTTGCGGATCCTTATGCCCTTCTCCGCCAGCCGCTTCTCCACGATGGCCGAGCTCGCCTCATCCAGCATCTGAGGCCAGAAGCGGTCCTCGCGGATGAGATAGTCGGTCTCGAGCCCCAGCTCGTTGAAGAGGCGGGCCAGCTCCACTCCCAGCAGCCCGCCGCCCAGGGCCACCGCCCGCTTTGACTCCGCTGCGATCTTTCTGGTGTGATCCGCTTGCTCCAGGGTGCGCAGGTAGACCACGCCGTCCAAATCCGCCCCGGGGCAATCAAGTAGACGCGGGCGCGAGCCGCAGGCTAGGAGGAGGCGGTCGAAGACCACCCTCACTCCACCCTCCGCGATCACCGCGGCCTCGTCCGGCCGCACCTCTAAAGCGCGCCTTCCCGCCATGAAGTCGACCAGGGCTTCGGCGTAGAAACCCTTATCCACCACCCACAGCTCCTCCCTGGTTTTCAATCCGCACGCATAATCGGGGAGCATGGGACGGTAATAGCAGGGGTTGGGATCGGGGTCCATCAGGATGATGCGTCCTTCGGGGTCGCGCCGGCGAATGGCCTTTATCGCCTCGATCCCGGCACAGCCGTTTCCGATCACCACGTATCGCACTACACGACCTCCATCGGTGCGCCTCCCGTGCATAGGCCCGCGCTGTTCTTCTTCGCGGGAAATGATAATATCAGACATCGAGATCCGCATGTTCGGGTGGCCCCATTTCGCCGAAGGTTATATCATGAGAAAAGAGATCCGTTTGGAAAGGATCTCGCGGGTTAAAGCGGTTGCTCGGAGCGGCGATCCGAGCCCTTGCCCGCCGTAAGGAAGCATCTTGCTGACCAAAAATCCTGAGGCGGTACGGGGCGGCCCCGAGGTCCCGAGGGATGAGAGGAGCTGGGGATGTTCTGTACCGTTTGCGGCAAGGCGCTAAGGGAAGGCGACGCTTTCTGCGGGAGTTGCGGAACGCGGGTGGAAAGCGTTGCGGTCAGTGGCGGCTCGGCGGCGGAGGCGGCGGATAAGCCTATGTATCCGTCGCGGCAGGCCCCCTCCTTCCCGCCTCCTCAGCCGGCCGCTTCCGGAAGATCGGCCCTCCTCTGGGTGCTGGCAGGGGTGGGGCTGCTCCTCGCGGCGGGACTGGCGGTGACCCTGATCCTCTTGCTAAGAGGGTCGAAGAGTGAGGTGGGCGAGGTGGAGCGGGTCATGAGGGATTACGCTCGGGCGCTGGAACGGAAAGACGCGGGACTGCTGGCGGAGGTGATGGAACCCGATTTCCGAGATGAGCTCGGGAAAACCGTCGGCCGGGACTGGCGGAAGGTAATCGAGGACTACATCTTCACGGAGATACCCGATGATCTGAACATCAATGTCAAGAGCACCGAGGTGGAGATAAAAGGCGACCGCGCCACCCTTCTGGTCCTCGAAGGCACCATGACCTATACGGACGAGAGCGGTGAAAAAGTCACGGAGCGAGCCGAGGACAGCGATGTGCAAGAGATGGAGATGGTTAAGGTTGACGGCAAGTGGTACCTGAGCGGCGGATGGCTCAGGGACAATGGATACGACCCGGAGAAGCTCGCCTCACTGGCGGAACGGGAAAGAGAGGACCGGGAAGGCGATCGAAAGAGCGGGGGTGCTGTCGGCGCCGCGGATGCGGAGGCGGCCATGCTCGGCTATCTCGACAGCGGAGAGGCCCCGGGGAAAGGCTATAAGCTGATCGAGCTGGTGGTGAGCGGCGGTGAGGCCTGGGGGGCGGCCATAGACCTCTACGGGCAAGGCTCCTCGATAAACATAATCGCCGCGGAGCATCCCGGCGGATGGAGGGTCGAGGAAGCGGGGAACGATCTGGACTATCCCTGGTGGTATCAGGGTGAATACCTCGTTCTGGAGTCGGCCATGCTCGATTACGTCTATGCCAACGCCGTCCCCGGCCTTACTTTTCAGGTGACCGACCTGGTCATCCGGGGTAAGGAAGCGGCCGGCATCGCCATGAGCACGAACGCGGAAATGGAGCAGCCGCTGGTGCTGATGCGCAGGGGGGCGGGCGGCTGGTACGGAGTGGACATCGGCACCGGCATAGAGGTGCCGTGGTGGTACGGGTTGTACATGGATTTCAAATACGGATGGCAGGACTGATCCTGCGGTCGGGCTCGCGGCTGAAGCCATGAGGCGCAATAATGCGAATAAAACCGCAACGGGGAAAGATCCACGGACCAAGGCGATCGGAACGCTCGGGAGCGTCGGATGTCGAGCGGTCTTGTCCGCGGCGCTGCTGGCGGCTTCTTGCTTGTGCTTTCTTTCCTGCGGCGAGAAAGAGACCGCGGAGGAACGGGACCGCCGCTTCCTCCATGCCGCCATAGAGGGGAACACGGGAGAGATGAAGCAGTTGCTGGACCGGGGCGCGGACATCGACGCGCGGGATGAGAAGGGGATGACTGCCGTGCATCTGGTGGTGGAGAACGATCACGCCTCCGCCCTGGAGTTCCTCATACGGTCTGGCGCGGATGTCAACGCGAGGGATGGGCACGGTTGGACCCCCCTGCATCTGGCCGCCTTCCTCAACGATACCTATCTGATGGGCCTGCTCTTGGACCGCGGCGCGGACTCGCGGATCAGGGACGATGACGGAAGGACGCCGCTGGACGTCGCGGCGCTCTATCAGAGAAAAGAGGCGGCCATGTTGCTCCTCAAGAGGGGCGGAACGGTCTCGGGGGAGACCCCTCCCGGCTCCATCTGAACGGCGGTTCCGGGACTTCAAGATGCCGGGCTTTGAACGGCGCGACGCTTCAGTTCCGGGGCTGCGGCGCCAGGGCTCGGGCGTGGTATGCGAGGATCTCGTCCGTCAGGGCATCGATATCGGCCTCTTGCTCCCGGATAAGGCATTCCATTATCACGTAAACGACCCCTCCCGCAACCATGGAGGTGACCAGCTCGAGATGGCATGGCCGGATGAGCCCGCGGTCCCTGAGCATCTTGAATTCCTCCAGATAGATGCGGCGGGCAAGTCGGCTCAGCTCCTCTACCCGCTCAGAGAAATCCTCGTCCCTGCCCAAGGCCTCCCGATAGACTATGGAAGCTAAGTGGGGGTTGCGCTTGTGATAATCGAGGATGGAGGAGATGTTGCGCCTCCAAGCAATCAGGGGATCACCTTTTTATTACTCCATTAAGACTAACTTTTTGTTTGCGCCTCTAAGCAATCAGGGGATCACCGCTTGAGCGCAGGACATCCTCCAAGACCAAGCGGTTTTTCCAGAGCAGAGCGGCGATGTCCTCGAAGTAGGACTGGATGAGCTTCAGGAAGACCTCGCGCTTTGAATCGAAATAAAGGTAGAAGGTTCCGCGGGCGATGCCCGCCCGCTGCACCATGTCGCTCACGGAGGATTGTCGGTATCCCTTCTCGGCGAAGACCTCCGCGGCCGCTTCCAGAATGGAGCGGATCCGTTTATCCGCCGGCAGCCGCTTTCTTTCAAACCCCTGCTCGGGCGCCATCAGCCCTCACCTTCACCATCGGCCTGACGTGCACATTCATCCGAGATTATTTTCCATCCTTCCTTCCGGGCGGCACGCTGCATAAGGATAGAGCTCTGCCAGATTATGAGGGGACGGCCGCATCCCGGCTGCGGCAGCCGCGGACTCGGCGATCCGTCAGATAATAAAGGTTGACTGATGGGTAACATGATGTTATTTTACTGACATGTCAGTACATTAATCCAAGCCCCGATCCGAGGGCGAAGAGCGAAAAGGAGGTATGGCGTGGAGGTCAAGGACGACGTCACCGTGAAGGAGTACTTCGAGCAGTATGTGCCCAAGATGTTCGAGGAACAGCTGGCGGGCAAGGCCGTCCCCGACATGGAGGGCACCCTTTTCACCGTCCTTTTCGATGTGGACGGCCAGGTCTACAGCCTCAAGGTCACCGATGCGAAGAGCCTGGAGGTGGTGGAGGGTGCGGTGGATGAACCGATGATCAAAGTGACCCTGAGTGAGGACGTATGGCGCCGGGCGGTGACCGGCAAGCTCTCGGGGGCCATGGACATGTTCACCGACATGGGGACCATGGCCAACCGCCGCTCCTATAACAACCTCCAGAACACCAAGGGCACCATGAACCTGAGCTTGGACGCGGGCGGCGAGACCGTGGAGATATCCGTCTGCTTCAACGGGGCGGAATCGCCCGCATGCACCTTCAAGGCCTCGGTGGAGGACTGGGGAAAGATCTCCACCGGCCAGCTGGCGGGCCCCATGGCCTTCATGCAGGGCAAGCTGAAGATAGAGGGAGACATGCCCTTCGCCATGTCCCTGTCCAACCTGATGGCCTGAGCGGGGACGGCGCCAGATGCGCGGCCGCCTGGATCTGGCCAACATGATGCAGCGGGCCGCCGAGAGCCACGGGGACCGGGTCTTCGTGCGCTTCGAGAGGCCCCTGCAGTACCGCATGTTCGAGGGTGACGCCATCACCTTCCGGCAGGGGGTGAGAGTGGTGGACACCCTGGCCAATGCCCTGCATGACAAACTGGGGATACGTAAGGGGGACCGGGTGGCCCTGGTGCTCACCAACGTGCCCGAGTTCGCCTTCTTCTGCGCGGCCGCCGCCAAGCTGGGGGCGGTCACCGTGCCCTTCAACTACATGCTCAAGGCGGACGAGCTCTCCTTTGCAATCGGGGATTGTCAGGCGAAGGTGCTGGTTACGGAGAGGGAGCTCTTCGAGGCGAACATCCGTGACCGTTCCAGGCTTCCCCACATCGAGCACTGGATTCAGACGGGCCCCCGCGAGAAGGTGCTCCCCGGGCTCATCTCCATAGACGACCTCACCGAGGGATGTGCCGACCGGAGGGAGGCGGCGGATATCGGTCCCGACGACACCGCCGGAATCTTCTATACCTCCGGTACCACCGGTAAGCCCAAAGGGGCCATGCTCTCAGCCCGCAGCCTAATCGTCCCCATCCGCCGGGCGGTGCGCCTACTGCGCATCGGACCCCGCGACGTCTGCGTGGCGGTGCTGCCGATGGCCCATATCTTCGGCTTCGTCACCCAGCTCATGGGCGGGGTCATCAGCGGGGCCACCGGCTACCTCATGCGCTTCTTCGACCCGGTGAAGACCCTGCGGAGGATGGAGGAGCAGAGGGCCACCCTGTTCATCGGCGTTCCTGCCATGTACAACTTCATGCTGGCCTGCGGCATGAAGGATTACGACCTCTCTTCCATGCGGCTCTGGATAAGCGGCTCCGATGCCATGCCCGTGGAGCAGATAAAGGAGATAGAATCCATCTCCGGCAGGTTCATCGAGGGCTACGGGATGGTGGAGACCGCATCGCTCATCTCCGTCAACCTGCCCTTCATCCGCAGGGCCGGCTCCATCGGCATCCCCATACCGGGGATACGCGTCCGCATCATCGATGAGGAAGGACGCAAGCTGCGCCGGGGGCAGGTGGGGGAGATAGCCGTAAAGGGCCCCAGCGTCATGCAGGGATACTGGAACAACGACGAGGCCAACCGACGCATCTTCGTGAACGGCTGGATGCGCACGGGGGACATAGGCCGGCGGGATTGGCTGGGCTACATCTACTTCATGGACCGGGAGAAGGACGTCATCAAGTGCGGCGGCTATTCGATCTTCAGCCGGGAAGTGGAGGAGAAGATCCTGGAGCATCCCCAGGTGCACGAGTGCGCTCTGGTGGGGGCGCCCCATCCGGAGAAGAAGGAAGTGCCGGTGGCCTTCGTCCAGCTCAAGGCGGGCGAGAAGGCCACCGAGGAGGAACTGCTCCTGTGGTGCCGCGAGCATATCGCCGCCTATAAAGCCCCCAGGCGGGTGTTCATAGTGGATGACCTTCCCCTGAACATGACCATGAAGGTGCTCAAGCGGGAACTGCGAGAGCGCCTGGTGAGGGAGGGCTTGATGGAAAGTGAGTCACCCGAGTCCTGACGTCGGGAACGGACGCGAGGAGGTGGGACATGGCGGATGCGGTCATCGTCGATTTTCTGCGCACTCCCTTTTCCCGGTCCAGGCCACGCCAGCCGGAGAAGGACGCTTTCAACCGGCTGCGCATGGATGAGGCCCTGGCCCGGGTGGTGGCCGAGCTGGTGAGGCGCAACGGCCTGAAAGCGGAGGAGATAGGGGACCTTCTGGTTGGCTGCGCCATGCAGATGGGCGAGAACTGGCTCTTCGGCGGGAAGACGGTGGGCCTGCTGGCGGGGCTGCCGGCGGAAGTCCCCTCGCAGGGACTGGACCGCCAGTGCATATCCGGCATGTCCGCCCTGCATCAGGGAGCCATGGAGATCATGCTGGGCTACTCGGATGTGGTGCTGGCCTGCGGCATGGAGCACATGACCCACGTCCCAATGGATCCCGCGGTAAACCCCGATCTCCTCAAAGTAAACCCCCTGCTCTTCCAGGAGTCGCGCTATGACATGCAGACCTCGCTTTCCATGGGGCTGACCGCGGAGAAACTGTTCAAGATGACCGACCTCACCCGCGAAGACCTGGACCGCTGGGCCATGGGCAGTCATCAAAAGGCGGCCGCGGCTCAGGCGGAAGGTTACCTTGCCGGGGAGATACTGCCCATGAAAGTGACCGACGAGCAGGGAAACCCGCAGACGGTGGACCGCGACCTCTCCATAAGGCCGGACACCACCCTGGAAGCATTGGCCGAGCTGAGACCGGCTTTCAACCCGGAGGGGGTGATAACCGCGGGCAACTCGTCGCCCCTGAACGCGGGAGCCGCGGTGCTGCTGCTGATGAGCGGGGATAAAGCCGCCTCCCTGGGATTGAAGCCGCTGGCCCGCGTGGTCTCCCTGGGCTGGGCGGGGGTGGACCCCAGCATCATGGGGGCGGGCCCCGTCCCCGCTTCGCGCATGGCTCTCGCCAAGGCGGGTCTCGATGTGGAGGACATCGATTTCTGGGAAGTCAACGAGGCCTTCGCCGTGGTCGCCCTGTACCTCATCCGGGAGATGGGGGTGGACCCCGAACGGGTCAACGTGAAGGGCGGCGCCATAGCCATCGGGCACCCCCTGGCCGCATCCGGCCCCCGCATAACCGGCACCCTGGCCCGCATCCTCCAGGAGAAGGGCGGGCGGTACGGGTTGGCCACCATGTGCGGAGGCGGCGGTCAGGGCGGGGCGGTTATCCTGGAGAGGGCCTGACGGCAGGCCCGTCAGGGCTTTCATGGTCGCGGCACCGAGGATTCTCCAGCGGATACCCCGGTGATTGCGTATGCCCCGAACACCCTGTTTTCTTGCCTTCAACGGGGGCTTGTTGTAACATATGGGATACACGGCGCCGACGGCGCCGCGAGCCCGCTTAGCTCAGATGGTAGAGCACATCCTTGGTAAGGATGAGGTCGACGGTTCAAGTCCGTTAGCGGGCTCCATCTATTGAGATTAAGGCGGTGTAGCTCAGCTGGTCAGAGCACACGGTTCATACCCGTGGGGTCAGAGGTTCGAGTCCTCTCACCGCTACCAGTGAATACGATGCGATGATGCGAACCGGCGGCTCATCGGGGCTGCCGGGCGGCCCTCTGGGGGGCCGACGGTTTTCAGGGGAGGGTCAAAATGGCCAAGAAAAAGTTCGAGAGGACCAAGCCCCATGTCAACGTGGGCACCATCGGCCACGTGGACCACGGCAAGACCACGCTGACCTCGGCCATCACCATGTGCCTGGCCAATCAGGGCCTGGACGTGGAGGTGCGGTCCTTCGACTCCATCGATAACGCCCCCGAGGAGAAGGAGCGGGGCATCACCATCGCCATCGCCCACGTGGAGTACCAGACCCAGAACCGCCACTACGCCCACGTGGACTGCCCCGGCCACGCCGACTACATCAAGAACATGATCACCGGCGCCGCCCAGATGGACGGGGCCATCCTGGTGGTCTCGGCCGCCGACGGCCCCATGCCCCAGACCCGCGAGCACATCCTCCTGGCCCGCCAGGTGGAGGTCCCGGCCATGGTGGTCTTCCTCAACAAGGTGGACATGGTGGACGACCCCGAGCTGCTGGAGCTGGTGGAGGTGGAGGTGCGCGAGCTCTTGAGCGAGTACGAGTTCCCCGGGGACGAGATCCCCGTGGTCGCGGGCTCGGCGCTCAAGGCCATGAACTGCGGCTGCGGCAAGCGGGAGTGCGAGGCCTGCGGCCCCATCATGGAGCTGATGGACGCGGTGGACTCCTACATCCCCACCCCCGTGCGCGACGTGGACAAGCCCTTCCTGCTGTCGGTGGAGGACGTCTTCTCCATCACCGGGCGCGGCACCGTGGCCACCGGCCGCATCGAGCGCGGGGTGGTGCGCACCGGGGATGAGGTGGAGATAGTGGGCATCCACCCCACCCGCAAGACCGTGGTCACCGGGGTGGAGATGTTCCGCAAGATCCTGGACCAGGGGGAGGCCGGCGACAACGTGGGCCTGCTGCTGCGGGGGATAGGCCGCAAGGAGGTGGAGAGGGGGCAGGTCATCGTCAAGCCCGGTTCCATCACCCCCCACACCCAGTTCCGCGCCCAGGTCTACGTCCTCTCCAAGGAGGAGGGAGGCCGCCACACCCCCTTCTTCACCGGCTACCGCCCCCAGTTCTACTTCCGCACCACCGACGTCACCGGCACGGTGAAGCTGCCGGAGGGCGTGGAGATGGTCATGCCCGGCGACAACACCGAGATGGAAGTGGAGCTGCTGGTGCCCATCGCCATGGAGGAGGGCCTGCGCTTCGCCATCCGCGAGGGCGGCCGCACCGTGGGGGCCGGCCGGGTCATCAAGGTGATCAAGTAGGCG
>JACVIY010000024.1 GCA_015711755.1 Candidatus Geothermincola secundus | reverse complement strand
CGGTCGAGGATGGCCTCGCACAGCTCATCGGAGGCGTCGGAAGGGGCGGCGGTGCCCGCGATGACCAGCTGGCATCCCTCCGGCGCCAGCGCGGGGTCCCAGTTGGAGGGGACGGGCATGAAGATGTAGGGGTCCTCGGGCGGGCGCCTCTCGGCGATGTAATCGAAGACCCTCCCCCCGGTTGTCTCCGGCATGTAAAAGACCACCGGTTCCTCGATGACCTTCCGCGAGAGGGCGTACTTAACGGTGACGTAGGCGTTGGAGACGGCTCTGCCCCGCGTTGCCTCCTCATATTCTTCGGGGAAGTGCTCCCCGCCCGCAAGCCCCACCGTGGCGGCCAGGCCCGCATTGGAGACCACCAGGTCCGCCGGGTACTCCCCCGCATCGGTATCCACCGAGCGCACCCTGCCGCCCTCCACCCTGATGGAGCGCACCTTCTCCCCCAACCTCACCGTGCCCCCCAAGCGGGTGAGCGCATCCAGCCAGGAGGAGACGACGGCTCCCCCGCCCCCCAGCGGATAGCCGAAGGAAGCATCGTTGAACATCCGGCTGAAGCACCAGGCGAACTCGCCCGCCGAGGCATCCTCGGAAGAGAGGGCGAAGTATAGTTGGCACAGGCAGTCAAGAAAAAGATGCACCATCTCGTCGTCGGTGAAGCGCGCGGCCAGCTCGCGCAGGGTAAGTCGGTCATGCGTGCCCACCCACCTTCCCATCAGCAGGCCCCTTATGAGAAGGAATGCGCCCGGCAACTCGCGCGTCTTCACCCCCAGGTCGCGGGCCAGCCGGGCCTGCCTCGCCAGCGGCCTGATATCCAGGGGGAAGACGAAATCGGCCCTGCCCATAACCCTACAGGGGAAGTCCTTGAGGACCCACCTCAGGCCGGAACGCACGCGTCGGGACACCTCTCCCAGCGGCCCCCGCGGCCCCCGGCTGAACATGTGCACGCCGAAATCGTAGCGGAACCCGTCCCGCTCCAGGGAAGCGCAGCGGCCCCCCGCAAAGGGCTGGCCCTCAAGGAGGGTCACCTCCATGCCGGCATCCGCCAGCAGAACAGCCGCAGCGGCTCCGCCCACTCCCGAACCGATGATCACCGCACGTCCGCCCATCTCATCCCCCTTCCGCACGACCCTCACGCTTTCAGGGCGACGCCTCGGATCCCCTGCAGAGGGCGTTAGGCCCCTCCGCCCGAAAGCGCCGACCTGCCGGCGATGACTCTCGCGCGGAAGATACCCCGCCCCGGCGTCCCTTAAAACAACGCAGGACGCAAAACTCAAGGGGAGAGGGCCGACGCCTCGAGCGGTTGAGGGCCCTTGCCCCGCTCCAGCATGAAGGCGCCGAGGATCCCTCCTCCGCTCTCCCTGAACTCCAGGCGAAGGGCATCGCCCCGCGCCTCCACCAAGAGATAGCCGCGGGCCTCCGCTTCCCGCCAGATGCTGGCCGGGGATGTGCGGTCGAGGGGATAGGCGGCCTTGCCGCCCATTGCCCCCACCACAGCGTAGGTGACGCCTCCGTCCTCCAGCAGCTCCAGGTGGTGGTTGTGGCCCGACACCACCAGATCCACTCCCCACCGCCTGAAGACAGGGGCGAATGTATCTATCATCCCCTCGTCGTCGTACCTGTCCACACCGCGGAAGCGGCTCCCCGACGCGAAGAAGCAGGCGTGGCTGATGACCACGGTCCAGTCGTCGGGAGGTACGGCCGCCAGCTCCGCCTCCAGCCAGTCCCGTTGTTCATCAGGGAGGACGTCCGCTCCCCATTCCAGGTCCATGAGAAAGAGATGTATGTCGCCCACATCCACGCGCCACCACAGCTCCGGCGTCCCCTTGCCGCAAGCTTTCCAGGGCAGAAGGTACTCGACGAAAAGGCGGACGCCTCCCAGCATGGTGTCGTGGTTGCCCGGGAGCACCGCCAGGGGCAGGCAGGCCGCTTCCTCTCCCAGGGCGTCGAGTGCCTCCTGCCAGTGAGAGTCCTCGTATCCTAGGTCCACCAGGTCCCCGGCCAGGAAGAGCATGTCGGCCCTCCCCTCACCTCCCACGACGGAGCGCAGAACGTCCCGTACGGCCTCGCGGTCCGCTCCCCTCAGGCCGAAGTGAGCGTCAGAGGCCAGGGCGAAGCGCAGGCCCCCGACGCCGCCCGCAGGGGGGGCGCGGAAGAAGACGGGGTCACCGCCGTTGAGCCGGTAATAGTATTCCCCTCTCGGCTCCAAGTCGCGGAGAAGGAAAACGTGGGAGCGCGATGGCTCCTCTTCCTCCTCCGTCCTGTAGGGGCAACCCAACCTCGACCATTCCACGCGGTTGCTGCTCTCCTCCTCCGTCCAGAAGGTCAGGGCCAGGTCGGGGATGCCGTTGACGCCGACGCTCTCCGTAATCAGGAGCAACGGGGGCTTGTCGCCGCTCCGCCTCTCACCCCATGAGGTTATCTCCCCGTAGACCGAGGTGGGGAGGAGTACCGCCCCCGCGGTGAGCACCCAGGCGGCCACCACGAGGACCGACCTCCGCCTCTCCCCTGCCACCCTCCCCGCGTACACGCGGTGCAGCATGAGCAGGGAGGCCAGGGGCAGCAGCAGCGCGAGGAGAACGATGCCCCGCCATGCCGCCCTCACCCCGGGGCTCGCTCCGTACAGTCCCATGCTCCCGTGCATGGAGAAAAGGCGGAAGCCCACCAGGGCGGTGAGGAGAAGGGGTGACGACAGGGCGGCAGCGGCCGCCAGCGCTTTCCCGTCGGGCACGTGGTTATTCTGCTCCCTCACGTCCCGCATTATATATCAGCGGAACCAGCCACGGATCAGAGCGGCGGGGGGAGGCCGGGCCCCGGCATGATGCCGGCAGTTCACTCCCTCTTTCTCAGGTAGATGGCCACCGCCACCATGAGCACCGCCAGCAACACGCTGAAGAGCAGGTAGGCGTGCAGCAGGCCCGCCGCCTGGTAAACGGCCCCTCCCGCCAAAGGTCCCAGCGCATACCCGACGCTCCAGAAGATGTTGAAGATGCCGTAGGCGGTGCCGTAGCCGCTCTCCCTTCCCGGCTTGCGCGGCAGCGAGTCGGTTATCAGAGGCAGAGCCGTCGTCCCGAAGAGGGCCGCGGTCGCGCCCAGGGCAGTCAAAGCCGCCGCAGCCAGAAACGCCGAGGGAACCACCGCCAGGGCGGGCACCAGCAGGGCTGTTCCCGCAAGCCCCCACAGGATGGGGGCTCGGCGGCCGATCCTGTCCGAGAGCCGCCCTATCGGCGGGCTGGCCAGGGCGTAAGCAGCGGTAAGTCCCCCGAAGAACATCCCGATGGACAAGGGGCCGAGGGAGAAACGTCGTTGAAGATGAAGGGGCAGGGTGGGCTCGAGCATGCCGAAGCCGAAAGTCGTCAGCATGGTTATGAAGCAGGCCAGCATGATGCGGCGGTTCCCCAGCATGGGCAGGGCGGTGCGGACCAGGCCCCTGCCCGCCGTCCGCGCCTCCCCCTCCTCGCCGAGAAAGACGGCAAAAGACCCCACCGCGGCGCAAACCGCTGCAACCGCCAGGAACGGCGCCCGGTAGCCCGCGAGGGCGTACAGCAAGCCGCCCGCCAGGGGGCCGGCTATGGCGCCGGCGGCCGAGGCGCCCATGGCGAAACCCGTCTTCTCCCCCATCACCTCACCGGGGAAAGCGTCCCCGAGAAGGGCCAGCCCCGCGCACCAGGTGGCCGCGGCGGTCAGCCCGTCAAGAAAGCGCGCCGCCAACAGCATGGGGTAACCGCGCGCCAGGGCGTAGAAGACGAAGGCGCCGGACATGGCGAACATGCCGAAGAGGATGAAGGGCTTTCGCCCCAGCCGGTCGGACAGCCATCCCAGGGGGACAGCGCCCAGCAACCCCGCGATGGCGTAGGCGGCGAAGAGGAATCCCAGGCCCAGGTCGGAGACCCCCAGTTCCTGCGAGTACCGCGGAAGGAGCGGCACCAACAGCCCGTAGCCCAGACTGTCCGTGAAGAGGAGGGCCGAGACCAGCGCCAGCAGCGGAAGCCCTTCATTTATCTTCCCTGCCCTCATGGCAGGATTATGCCACAGCCGCCCCGCGCGGGCTCATATATCCTTACCGACTCCCTGACGGGCAACCGGCATTAACGGCTTTTCGAGGGCGCTTACGCGGTTCGGGGCGGATGGTTGCCATTTTTTGTCACTGGCGTAAGTTATGTTTAAATACCCGGTTTCAGCTCATGCGCCGAAATCTCGGAAGGGAGTGATGACGATGGAGCGCCCGTCGAAGAACCCGCCGCGCGTGGAGCCCAACCGCCTGGCCGCGGAACTCGCCGACATATGCCGACTCCATCCTATCGAGGAGAAGTGGGTGCTGGCGCCCAACCTGCGCATCGGGCATCAATGGCTGGACGCGGCGGCCGTGAGCGGCCAGCCCGTCTTCAACGCCAGGGTCAAGACGCTTACCCAGCTGGCCTTGGAGCTGGCGGCACCGCTGATGCGCCGTGAGGGGCTGAAGCTTTTGAGGGGGGCCGCGGAGGAGCTGTTGGCGGCGAGAGTCCTTTCCCTGTTCAGGGAGCAGGCGGGTGAAGCGGGTTACCTCGGCGGGTTGAGGCCCACCGCCGGCTACATCAGGGCCTTACTCGCCACTCTGCGGGACCTCCGTCTTTCCGGGGTCACCCCCACCGACATCGCCGCGGCTCGCCTGGAGACCGAGCGGAAGAGCGAGGAACTCTCCCTGATGCTTGAACTGTACGAGAGATCCCTGGAGGAGTCATCGTCCCTGGACAAGGCGGGCCTGCTCTCCCTGGCCGCCCGGCGCCTCCGAGAAGAACCTCCGGTACTTCCCCGAGGATTGCTGATGCTGGCTCCCGCCGACCTGTTCGAGGGATGGTCGCCATCGGAGCGATCCCTCTGGGAGGCCTTTCCCGAGGAAAGCCGCAGGCTTCTGGAGGTCGACCGTCCCGGCCATATATCCGATGGGGGAAGCGGCCGGCCGGCCGATGCCCGCCTGCTCTCCTTCCTCCCCGACCCCACCGCGGCTCCCCCGCCTCCCAAAGACGGGAGCGTGAGGATATTCCGCACGATAGGCGAGATCAACGAGGTGCGGGAAGCGCTTCGTCTCTGCCTGGAGGAGGGCATACCCTTCGACCGGCTGGAGCTTTTGTACACCGACCCTCGGACCTACATCCCCCTCATCTATGAGACGGCCCAGTCGCTTATAAAGGAGGAGGGCGATCCCGTGCCGCTGACCTTCGCCGAAGGCATCCCCGTCTCCTATTCCCGCCCCGCCCGCGCCCTGGCCGGACTGATCTCCTGGATACGCGAAGACTTCCCCCAGGGGGCCCTGGTCGACTTGGTGAACGACGGCCTGCTGAGGCTCGAGGGATTGGAGGGCGAGCACAGCTTCTCGCGCCTGGCCGCCATGCTGCGCCCCCTGACCATAGGATGGGGCAGGGAACGCTACATCCCCGCATTCGACAGAGCCGTTATGGAATTGAAAGAGAGCATCCGCCTCTTGAGCGAGGAAGCGGAGGGCGAGGACCCTGAGGTCCTGGAGCGCCGCCTGGCCTCCCTCGATGAGCGGATGAAAACGCTGGAGAAACTGCGCGCCGCCGTGTTCAGTCTCCTTGCGTCGATACCCGAAAAGGACAGGGGGAAAGGCCTCCTTGAAGCCGCCCGGGATTTCCTGAGCGTGTGGGCTCGGCGCACCGACGCATTCGACGAATACGCGGCGCAGCGCCTTTCCAAGGCCATCGAGGAATATCTCTCCTCCCTTAACGACGGCGACATCCCCCCGGGTCTGGATGCGCTCTCCCTATTGGAGGAAATGGTCCTATCCCTGCGGGTCATGGGGATGGGGCCCCGACCGGGTTGCGTCTTCGTCCAGCATTACCTGGCGGGAGGCCACTCCGGCCGGCCCTACACTTTCATCCTGGGACTGGACGACTCTCGCCATCCCGGCTCGGGGATCCAGGACCCGCTCCTGCTGGACCGCGAGCGCTCCTCCCTTTCCTCCGAGCTTCCCACGGCGGCGGGAAGGCTGACAAAGGCGGGCATGGAGCTGGCCGAGCTCTTCGCCCGACTGCGAGGCCGGGTGGCCATGAGCTACAGCTGCTACGACCTTCAGGAAGATCGGGAGATGTTCCCCAGCACCGCCGTCCTCGACTCATGGCGCATCATCTCGGGAGACCGCGAGGCAACCGTGGTCCAGCTCGACGCTCATCTGGGCCCGCCCGCCTCCTTCGCCCCCGCCTCCTCCTCCCGATGCCTGCGCCCCGGCGAATGGTGGACCTGGCGGGCCTGCGAGGAACCCTACGCGGCAGGGTTCGAGTGGGAGCTGCCGGCCTTCTATCCTCACTTGGGCAGGGGACTGCGCGCCCTGCAGGAACGCAACAGCGATCGCTTCACCGTTTATGACGGATATGTCCCCGAGGCCGGAGCGGCGGCGAACCTCTTCCAACCTGACGGGATCATCCTCTCCCACCGCAGCCTGGAAACGCTTGCCCGCTGCCCCATGGACTTCTTCTTCCGCTATATCCTGGGCCTTGAGCCCCCCGACGAATACCAGCCCGACCCGTTCCGTTGGCTGGACCCCATGGAACGGGGGCTGCTCCTGCACGAGGCCTTCCGCGATTTCTTGGAAGAATCGGCGAGATCGGAAGGGGAACCCGACCTCAGGTCCCAGAGGGCGTTGATGAAGAAGGTGATCGACAAGGGCGTACGCTTGTGGGAGAAAGCCGTCCCGCCCCTCAACCCCGAGGCTTTTGAGAGCGCCAGAAGGGAACTGCACAGAAGCGGCCTGCTCTTTCTCGAATTGCAGAGGGAGCTGTCGCCTGAGAGCCGCCCGGCCTTTTGGGAGGTCTCCTTAGGACTGCCGTCCTCTTCCGAACCGACCGCCCTTGACGCCCCCGAGCCCGTCAGCATCGCCCTCGGAAAGGGAAGGTCGATCCGTTTGAGGGGCCGCATGGACCGCGTCGACCGGCTGCGGGAGAACCCCTTGTCCATGTTCGTTTGGGATTACAAGACAGGAGGCGACAAGGGCTTTAGGAAAGTCGGGGCCGATCCGTTCAATCAGGGCCGCATAATGCAGCCCTTCCTCTACGCGGTGATGCTGGAGGAGCGCCTGCGCTCCATCAAGGACAAGGGAGCGGTCGCCGGCGCGGGATTCCTCCTCGTCTCGGAAACAGCGCAGAAGAACATCTACAGATGGAGCGCGGAGCGGCTGCGGTCGGGCCGGGAAAAACTCGGCCTGCTCTGCTCGATGATAGAGCTGGGTTGTTTTCCGCTCAGCAACGATCCGGAAGACGTGAAATACAGCGACTACGCGTATATCCACGGCGACCCGGATGCCGCGGCGGCCCTCGCCGTCGGCAAACTCAAGAACAAAGCCAACAAGGCGATGGCGCCCTTCCGCGAGCTCAGGGAGGTGGAATGAGATGGTCAAGGGTCCCGACTGCCTGCCCGACGCTCAGCAGCGTCGGATGATACTCGAACGCCTCGATGTCAACATGCTGGTCGAGGCGGCCGCCGGCACCGGCAAGACCACCTGCATGGTCGGTCGCATGGTCGCCCTGCTGCGCACCGGCACCTGCCACAGCGTGAAAAAAATGGCGGCGGTCACCTTCACCCGCAAGGCGGCGGCGGAGCTTCGTTCCCGTTTTCGAGTGGAGCTGGAGAGGGCCTATAGAGACAGCGAGGGCGAGGAGCGGGAACGCCTGCGGCGGTCCCTGGACGAACTGGAGCACTGCTTCATCGGCACCATCCACTCGTTCTGCGGGCGCCTGCTGCGGGAGCGCCCGGTGGAAGCGCGGGTGGAGCTGGGCTTTAAGGAACTGGACGAAGCCGAGGACAAGCGGCTCCGGGAGCGCGCCTGGGAGGATTTCGCCGCCCGCACCATCGCCCGGGACGAGAGCGGGCTCCTTTCCCGGCTTCAGCGGTTGGGGCTGCGTCTTTCCGATCTGAGGAGTGCCTTCATCAGTTTTTGCGACTACCCCGACGTCCAGGAGTGGCCGGGTTCGGAGAAAGAGACGCCCATGCCCGACACCGCTCCCGTCATCGCGGAACTGAGGAATTATCTGGACCATATGGAGTCGCTCAAGCCGAGACTCCCCTCGGATACGGGAACATGCGAGCTGATGCCCCTTTACCGCCGCCTTCCCCTCATCGCCAGAGGATACGACCTCTCCAGGACCGATCAGCTCATGGAGATGCTGAGCAACTTCGATAAGAGCCCCAAGCAAACCCAGAAGGCGTGGAAAAGCGAGGGCAAGTTCACCCAGGACGAAGCCAAGGACGAAGCCGAGCGCTGGAAAAGATTCCGAGAGGAACACGTCAAACCCATGCTGCAGGCCTGGCGCGTGCACCGCTACCATACCGTGATGGAGGTACTCTTCGCCGCTCGGGATCAATACGACCGCCTGCGAGAGGAGGCGGGCTGCCTCAATTTCCAGGACCTGCTGATGAGAGCGGCGTCCCTCCTTCGCGACCATCCGCACATCCGCCGTTATTTCCAGGAACGCTTCACCCACATCCTCGTGGACGAGTTCCAAGACACCGACCCCATACAGGCGGAGGTGCTCTTCCTGCTGGCCGCCTCCGATCCCGAGGAAAAGGACTGGCGCCGCTGCCGCCCCCGCCCGGGGTCTCTTTTCGTGGTGGGCGACCCCAAGCAGTCCATCTACAGGTTCCGCCGCGCCGACATCGTCACCTACAGCCGGGCCAAGGGGCTGCTGGTGGAAAATAGAGATAGGGATCGCGGCCTGCTGGTCCGCCTCTCCGCTAACTTCCGCGCGGTCCCCCGCCTCATCGACTGGACCAACGAGGTCTTCTCCCCCGCGGGAGAGGGAAGTGGCGACGATATCTCCTTCCTCCGCTTTCCGCGCTACGAAACGGAGGCCTCCCCCGCGTATGTCGAGCTGCGGCCGGGCCGGGAGGAAGAGGCGGAAGGCGCGCTGGCCGGGGTGCGGTGCATCCGCATAGGCGACGATCTGAAAAGAGAGGATGAGGTCATCGACTGGGAAGCGGGCCTCATAGCCCGTTTCATCCGCAAAGCCGTCGATGAAAAGATGACCGTATCCCGCAGCCCCGCGGAGATCGACGCGGGAATCCCCCCCCAGGTCGGTCCGGGCGATTTCATGATCCTCACCCGCGCCCATCATCACCTGGGCCTCTACGCGCAAAAACTGCAGCTCCAGGGCATCCCCCATCAGGTCAGCGGAGGCGACGCCCTCAACAAGTTGGAGGAGCTGGGGCTGCTGACCCTCTTCCTCCGCGCGGTGGTCCGGCCCGACGACCCTACCGCCCTGGTCGCGGTACTGCGCAGCGAGCTCTTCGGGGTGAGCGATGCGGATCTTTTCGAGTTCAAACGAGCGGGGGGTCGTTTTCATTATCACGCCGAGCTCCCTGAGGGCATCTCCGAAGAAGCGGCGCGGGCCATCGGTGACGCCTTCCGCCACTTGCGCGAATGCGAGAGGCGGCTGTCCGTACTGCCTCCGGTGGCGGCCCTGGAGCGGACGGTCGAGTCGCTGGGCCTCCTGCCTTTAGCTGCTTCCCGCCGAGGCGGTTCCCAACAGGCAGGGAGCCTGCTCAAGGCGCTGGAGCTCATCCGCGGCATGCAGGATGAGACCTGGTCCCACGCGCGCCTGCTGGAATATCTGGAGGGCATCCTGAAGAATGAAGAGGAGAGCATCGACGGCATCGCCGCCCGGCCCCCCTCCGGGGGAGAGGTGCGCCTGATGACCCTGCATAGGGCCAAGGGCCTGGAATCGCCGGTGGTATTCCTCGCCGACCCCTACAAGGGCGGCGAACACGAGCCCGCCCTCGCCGTCGACCGCGGCGGGGAGCGCATCCGCGGCTATCTCTCCGTCTGGGGCGATGAGAAGGAGAGGAAAAACCCGACCCTCCTGGCGATCCCACCCGACTGGGATGAAGTATCGGCGAGAGAGAGCGAGTTCGAGCGGGCGGAGAGGCTCCGCCTCCGTTATGTGGCCGCCACCCGAGCCGGCTCCGCCCTCATCGTCACCCTGCGCTCTAAATATAATGATAGAAACTTCTGGGACCCCTTCTCTGCCTTCATCCCCGACGAATCGGCCCTGGAGGACCCCGGGGACATCCCTCCCCCCCCGTCGAGCGAAACCGCGACGGACGCCGAAAAGGCCGGTGAGGTTCTGCTGGAGATCGACCGCAAGTCCGCCGAGGCCGCCATCCCCACACATGAGGTCCGGGCTGCCAAGGATCATGCCCTTTCCCATCTCAGCGCTGACAGCGGCGGCATCAGTGAGCAAGCGACCGCCGAAGAGATCCTTTCGGAAGGGCGAGGCGAAGGCGGACACGGCACCGAGTGGGGCACCGTCATCCACCTCCTGCTGGAGAACATGGGGAAAGGCGTGACCGAGGGGCTGGAGGAGCTGGCCGCCTCCTCTCTTGCGGAGAACGACCTCGATCCCGACCTCGCCCCGGAAGCGGTCGATATGGCGGTGAGCGTGACGAGGTCCGAACTGTGGTCGCGCTCGCTCGCGGCTGGATCGCGCCTGGTGGAAGTCCCCTTCTGTTACGCTCCCCCTGAGGACGAGGGGTTCCCGGGCAAGCGGCAGGGCATGCCTCTTCTCCTGCGGGGAGTCATCGATCTCGCCTTCCGGGAGAGCGGCGGCTGGGTCCTGGCCGACTTCAAGACGGATGACCTCCCCGCTTCCCGGCTGGAAGGGGCAGCCAAGCGCTACGCCCCGCAGCTTCAGCTCTACTCGCTCATCTTCGAGGCCTGCACCGGCGAGCCGGTGAGGGAGAGGGTCATCTATTTCGTGAGGTCGGGAAAACAGTTCGTCGTTTGAGGCAATCCAACCCATCCGCGTTTCGCGGCTGATCGGCTCCTTTCTCTTCAGCCCTCTTTCTCTTCTTCGGACTCGTCCCTTTTCGCCTCCCGCTCCAGCAGCCGCCGCATGCTGTCCAGCAAGGCCTGGAGGGCGTAGTAATCGCTCTTCTCGTTCACCTCGATGTCCAGTCCCGTCTCGCCTTCCATCATCCGCAGGGCCTTCTCGTTCAGCGTACGCACGGGGCTGGATATAAAGCGGTTGTTCGCGGGCATCACCACCAGAACGACCAGCAGCAGCGAGAGGCACAGGAAAACCGCCAGCAATATCAGGGCGTTGCGGCGGAGCTCGCTCCTCTGGCTCTCGAAGCTGGCCTCCAGCCCCTTCACCTCTCCGCTCACATCCTTGACCGCCACCACCTTTATTCCGTTGGAAAGTTCGCGTGAAGCGTAGACCAGCGTGCCGCTCTTGGAGCGGAATTCCTTAAGGAAAAAGGCGCCTTCCTCTCGGGCATCGGGAGGGAGGGGCTTTCCCGCCTCCTCGATGAGCTTGGAATCCACAACAACGCCGCCTTTCTCGAGGGCCAGATAGTAGGGGTCCTCCAGGTTGATGAGCAGCATGTTGAAAAGCATGATCCAGGTGTTGCGCTCGTCACCCCCGCTGCCCCGCCGGAAGTAATCGGCCAGGAAAGGGTCCTTGAGCATCCGCTCTGTCTCCTCGAGCTGCTCTTCCATCCTTTCCTTCACCCCGTTCAGCAGCAGCTCGCGGGAAGAATCAAGACTGCGGTTCACCGAACGGAGAGAAAACACGGTGGCCGATGCCAGTATGCAGACGACCACCACGATGAACGCGCCCAGCACCACTTCCATGAACCTGCGGTTCTCCCCTCTCATCGCCCCCTCCTCATTCACCAGAAACTCTTGCCGAAAAAAGGCGTTAAAAGCCCTTCTGCTTCTCTTGCGCTACCAGGGTTTCTTCCCTCTCCATGATGCCATGCCTCAGAATCCGTGAGAAAAACCACATAATTTAAATATTATTCAAGGAAATTCATGTCTTTAAACCTCAAAGGGGCACGCTGAAACGGAAGGCGGAGCCGCCACCCTCCCTCCCGTCGCACCATATCCTGCCGCCGTGCGCCTCCACTATCTCCGTCGCTATGTACAGCCCCAAACCCAGCCCGATGGAATGGTGCCGCACGTCCTCGATCTGATAAAAGCGGTCGAAAATCCTCAGCCGCTCCTCATCCGGCACTCCCTTCCCTCGGTCCATCACCGAAACAACCTGCTCGAAATCACTCTCTTCCAATTCGACCTCCACCGGCCCGCCGGGAGGGGAGAACTTGACCGCGTTCTCCAAGAGGATCACCAGCAGGCGGTGCATCTTTTCCCGGTCGGCCTCTATGGGTCTGCATTCATTCAGGCGCCGGAAGTAGAGCGGATTCTCGATCTCCCTGCCCTTCATCTCCTCCAAGGCCTGCTCGATGACCTCCTCAAGCCTCATACGGTGGCGCTTGAGCACGTAACGCCCCTGCTCGATGCGGGACGCGTCGGTGAGCTCCTCTCCCAGCAGGTTCAGACGCTCCGCCGCCGCCTGCGCCCTTTTCAAGTTGGTCCGCTGCCTGGGGCTGCCCCCATCGCCCAATTCCTCCGCCAACAGCTCTACGTATCCCTTGACCAGGGTTATGGGGTGGCGCAGCTCGTGAGAGGCGATGGAGAGGAAATCGCGCAGCTGCTGCGCCCTCTCTTCCAGCGCCCTTTCGTACTCGCGCTCCCTGGTGACATCGACCAAGGATACCACCAGGTTGCGCGTGCCCGGGATGCGCACCATGTTAACCAGAAGGTGGACCGCGCCCGCGTCATCTCCTCTCAACATCAGAGGGAAACGCGCCGCCACCCGCGCCGGGCCCCTGATGGTCTCTCTCCGTTGCTTCTCAAACGCCTCCTTGTCCTCCCCCGCGAGAAGGTCGGTCAGCCGCGCCTTGCCCTCCAGTTGCTCCAGCGGCCTTCCGCTCAGGGCAGCGAGTTCCTGATTGGCCCTCTCTATGACGCCGTTCTCTCCAAGTATGCACATGGCCGTGCCCGTTGACTCGAACACGGCGCGGTACCTCTCTTCCGAAGCCCTCAATTCCTCCTCCGCCTTCTTGCGGCGGGTTATGTCCCTCACCACCGCGATGAAGCCGCGCGGCCTTCCCTCATGGTCGCGCAAAAGGGACGCGCTCAGTTCGGCGGGGAAAACGCTCCCATCGCGCCGCTTCATGCGGTATTCCACGTTGCGCATGATCCCTCTATCCCGCGGCCTCTCCCGGTAATCCCTTCTGGCCCTATCAAGATCTTCCTCCGCCACGTAGTCGAAGAAGTTGGCTCCGATGATCTCTTCCTGGGAGCGAAACCCGAAGAGCGATATCCCCTGCTGACTGGCCATCATCACGTTGGCGTCCAGGTCGGCCAGGAAGATGGCGTCAGGGGATATGTCCACCAAAAGCCGGTAAAGCGCCTCGCTCTGGGCGAGGGCTTCCGCCGTCCGCTGCCTCTCCGCGATGTCCCGGGATATCGCGGCGGCCATCTCGTTGAAGGTTGCGGCCAACCTGCCGATCTCATCACTCGATCTCACCTCGACCCTGTGATCGAGATCGCCCGCTCCGATGGCTTCCGCCCCACGGGTGAGGTTCTTGATCGGCCTTACCAGGGTCCCGGCAAGCCAGGCACCCGCCAACGCGACCACCCCGAAGGCCACTAAAGAAAAGACGAACGCCTGCCGGCGGAAATCGCCGACCATGCGCATGACCTCAGCCTCCTCCTGGGTAATGCCCACTTTCCAGGCGGGAAGATCGTATGCCCTCCCCTCTTCCGGGACCTCCCGGAAGCTCACCGTCCCGGCAAGAGGCACGAAGTTGGCCAGCCGCATCCTGCCCCGCTCGTCTCTGTACTCGAGGGGCTTCCCTCCTGCCCTCATGCGCTCCCAGAGCCCGGGGGCCGATCTGCGCATGATCATCTCTTTGTCGGGATGCGCGATATAGCGCCCATAATCGTCCACCACCAGCACATGACCGCTCCTCTCCAGCCGCAGGCTGTCGGTAACCCTCCAGATGTTGTCCAGGTTGTATTGGGCCGCGAGCACGGCCACCACTTCCCCGCCCTGCCCCTTTACCGGCGCGGCGAAAGTCATTACCGCCTTTAGAGGGTCGTTTATCATGTAGGCCTCGGACGCGGCGGCCTCGCCGTTGAGGGCGCGCTGAAACACCTCGCGGTTGCGCCACTCCCCGCGGTAATTGTAATCGGTGGAGGTCAGCACGCGTCCGCGAGGGTCTATCAGAGATATATCCTCGTAGATCTCCAGCATGGACTTCCTCTCGGACAGCTCCCGCCTTATTTTTTCCATGTCCGCGTCCGGGGTCGTCCCCCGCAAAGCTGCGGCCAGGACGACGGTTCCGTCCAGCCCTCTCGCCAACCCCCTTTGCACCAGCAGCGCCTGCTCCACCGCCATTTCCTCGAAATGCAGGAACGCGTTCTCTTTCAGCTTGGCCGAGGCCTGGCGGATGGAGGCGAAAGCGACGCTGATGACCGAAACCGCCGCCACCGTCAGCAGGAAGGCGATCACTTTCAGCTGAATGCTCACCCTGAATCCGAGGTCCCTCTTCATCGTCCGCGACCTCTTCCCCTTATTGCTGAAGTTGGAAGATCCTGTTGCGTTCCCCCAATTCCAGATCGAATCCTGCCCCCGCTATATTCACTCATTGCAAAAGTTGGAAGATCCTCTCGTATTCCCGATTGGTCATCCCCAGTTCGACGAAGGGCTCGCCTTCTTGCAGCTGCCCATCCTCAGGAAACAGGGATGGCCGAAAACCATCGCTCTCGCGCACGATGGCATCCGCCCTTTTGAAAGGCGTCCCGTAATGGAACGCCATGGCCGAACGAGCGCTTACCTCCGGGCGCAGGAAAAAGCGCATCAAAGCGTAGGCTTCCCGCCGTCCCAAGCTCTCGCTGTTCAGCACGAAGCAGTCCAGCCAGACGTTGTAACCCTCGCGCGGCAGCACGTAGGCGATATCCTCGCGCTCCCCCGCTAGCACGGCCACGTCCCCTCCGTACGCCTCCGCCAGCGACAATTCCCCTTCCATCACCCCGCGTATGTTCTCGAAGGTCTCTCCCAGCCGCACCCCGTTCTCCTTCAGGCGTACGGCCTTCTCTTCGGCCGCGCGCAGCTCGGCGGGGTTCCGGGTATTGGCGGAGAACCCGCAGCTCATCAGGATGGCCATCATCGCCTCCCTGGTGTCATCCAGGAGGGCGACCTTTCCGGCGAGATCCTTTCTCCAGAGATCGTTCCAGCTCACGCCCTCGGCCTTGAAGAGGTTCTTGTTGACCGCAAGACCGGTGGTTCCCCAAAGATAAGGGACGCCCAGCACCCCCTGAAAATCGCTCAAGGGGAAACGCCTGATCCCGGGCTTTATATCATCGAGACCCGGCAGTTCCTCTAACGCAAGCGGCTCGATTACGCGCAACTCCCGCAGCAGAGGGATGAGGTTCGCATCCACCACCATCAGGTCGCATAAATCCGGCCGCGACTGCACTCTGGAGATCATCTCCTGCGAGGTCTCGTACTCTATGAGCTCCACCTCTATGCCGGTTTCCTCCTCGAACTCCCTCAGCAGGTCGAGATCGGTGAAATCCTTCCAGTTGAGCAGCCTGACCGCCGCCCGTCCGGCTCCCTGCTCGTCAGAAGAGCTCTTTCCCCCGCATCCGACCAGGTTGACGGCAGCAACCAGCGGGAGCAGAAGAGCGATGAGTAAACGATAGGAAGGATGGAATAGGCCAAGCCCCGAATCTCGAGTCCCCGCTCTGAACCTCCGCACCTATGCCTCCAGCAGCATAGACCGCCGCCCAAACATTCCCCCTCCATAATAACAGATGGGACCTGCCATCTGATTCTATCCAACCTTCAATTTGGGGCCAGGCCCAAACCTTCAATTTTTTTTCGCATGGACTAGGGTATGCACAAGCGAGGATGCCCCCGGAAATGAAGCGAGGTCTGACCCCCCATGTCTGAGGGCTTGCGGATATGCTTACCAGTTAGTATCATTATACTTGCAATTCAAAGTAACTATCCGATATGATATCAGGGTCGCCGGACAGGGAGGTAGATCATGGCTGATTTTGACGTCATCGTGGTGGGGGCTGGTCTGGGCGGAGTGACCGCCGGTTCCATGTGCGCGGCCGGGGGACTGCGCACGCTGGTGCTGGAGCAGGCCGACATCATCGGAGGATGCTGCTCCACCTTCGAGGTCAACGGATACCGCTTCGACGTGGGGGCATCCATCGTCGAGGTCATCCGCCCCCTGGAGGTGTTCTTCGAGAGGTTGGGCCTGCGTCTCTCCGATTACATAGAGCTGATCCCCTGCGATCCCATCTATTCCTTCGTGACTCCCCAGGGCGACCGCTTCTCAATACCACAGGACCTGCAGGAGACCCTTGAGGTCGTCAAGCGCGTCGCTCCCGAGGATTACGAGGCCTGGAGGCGCTTCGCCGACCTGGGCATGTGGCTCATCGACTATTCCCTGGACGCCATGATGACCTCGCCCATGAACACATTCTCCGAAGCCCTGAGGCTGGCCGCCAGATACCCGAAGCTATACCGCATCCTCCCTTTCTTCCTGTCCAATCACGAGATGGTGATGTCCCGCCGCTTCACCAACAACGACCTGCTGACCTCGGTTTCCTTCCAGTCCTACTACGCGGGCGCGCCCCCTTACATCGGTTCGGGAATCTTCGGCATGATCGCCCTCTCCGAGCACCTGGGCATCTACTATCCCCGCGGCGGGATGATCTCCATCCCCGAGGGAATCGCCCGAGCGGGAAAAGAGCGGGGCCTGGAGATACGCACCGGATGCCGGGTGGAGCGCTTGCTCGTCGAGGGAGGACGCGCAGCGGGCGTGGAGCTGGCCGACGGGACCACCATCACCTCGCGCGCGGTGGTCTCCAACCTCAACGGCAAGGTGACCTATCTCAAGCTGGTGGGGGCGGAGCGGCTCCCGGGATGGGCTCGCCGCGCGGTGATGAGCTACGAGCTCTCCATGCCCTGCAACATGGTCTACGTGGGCCTGAACAAGCGCCCCGAGCTCGACGCCCACCACACCCTGATCGCCCGTCCGGGTCTGCGGGAACCGCTGAAGGTTATGAACTCGGTTTGGTATGACTATTACAAATGCGGCGTCATCCCCCGCACCGAGATGAGCCTGCTCTGCTGGCCCACCGAGGCCGACCCGGCCCTGGCCCCCGAGGGCAAGCACGCGCTCAACTGGATACGCAACACCCCGCCACCTTACGCTCCGCTGGGAGAGAACTGGCAACAGGCCAAGGAGCGCATGAAGGAAGAGGCCCTGGAGGATCTCAAGCGCTTCGTCCTCCCCGATGCCCAGGATCACCTGGACTTTCTGGACGTGGCCACGCCCCTCGATTTCGAAAGGCGCCTGCTCAGCCCGCAGGGGGCCATCTACGGGCTGCTGTCCGACCTGACCACCCTGGCCATGTTCCGCATGAACAACCGCAGCCGCGTGGTCAAGGGATTGTATCTGGCAGGCGCCTCCACCCATTTCGGCGGAGGGGTGCCCACCAGCGTGGCCTCGGGAGTGGTCGCGGGGGATTACATCGCCAGGGACATGGGCTGACGCAAGGCGTCCGTCCGCCGTCGAAAGGAGGAACGGATGAACGATTATGACGTGGTGGTGATAGGAGCGGGGCTGGGAGGGCTCTCCGCGGCGGCGCTGCTGGCCAAAGACGGTTATAAGGTCTTGGTTTGCGAACACACCGAGAGGGTCGGCGGCTGCTGTTCCTCTTTCGAGCATGAGGGCTTCACCTTCGACATCGGCGCCAGCATCGTGGAGATGGCCTGGATAATCGACGAGCTCTTCGAGCGGCTGGGAAAGCGCACCTCCGACTACGTGGAACTGCTGCCCATAGACCCCATATACGGATTCGTGACCGAGACGGGCGAACGCTTCACCTACCCGGTGGACCGCGAAGCCACCAGGGAGGTCATCGCCCGCCTCTCCCCCGAGGACGCCCGGGCCTGGGACCGCTTCTCTCGGGTAGGCGCCGAGGCCATCAACGAGGTGTTCGGCTCGGTCATGTGCACCCCCATGTCGAGCATGCTCGACGCTTTGAAGATCGGGATGCGCAACCCCAAGTTCCTGAAATACCTGCGCTATCTGGTGCAGAGCTTCGAGTCCACTCTGTGCGGTTTCTTCAAGGACGACAAGGTGCGCGCCTCCATGAGCATGCAGTCGTATTACATCGGCCTCCCCCCCGCTCTCTGCCCGGGCTACGCCGCATTCCTGGCATATTCGGAGCACGAGGGCATCTTCTACCCGCGCGGCGGCATGATCGCCATACCCGAGGGCATCGCCCGCGCCTTCCGCGAATTCGGCGGGGAGATCCGCTTCGACTCCACCGTGAAAAAGGTGCTCCTCGAAGGCAGGCGGGCCGTCGGGGTGGAGCTAGCCGACGGAACGACCATCCGCTCGCGCATGGTCCTCTCCAACGTCAACGCCAAGGTGCTCTACCTGGATTTGGTGGGGCGGGAGAACCTGCCGGGTTGGGCGAGGCGGGCGGTGGAGAGCTATGAGGTCTCCATACCCTGCCCCATGATAATGCTGGGCCTCGATGAGGCGCCCGACCTGCAGGCCCACCACACCATCTGCTACGGGACCATGAAGGAGATGAACGACGCCTACTTCGAATACTTTAAAAAGGGCAGGTTGCCGGACGGGGGCATGATGATAATCTGCTGGCCCACCCACGCCGACCCCTCCCTGGCGCCCGAGGGGAAACATGCGCTGAACATAGTCACCCTGGCCCCCTATGAGCTCGCCGAGGGAGACTGGGACTCCATGAAGGAGCGCTATCTCGACATCATGCTGGACGCGGTGGAGCGCCGCTTTCGCATCGACCTGCGAGATCATATCATCACCGCCAGGGTGAGCTCTCCCAAGGACTTCGAGAGGGCCCTTCTGCATCCCCGCGGGGCGGTCTACGGCCTCAATAACGACCTCTTCTCCACCGCCATGTTCCGCCCCTCCCTGCGCTCACGGCTGATAGAGGGGCTATATCTGGCCGGCGCCTCGACCCATTTCGGAGGGGGCGTGCCCACCACCATCGGCTCCGGAGTGGCGGTGAGCGGCATCATAGGGAGGGATGCTGGTTGAAGAGGCGCGCGGCGTCTCCCTCTTGAGAAGCGCGAGAGCCGCCGATAGGCAGTGAATAGATGACCGCGCTCCGGGCAGGCGCCGCGACGCATCCCGATCCATCATGACGGTAATGCCCGGGCCGTCCCCATTACCCCGACGGCCCCCGCTATGTTAACGCGCCTCGGGAAAGGTTTAGACATCCGTTTCGAGAAGTATATATTGATTGACGAACGAGCTTTCACGAGGGCCAGGGAAAGAGGTACGCGGGGGTGAAGGTCATGCCCATGGAAAAGTGCAGAAAATGCGGCTTCCACTACATCATGGCCAAGCTCTTCTCCTGGAACGATAACGGAACCATAACGATGCGCAACTTCCCCGACATGCGCACGGTGATCATCGAGTCGGACTTCATCGACGAGCTCTTCTCCCGGGTTGAGGCGCAGATGGGCGTGTCTTTGCGCCATATCGTCTTCGAGGCGCAGGTCAATGCCTCGATAAGGGCGGTGGACACCCAGCTCTCCCGGCCCCTCTTCCGACAGGGCCGCAGGGGTTCCTTCAAGCATATCGGGGCCTGGGTGAACAGCCGCATACCCATCTGGTCGGGCATGGGCTACACCCGCACCGTCCTCTACGAGCCGGGCAAACGATACGAGGCGGTGGTGGCCAATCCCTTCAGTAAAGAACTGCTGGGGGCCATCATCCTCGGTTCCTTCATAAGCCTGGAGAAGCGCCCCTTCACGCACTCCTGGCGCAAGGTCGACGGGCACGAGATCCTGGTGCTGGAGGCGGCGGAGAGCAGACCGGAGGTGTCGGAGCGCTTAGACATAGGCTTTCCTCCAGCCAAGCCGGGAAATCTGCAGCTGGAGCGCTGTCGGGCATGCGGGACTCCTGCCGCCCTCTCTTATCTTCGCTGGAACGAGGATCAGGGGATAATCATCGACTCCCGCAGGGGCGTGCGGGTGACCTTCCTCGACGGATACGTTCCCACTCTGGTCATCCGCGAGTTGGCCGAGGAGATCGGCGAGGAGCTTCTTCACCCCTTGGTCATGGAGGCGGAGAAGGATTATACCAAGGCCCATGTTCGCTCGCTGGGAATAGCCGATACCGCTCCCCGCTTCTACTCTTGGGAGGAACGGAATGCCGTCTACCGACAGGTAATGGAAATGCTGCCCCTGTGGGGCCAGGGCAACCCCGTGGACTTCCAACACGGCAACGGTTGGCTGCGGGTCACCGTGGAGAACCCCTACAACGACCTCCTGCTGGCGGGACGCATGGCCGGCGTCTTCGAGATGGTGGAGGGACTTGAGGCCGAGGTGAGCTGGGAAAGGCCCGACGAGGCGACCTTGACCTGCTCAGTGGCCCCGCAAGGATGAGGCGTTTACAACGGTTCTTTTCCTTATAAGGTCACGCTGGGTCTTATCGAAGCGAAAGGGCTCCGCCGCTTTCTGTTCTCGTCCTATCCTCAGATGATCCCGGCGACACGGCTCAGACACCTCTCTCAATCTCATCCGCCTGAGGAAACCACTGCTTCTCCGGGTATTCGGCCAGCTGTATGAGCACCCCCAGGGCATCGCGCGGGTGGATGAAGGCCTCCTTCCAGGCGGGGTTAGAGTCGTCGACGGCGAAGCATTCAATTCCCAGAGAGCCGAGGTGTTCCACCGCCTCGCGCAGGTCCCTCACCTTGATGGTGATGTGGTGAACGCCCTCACCGTGCCTGTCAAGGAAGCGGCTCACGAAGTTATCGGAGTCATTCGACCATATCAACTCCAACATGGAAGCCCCACCCAAAACGTAGGTGGCGAAGGCAAAGCCGTCCCAGGGCATCTCCATCACCTTTACCGCCCCGAGGGCTTCCCTGAGGAAGCGGTCCGCCGCCTGCGGGTCCCGCACCGCGATTCCCACGTGATCCACCTTCTCCATCCACCCGAACTCGCTCGATCTCATCCTCCCTCTCCTTTCTAGCCCGCCTCACCCCGCGATCTCAGACGATCAGTCCGCGTATAAGCCTTAGGCGATGACATTGTCGCCTCCTGAGATCGTCCTCAAAGCGAAAGCTCTTCCCGCAGGCGGTCCAGAGCCAGAGTGACCGCCGGGCACACCAGATAATTGGCGCTGAGGTTGTCCAGCTTCTCCCGGCAATCGATGGCCAGAGAATAGGGGAAATCGCGGCAGCAGTCCGGGCGCGCATCGTAATAGCGGCAAAGCCGGTTGCGCTTGAGGAAAGGGCAGGGCTGACGGTTGAAGCACTGATCGCCGTCCTCGCTGCGACCTATATAGGCGCGGCGAAAATCGGAACGGCGCATGCCCAATGCTTCCGACATGCGCCATATGTCCTCGGTGGTCACCACGACATAGGCCTCCCGGCAGCAGGCGGCGCAAGCGGTGCAATCCAGGCCGTCCATTGCTTCCTCCAGAAGCTCGTGCAGCCGCCTGTCCAGTTTTCCCGGAGAGGGGCCTTTCGTCCGAAGCCATTCGCAGAAAGCGTCGGCTTCCTTCTCGCCGCTCTTTGCCCTCTTGCGGATCTCGCCTATGTCCAACGAAGTGCCTCCTCTCGCCCATCTTTTTATCCCTCAAATTCCTTGTGCATGCCTTCAAGGCCTTTTGGCTATTCTAGCAGCGTGCCTTATAAATCGGGTTCAGGCCTCGTTTCATGTCCGTCGCAGCCGCACCGCACCGATAAGCGCACATCGATAGGAGTTAATATTGAGACGTGCCGAAAAAGTTGAAGGTTTGGGCCTGGCCCCAAGTTGAAGGGTTATCCCCGCGCCTTGCATGACCCTTTTCATACCGCTATGATATGCTGGTTCTGTAATATAAAGGCATGCCGCAAGGCAGCTGGCCCCCATCGTCTAGCGGCCTAGGACACCGCCCTTTCAAGGCGGCGGCGCGGATTCAAATTCCGCTGGGGGCACCAGCGATTGTTAAACCCGTTAAGGGGTTTTATAATGTTGATGGCCGAGGGGCCGGGAATATGCGGAGCCGTGGTGTAGCCTGGTAAACACGCCGGCCTGTCAAGCCGGAGATCGCGGGTTCAAATCCCGTCGGTTCCGCCAGTATGAAAGCCCGTTAGGGGCAGCGGATATGCCGGCGGTGAGATAGCTCAGCTGGTAGAGCACTGGACTGAAAATCCAGGTGTCGGCGGTTCGAATCCGCCTCTCACCACCAGGCGAGAGCAGGCGAGGCGGAGTTCGCTTCGCCTGTTTTTCTGATCTGGAACAGAATCCCGGGTCACCGCCGCTCTGCCTATCCCCCAGCTCACATTGCGGGCCTCAGGCATCAATCAAGGGGCCGACCGAACAGGTTCCTGTATTCGAACTGATCGTGAGAAGCGATAACCCGAACCTCGTCCCCGTGTTCGCGCAGCAGCTCCCTTATCTTGGCGAGGGAATCCATAGCTCGGGAATGGTCGAGGTGAGCGAGGCGGCGGAACGCCCTGACGCCGAATGGGGCTTTACCTCTAACTCTCAGTTCCTCCTTCAGATAATACGCATCGCCGCAATGCAGGAACCATCCGCTGCCGGTATCCACCGCCACCCCGCAATGGCCACGCGTATGGCCGGGAAGCGGGACCAGCAATATTCCCCGGGGCAATCCGGACGATCCCCCGAAACATCCGAGTCCGAACCATATCCCCTCCGGCTTCGTTCCGTAAGTGACCCAGTCAGGCCCGTGGGCGAAATGGCATTCGCGGTAGCGGAGCCTCTCCTTGGCACCCCCGGGCCGCAGCGCAGCATCGATCTCTTCCTCAAGCGCATGCACCCGGGCCCGGGGAAAATCGGAAAGTCCGCCGGCATGGTCATGGTCAAGGTGAGTGCAGATGATATCCGTCACCCTCCCCGGATCGAGGCCGAGGCGCTCCAGCTGGCGAACCGCCGGGAGCTCGGGGTCTTTGCGCGGGCTGAAGAGCAGGTTCGCGCCTGAGCCGAGACGGCCCGGTTCTTCGAGGTCCGCCGTGCCGAAACCCGCGTCCACCAGCACCAATCGCCCATCGGCCTCCACCAGCATACATATGCAGCAGCACCGCTCCTGATAGGGCGACAGCCAGGCGGCGAGGCGCGGATACATGATCCCGCAGTTCAGGAAGCGGACCCTCATCGCTCCGATCTCAGCTTTCCATCACTTTCATCAGCCATTCCGCTACAGGCGGGACGATCTCGCCCACATAATCGGTCATGAGCAAGTGCGGCGCATCGGGTATGTACAAGAATTCCTTCTCGCAGCGAAGCCTCTCGTACACGGCCCGCACGTAGTCCTCGGGAAAGATGTCGTCCCGGCCCGAATGCAGCACCATGACCGGCACCTCTATCTCTTCCACCCTCCTTGCCATAGGGGTAGTGGGCAGGGAATGCAGCGCGGACAGGCTCACGGCGTTGACCGCGAAGGGGTCTTCCTTGAGGAAGCGCTTCACATCCGGAACCTTGCGACAGGCCTCCGCCCTGAGTTCGAGGTATAGGGAAACGGGCACCATCAATCCGCCTATGGGCGATTCCATAAGCGGTTTCAGGGACGGCAGCAGCGGCATGAACGGGCGGAACAGGCGGGGGTGTCGGGTCATCCTCTCATTGCCCGGCTGATCCGGGGCGATGAGGTTATGGCAGACCGCCGCCCCCAGGCGCGGTTCCGCCGCGGCGCAGTAGAAAGCGACGATCCCGCCCTGGCTGGATCCCGATACCGCCACTCGACCCCCATAGGTGTCCGATGCATGGCCTATGACCGCCAGGGCGTCTTCCACCAGCTGCCCCAGCGTGTAAACTCCGCGCTTGCCGCTGCTCATGCCGTGTCCGCGGGGGTCAAAGCCCACCACGTTGAAGCCCCGTCGGCTCAGCTCATGCATGAACTCCGCATAGAGCAGGGCGTATACGCTGGTCCCGGGCACGAAAACAACCGCCGGCCCTCCCCGCTCTCCCCGAAAATGGTATAAGGCCAGGCTGCGGTCTCCCAGGTCCAACCGCTCCTCCGTCCAGGTGCCGTAGAGACGGCCCAGGCCGAACCTCTTGAGCAGGGCGGCGGCATGAGCCCTGGCCACCCATATAGGGGGAGTCGCCCTTTTCGTCACGGCCTCGCTATACACCGCCCATCCCGCCAGGCCCGTTGCCACGGCGACGGCGGCCCGGGTGCCTTTACCCATGATCAGCCCCTCCCTCCTAAAACGAACGCGCCCGCGACCTCGCCTTCTCGAAGATCCCACCCCTGATGAAAAGCGAAGCGGGGCTCAGATGATGTTGAACCAGACCTTCCAGCCTCCGCCTTCCTTGCTGGCCAGGATGGGCACCTCCACGATGGTGCCGGCGTTCTCCGGGTCGGTGTGGGCGGTCTTCATGCCCACCATGGTCCCGCCCGCCTCAGTGCAAGCGTCGTTCATCCAGAAACCGTCTATGCGCAGCGGCTCCGCTAAGATGGGCGTTTTCACCATCTGTCCCCAGGCATAGTCGAACATGGCCTGCTTGCAGGCGGATATCTCGGCCGCACGGTCGGGCTGGGGCTGAGGTTGGGGCTGGGGCTGGGGCTGGGGCTGGGGCTGACCGCCTCCCGAAGCGAGCCATTGATCTTTGCGTTGTTTGCATTCGGCTACGATGGACTTCGCTTTCTTGTATACAACCTCCAGGTCGTCCAGGGTCTCCGCTTTCTTAAGAGCCTGATGGGCCTCGATCAGGTCCTGAAGCAGGTCTTCGACCTGGGCATCGGTGTTTCTGTTCAGTTCTATCACCGCGTCATCGGCCTCCCCCAACTTCTCCTCCACCCGAGAATACGCTTCCTGGAACTCCATCTCCTCCGACATGCCTTCCGGCACGTGGATGGTCAGGGAGTACTCGGCGGTCTTCTCCTTGTCTCCCTGGACGATCCGCAGCTCCGCCTCGATGGTGAAATCTTCCCCCTCTGACCAATTGAAACGAAACTCATCGGTGAACCTCTGCTCGCCACCTTTGGAGGGAACGTTGAAACGGCCATCCCACTGCTCCTCACCCTTGCCGTCCAATACCCTGTAGGCCAGCTCGGCGCTGCCCTCTTTCCCGTATCCCGCCACCACGGTGATGGTGAGGGTGAGATCCTCTCCCAACGGTACCCTGGACAGGTTCACCCGGCCTCCGTCTTCACCGGTCAGCTCCAGGGAGAGAATCTTCGCGGTCATCGTCTTTCGAGAGGCAAAAAAGGCATACAACCCGACCGCCATTCCCAACAGCGCCACTCCCGCGATAACTCCAATTACGACCGATCTCGTCTTTTTGCCCGCAGGTGCTCCCGACATTCCTGCCTCTATCGCCGGCCTCTCCGCGCTCATCGTCAGCCCCTCAACCGAGGCGTTCTCGATCGGCTTTTCGCATGCAGGGCAGAACCTTCCTCCCGCCTTTACCTCCGCACCGCAATTTGGGCAGATCATGGTTGCGCACCCCCTTCGATCATCAGGCCCTCCGCCTTTGTTTTCTCAGTCCGAAGATCATTCAAACGAGATCGGCGATGATCTCGCCCCGCGGGCATTCTCTAAAAAAAGACCATGGTTTTCGCGAAGATGTCCTCCCCCACTCGGCTATAAGCGCAGCTTCTCTTTCGAAGAACCGGCATTTCCCGACCTCAACGGGAAAACGCAGCGCTCTTTGGAGGTCAGGGCCATTTCCATATCCTGCCCAATCGCCGCCCTAACCACTTGTTCTTGGCCCGCCGGGCAATGCGTTTTGGGTTGCCGCTCGCCAGCACCTCCAGATCGCGCGAGATCCTTGCCCATCGAAACAGGAATGAAGAGGGGCTCCGTCTTGCCATCCTCCTTACCCCCTTTCTGGACACGCCGTGTTCTTCGACGAGGTCTTCGATGAGTCATGGACCATTTCTCTATTATAGGGCGGATAAGGCAAAAAGTCGCCGGCGGGAGTTATCATCATGTCCATGGGAGAGCAGGAGAGCTTGTTCGGAGAGCCGGAGGGCGGAGACACCCGCAAGGGGGCCTCATCGAACAGCGGCGAGGGCTCGCCGACCCTCGGCGATGCGACCTTCTGCGCCTTCGACGTGGAGACCACAGGGCTTTCCGCTTTCAGCCGCCTGGTGGAGATCGGGGCGGTCCGCTTCCGTTTGGGCGGCGAAGCCGAGGAGTTCTCAACCCTGGTCGATCCGGGGCAGCCCATACCGGAGGAAGCGACGCTGGTGCACGGCATCGATGACGATGCGGTAGCCGGAGCTCCCGACGCTTCCAAGGCCATCACCGAGTTCCTAAACTTCTCCGAGGGCTGCCTTCTCGTGGCCCATAATGCCTCCTTCGATGTAGGGATCATCTCCATCGAAGCGGCACGCGCGGGACTGGGCCTTCCGGACAAGCCCGTGCTGGACAGCATCTCCATGGCCCGCTCATTCCTGCCCCCGCAACCTGATTACAGCCTCGCCACCCTGGCCGCCTTCCTGGGCCTGGATGTCTCGGAGATGCACCGTTCCCTGCCCGACGCCCGGGCCACCCGGGCTGTAGTGGAAGCCACCCTTACTTCCTTGAGCGGCTGGAGGGAGATGTCCTGGAGCTTTCTCGCGGGGGACAGGCGCACCATGAGGTTCAGCGACTTCGCCGTCTCCGACGCGGAACTCCCCCTCGGCCTTGACCTGCTGGGGCGGGCCCTGGAGAGGGGTGAACCGGTGAGGATAATATACGATGGGGGGACCAAGGGCCCCGCTCCCCGCCTGATAACGCCCCTGGGAGTGCTGGCGCGAAAGGGGGTCGTCTACCTTGAAGCCCATTGTCATGCGGACGGGGTCAACAAGAACTACCGCCTGGACCGCATCCGCGGAGTGGAGCCGGCCTGATGTCTTTTAGAACGGATCGAACAAATGCGTGCCCCGCGGGAAAGAGGGTTGCTTCGAAGAAACCGGCGGGCGCAATATCGACTATGTGAAATGAGGGGCTAAACTTATATGTCTCGCTTCAGCGCCCTCATCGCGGTCTCGCTGTTGGTGATCCTCTGCGCGACCGCAGCGGGCTGCGGGAAAGGCGAGCCGCTCGGGCCAGCGGCTGATGACGCAGCCCCCGAGGAATCGCAAACACCTCATTCCACTGCGGAGAGCCCCCCTGCCTCCGACCGACCGGGGACGATCGCTCGGGTGGTGAAGGTCACCGACGGCGACACCATCAGGGTGTTGCTCCCCGACGGCAGCGAGGAGGCGGTCCGCTACATCGGCATCAACACCCCCGAGCTGGACCAGCCTTTCGGCCGGGAAGCCAGAGAGGCCAATGCCTCCCTGGTGGAAGGGAAGCAGGTCCTGCTGGTCCGGGACGTGAGCGAGCGCGACCCATACGGTCGCCTCCTTCGTTACGTGTACGCAGACGAAGTCTTCGTCAACGCCGAGTTGGTCCGCAGAGGATTTGCCCAAGCAGCCACCTACCCGCCCGACGTCGCTCACGCCGATGAGTTCCTGGAACTGCAGCGGCAGGCGCAGGCGGAAGGGGCCGGCCTCTGGGCTCCCGCCCCTCAGGCACCTCCCGGAATCCCCTGGGACCAGGCCGCTTCCCATGCGGGGAAGACAGTAACCGTGCACGGGCCGGTGGCGGGCACGAAATACGCTTCTTCATCCAAAGGCAAGCCCACCTTCCTCAACCTGGGGACGGACTATCCCGACCCCCGACGCTTCACGGTGGTAATCTGGGGGCAGTACCGATCCAATTTCCCCTCCGCGCCGGAGACCTTTTACCGCGGAAAGACCATCGCGGTCACCGGGGTCATCGAGATCTACAAGGGC
>JACVIY010000023.1 GCA_015711755.1 Candidatus Geothermincola secundus | reverse complement strand
CGCCCCAGCTCCCGCGCGAAGGCCTCCAGCTCGACAGGCAGGTCCGGCATGCGCAGGGCCAGCTCCGCCTCCTCCGGCTGAAAAATGATCTTAAGCAGCTCCAGCAGGTTGGGGGAGCGGGGCGCCCCCAGGGGGAAGCGGTCCATGCGCTCCATCAGTCGGGCGTAGAGCTCGTCCATCTCTCGACCTCCTCAGTTGCAGGACAGGGGGCTGAACCCGGGGATGGCGGTCTTACCGATGCTCCTCTTGATACCTTCCATCATCAAGGAGAAGGCCCGCTTGGCCCCCAGGGCCGCGAGCACCTTCTCCAGGGCCTTCACCTCCGAGGTGACCGGGCGCCAGACCTCCTGCTTGAAGGCGAATACCCGAGCGAAGTTGCGGGTGAAGCGCTCGAACTCGGCCAGGGCTCTCTCCCGGTCGCTGACGGCCGTGGCCGCCACCTTACCCGAGACCAGAGCCCCTGATATGCCGAAGCCCAGGAGGGGGTCGAAGGCCCCGGATATGGTGCCGCACATGATGAACTTATCCCGGAAGAGCTGCGGGTTGTCCGGGGACGCGGTGGGGACCACCCCCCTCACGTACTCCCATTCCTCGCAGGAGAAGCCCTCTCGCCTCTCGATGAACTCGCGGTAGCGCTCAAGGGACTGTCGGCTTACCTCCTGCCCGTAGTCGGGCAGCAGATTGAAGTAGATGCCGTTGAGCATGGAGCAGTAGCCGTATTCGCTGATGCATTCGTCCATCCAGATCCAGGCGTCGCCGTCGCGGTCGGTGGGCCCGCGGGACTGCCAGGCGTGCCAGACCATGCAGGGGACCTCCAGGTGGCGGTAGGCCTCCTCGTTGAGCCCGCAGGCGATGACGGTCCCGGGTGGCAGGGAGTCCAGGTCCTCTTTCCTCAGCTCCTCCCCGAACTCGAAACGCACCCCGGCCTCCACGCATTTTGCGTATAGGAGGGCGTCCAGGGAAGTGGGGCGGTCGCTGCGCTCCACGTGATAGCCGCCGGGCGTGGGCACCGGCAGCTTGAACTCTCCAATGTAGAGGTTGATGGAACGGGCGGGCACGAAGGCGGGGGAGATGTCCACTCCGATGTATTCGGACGTGGCCGCGAGGTCCAACGGCGTGGTGTGGGTGGAGGGGTTGAAGGTGCGGGAGCCACCCCAGCTCCTCTCGCGCTCGCGCACGGTGACCTCATAGCCGTCCTTCGCCAGGTTATAGGCGGCCACCAGGCCGCTCATCCCCGCGCCGTAGACAAGGACCTCGGACATGAAACCTCCTTCGCCTCGACGGCTCCTGCCGCTTTTTATTACATTATGTAAGATACATTCTTTCCGGGGAAGAGGGGGCCCGGCATCCCGGGCCCCCTAAGACCTGCAGCCGGCTTGTTGTCCGGCTCCTTACCTTATCACCTCGAAGTACTCCACGTCGTGGATGCTGCCGGTGCGGTTCTCCGCCCAGACCGGGCGCATGCGCATCCCCACCTCCAGCTTGTGCTCGTCGTGCTCGTTGCAGAAATGGATCATGCGGGTGTCGGCGCCGTCCAGGGTGACCCAGATGGAGGTGAAGGGGACCTGCTTGAGCCCGCCGTGGTTGGCGTCTATATAAGGGAAGCGGACCACGGTGAACCCCTTGAGCTCGCCCTCGGGGCCGACCTCCACCCATTCCTCCATGACCTTGTAGCAGCGGCCGCATACCTGCCTGGGAGGTATGAAGACCATGCCGCACTCCGGGCACTTGGTGGCCATGAAGCGCTTGTTGTCCCGCAGTTCCGCCAGGAACCTGCTCCAGTACTTGCCCAGGTGCCAGGAGAAGTCGTACTCCAGGTGCCCCGACTCGTGGGTGAGCAGCTCGAACCCGTCGTGGGTGTGGGTGATCTTGCGCTTGTCCGTGTACATACCCATCTTACTCACCTCCTCCTCTACGGGAGATCCGCGCCCAGGATGAACACGTCCGACCAGCTGCACCCGCCGAAGCCGGTGGCCATGGCCTTCTTGGCCCCCTCCACCTGACGGTCGCCGGCACGTCCCATTATCTGCCAGGCGGCCTCGCCCACCCTGATGAGGGCGGTGGCCCCGATGGGGTTGCAGGAGATGACCCCGCCCGAGGGGTTGATGGGCAGCTCGCCGTCCATCTCGAAGGTGCCCTTGCGGATGAGCTCGGGAGCCCCGCCCTTCTCGCAGAACCAGCAGGAGTCCATCCACTTGACCCCGCAGGTGGAGGCGGGAAGGTAGAGCTCGCAGACGTCCAGCTCCTTGAGGGGATCGTGGATGCCCGCCAGCCGGTAGGCCTCGGCGGTGGCCCGCTCCAAGGTGGGCATCCAGGTCCACTCCAAGTCGCCGAAGTGGGTGTAATCGTGGCGCACCACCGAGCAGTGCACCCAGGCCGGCCGGGGGCACAGCCTCTTCGCCTTCTCCTCCACGGCGAATATCACCGCGCAGGCGCCGTCGGAGCGGGGGCACATGTCCAGGAACTTGATGGGGTAGGAGAGCATGGGGGAGGCCAGCACCTCCTCCACGGTGACGTGCTGCCGGATGTGGGCGAAGGGGTTGTTGCAGGCGTTGTTGCGGTCCCGCGCCGCCACCCGCGCCGCGTCCTCCTCGGTGGCCCCGTAGGCCTTCATGTACATGGAGTACTCGGTGGCCAGCGGCCCGATGGCCCCGGCGAAGGAATCGCGCTCCAGGGTGGGGTTGGCGCAGGTGGAGATGGCCGCTTGGGTGTCCGACTCCGAGTTCTTCTCCCAGCCCACCGCCATGACCACATCGAAGAGCCCCGAGGCGGCGTGGTAGTAGCCGCAGGCTCCCACGGTGGTGCCGGTGGTCCCGCCGGTGGTGACCTTGAAGACCGGCTTCATGCAGGAGCCCAGCCCGTCGGCGGCCCACATGTCCACGTAGTTGATGTTCTCGAAGTGGTCCATGTTGCCGATGACGACGGCGTCGATGTCCTTGATGGTGAGCTGCGCGTCGTCCAGGGCGCGGGTCACCGCCTCGGCGATGAGCTCCACGCCGGAGGCGTCCAGGCGCTTGGCGGCGTGATGGGTCTGGCCTACCCCGATTATCCCGACTCTTTTACCCATTGCGCTCACCTCCTACTTCCCCAGTATCCAGACGCAGTGGGCTTGCCCGCACATGCCGTTGATCCCGTGGGCCAGGGCGGTCTCCACCCCGTCCACCTGACGCTCCCCGGCCTCGCCGCGCACCTGCAGGACGCATTCGGCCATGGCCGCCAGCCCCGCCACCTGCACCGGATGGGCGGAGAGCCGCCCGCCCGAGGGGTTCACCGGCAATGCCCCGTCGAAGTCGGCGTGGCCGCGCTCCACGAACTCGGCCCCCATGCCGTCGTCGCAGAAGCCCAACCCCTCCAGCCACATCAGCTCCATGTAGGAGAATGCGTCGCATATCTCGGCCACGTCTATCTCTTTGAGAGGGTCGCTGATGCCGGCCATGGCGTAGGCCTTCTTGGCCGCCTGCTTGAGGGCGCGGGTGTCGGCCAGGTCGCGGTCGCCCAGGCGGAAGGCGTCGGAGCAGTGCCCCACGCCCTTCATCCACACCCGCTTCTTGTTGGTGGTCCATTTCTTGGCGTTGCGCTCCGCCGCCAGGATGAGGGCGGCGGCTCCGTCGGTGACCGGCGAGCAGTCCAAAAGCTTCAGCGGGTCGGCCAGCTTGCGCGAGGCCATGACATCGTCCACGGTTATCTCCATGGGCAGCATGGCCAGGGGGTTGCGCATGGCGTTGCCGTGGTTCTTCACCGAGACCCGGGCGAACTGCTCTTCCCACACGCCCCACTTGCTCATGTAGCGGCGGGCCTGCAGGGCGGCCGAGTTTATGGAGTCCAGACCGAGGCGCCTCTCCACCAGAGGGTCGAAGGCGGTGTTGGTGATCCCGCGCATGTTGCTCTCCGTCCCCTTGTGATGGGCGCAGACCACCGTGCATCCGAAGGAGCCGGAGAGGATGCGCATCATACCGTAAAGCGCCCCGAAGGTGCCGTCTCCCTCCACCGTGGTGATGTCCTTGCCGAAGGCGCCGGAAGCGTCGGAGATGGCCATGGAGGAGATGGTGCGCCCGTCCCAGAAGTCGGAGGAGACGGAGACCACGTTGTCCACTTCCTTGATGGTGATGCCGGCGTCCTCGAGGGCCTTGCTCACCACCTCGTAGATCATCTCCGCGAAGGTGTCCGGCTTGTTGCGCTCGTATTTCGTCTGCGCCGCTCCGATGATGGCCACGCGTTCCATCAGGCCTCACCTCCCGCGGACGGCCGGAAATATCTTATGTCGAAGATGTTGGCCTCGCGCTCCTCGGACATGACCGCCTCGACGCGCATGCCCACCATGAGCTGCTCCGGCTCCACCTCGCCCATGAGATGGACCATGGCGGTGTCAGCCCCGTCCATCTTCACCAGACCGTAGATGATGGGCGGCTCTTGGGGCTGGATGACCGGCTCCGAGTAATGCACCACCGTGTAGGACTCCAGGATCCCGGTGCCGGGCAGTTTCACCCAGTCGTTCATGTCCTTGTAGCAGTCGTTGCATTTTATCTTGGGCGGGACATAGACCTTCCCGCAGGAAGGGCAGCGGTTGGCCCATATCTCGCCCTTGTCCCGCATGAGCACGTACCACTTGCTCAGGGTGCTGCCCACGGTCCAGGAGTAGGGGACGCTGATCTTGCCGTGGTGGACCATCACCTCTACCTGGTCCTTCCAGTCGGACAATTGCTTCACCTCCCTCTTCGCTGCAAGCCTTCGAGTGTTGCGACGCGTGCCGTGTCTCAGGGCATCTATCACCTCCCGCACCTGCTTGAAGCGCCGTTGCGACCGCCGCGGCACGGCGGCTGCCCCGGCCGTTTCGATGCCCATACATTTTATAACCTCACCGCGGCTGATTGCCACAGCAACCCTCGGTCCCCGGGGATTTAGGACGCCGGCGGTCGCGGTGCGGGGGCTCGGCCTTCGAGGGATCGCGGGCGCCCGCTGCTTCCTACGTCGGATGAGATGTCGCCGCCCGACCGCTCCGAGCTTCTCGGATGCGGACTGTGGTAGCATAGGCGCTGACCACGGAGACGGAAGGAAGCGACGAAGATGACGATGATAGTGGACCTTCACGTGCACACCGCCCTGGCATCCCGCTGTTCCAACCTCAAACCCCTGCAGCTCATCGAGAGGTCGCGGGAGCTGGGGCTGGACGCGGTGGCGGTGACCGAACATTCGACATACAGGGGCGCGGAGGAGATGTTCCGCCTGGCTCTCCCCTACGACTTCAAGATATTCCGGGGGATGGAGGTCTATACCGAGCTGGGGGACATGCTGGTGTTCGGCTGGAGCGGGGAGATAAGGTATTACCTCTATCCCTTCAGGGAGCTCAAGCGGCAGGTGGAGGAGGCGGGCGGGGTCATCATCCCCGCGCATCCCTGCCGGGGCACCGAGGTGCGCCATCCCCTCAGAAGAGAGCTGCCGTCGGAGCTGCTGGAGGGCATCGTGGCCCTGGAGGTGCGCAACGGGGCCTGCAAGAAGGCCAGCAACCGGGAGGCGGAGAGGCTGGCCGAGAGGCACGGCCTCTTCGGGACCGGGGGCAGCGACGCCCATCACGTGACCCACCTGGGGACCTGCGTGACCGTTTTCGAGGACTGGCTGGACGGCGAGGCCGACCTCATCGAGGCCCTTCGCTCCGGCCGTTATCGGGCCTGTTATTACGAGGAGATAGACGGCCGTCCCTGGCCGGCCATGGACATGAAGCACGCCGGCTATTGAGGCGCATTCGACCTCACAGATGCCGCTCGAGGAACGAGCCAATGCGCTGTGCGTAGGAAGGTCCCGCCACCGAGGAGACATCGTTGTGCCCCGCCCCCTCCACCAGGTAGAGCTGCTTGGGTGCGGGGGCGGCGTCGTATAGGGCCAGGCCCTCGCTGACCGGGATGAGCTCGTCGCGGTCACCGTGGATCACCAGCACCGGGCATCGGGCACTCCCGATCTTATCGATGGAGGCGTACTTCTCCGGGAGCTCCGCCGCGGGGGGGAGGAGGGGAAAAAGGCGCCGCGCCACCGAGGCCAGCGAGGTGAACGTGGATTCGAGGATGAGCGCGCCCAGCTCTCTTCCCTGGGAGATCTCACAGGCCACCGCTCCCCCGAGGGACTTCCCGAAGACGACGATGTCCCGGCCGCTCATCCCGCCTTCCGCCAGCCAGGCCAGAGCGGCGCGGCCGTCCATGTACAGGGATTCCTCGCGGGGCTCGCCCCCGCTCTTGCCGTAGCCGTGATAGTCGGGGAGGAGCATGCGGCAGCCCAAAGGCTCCAGCTCCCGGCGCACCAGCGACCAGGAATAGGCCTCCTGGGCGTTGCCGTGCAGGAACAGGATGACCGGCGTCCCTTCGGGCTCCGGCCACCACAGGGCGTGTATGTCCACCCCGTCTTCGCAGGGCAGCCGGACCTCCTCGCAGCGGCCCGCCCAGCGTGGCGGGGGTAGGTCCGGGGGAAGGCGGTCGGGGTAGTAGAGCATGCGCCTAACCATGTCCGCGTACAAGGCCGACACCTCTCTTCGCTCCGGTCCGTCCGCGGCCGCCTCGGAACACAGACGGCCCCCCCTGCTTCTCATGTCGCAACGTTGCGCCGCCGCCTCCATTCTAATAGAATTGCCGCAGCGGCAGCCCATAAGCGGTAAGAGACGACAGGGAGGGTCGGTCATGAACAAATGGGAGGAGATGTACAAGGCCAAGCTGACCACGGCCGAGGAGGTGGCCAAGACGGTCAAGGACGGCGACCGCATCTTCTGCGGCAGCGGCTCCTGCACCCCCGACGCTTTTCTCAACGCCCTATTCGACCGGGCCGATGAACTCCGCGACGTGGTCTTCGGCGGCCTGATAATCCTGGGGCCCACCTACAAGATACTCAGCATGGAGAAACGCGGGAACATACTCTTCCACAACCTCTATGCCACCCCGCTGGACCGCCAGGCCCTGCAGGAGGGCATCAGCGAGCACATCCCTTTTCACTTCTCCGAACTCCCGCGGCTCGCCGGGCAGTACGCGGGTTATCGCAAGGTGGTGACCCAGTGCAGCCCCATGGACAAGAACGGCTATTTCTCGGGAGGCGTGTCCGGCAACTTCCTGGACACCCTGGATTGGGTCGAAGACATCGTGCTGGAGGTCAACGAACATCAGCCGCGGGTGCACGGACGCAATTTCTACCATATCTCCCAGGTGCGGGCGGTCATCGAGAACAGTCACCCGGTGCTGGAGATCCCTCCGGAGCCGGCCACCGAGGTGGATAGGCAGATAGCCGAGAACATAGTGGGATACATCGAAGACGGAGCCACCATACAGCTGGGGATAGGGGCGGTGCCCAATGCCATCGGGGAGTGCCTCATGGAGCACGACCGCCACGATCTGGGCTGCTACACCGAGATGATCCCCGACGCCATCATGAAGCTGTTCGAGGCGGGGGTGCTCAATAACAGCCGCAAGAACTACTATCCTTTCCAGATGAACGCTTTCTTCGCGGCGGGATCCGCTCAGCTCTACGAATGGCTCAACGACAACCCCATGATCTGCTTTCAACCCATAAGCGTGAACAACGACCCCAACAACGTGGCCCGCAACGACAACATGGTGGCCATCAATTCCACTCTGGAGATAGACATCACCGGGCAGTGCTGCTCGGAGTCCTTCGGCCCCCATCAATACACCGCTACCGGAGGGCAGGTGGATTTCACCCGCGGAGCCTGGATGGCCAGGAACGGCAAGGCCTTCATCGCCCTGCATTCCACGGCGCGGGACCGCGAGACCGGCGAGACCGTCTCCAAGATAGTGCCCCAGTTGAGGCCGGGGGCGGCGGTGACCCTCACCCGCACCGATGTCATGTATGTGGCCACCGAATACGGAGTGGTGAACTTGAAGGGAAAGACCCTGCGGGAGAGGGCGCAGGCGCTCATCTCCATCGCGCATCCGGATTTCCGGGGGGAACTGCGGCGCTATGCCAAGGAAGTGAAATATTTCGTGCTGCCCGAGCACGAGCAGTGCGGCTGAGTGAGGCCGAGGCCCGGGTCGCTTTTACTCATGGAAGAGGATGCCGGTGCCCTTATAGCCTCGGAGGCTTGGCTTCGTTGCTTCATGTCTTTTGCGGGTCCGGACGTCTCAATCGCCCGACCACGGGATCTCGCCGGCTTTTTACCCGATCCGACAGCGCCGTTCGGCTTCATGGCAGGAAGAACCGAGGATTTTATATGTTGGTGGCCGTTCAAATTCTGTGATATATGAAGGGGCGATCCCGCAGGAGGAGGAGATGGTGCGAAAGAAAGTGGTGGTGATAGGCTCGGGTCCGGGCGGCTCGGCCTTCGCGGCGATGATGGCCCGCGCGGGCCATAAAGTCACGCTGCTGGAGAAGAACGGTTTTCCCGGCGGAAAGTGCTCTTCCCTGCCTGTAGGCGAATACGTGGCGGACACCGGGGTGCACATGTTCGGACGCGGTCCCATGGGCCCCTTCGGGCAGGTGGCCCGCATCGTGGGAGAGGGGCCGGCATGGTCGCGCACGCTGCCCTCCTTCACCGTGCGCCTCTCCGGCAAAGGCAACATGGACATGTATCCCTCCATGTTCCACCCCTACTCGGCCCTGTCCCTGGCGAAGGCGGGGATGAGGGGCTGGTTCAAACAGAACATGCCCCGAAATGTCTGGCGCGCCCTTTCCAATCACGGCGCAGGCGGCATGCTCGGGATGATCCGCAAGATGGCCGATCCTCGGGTGCCCCTGTACTCCGAGCTGCAGGACGCCACGGTGGAGGACTTCCTCACCTCCATGGTGGCATCGGAGGACATGCTCAGGATGATGCATGCCCAGTGCATGATAACCACGGTCCTTCCCTGGGACCGCGCCAGTGCCGGCGAGTTCATGTACATTCTCTCCAGCACCATGCGCGCCCGCTATCTCTGCTATCCGCGGGGCGGATCCGGCGAGATCCCCGCCTCCTTCCTCAGGGCCATGATCCGCAACGGAGGGGAGCTGAGGCTGGGATGCGAGGCTGCTTCCATCCTGGTGGAGGGGGAGAGGGCCAGAGGGGTGGTGACCCGGGAGGGAGAGACCATCCCCGCCGACCTGGTGGTGTCCAACGCGGGCGTCAAGCGTACGGTGGAGATGGCCGGCCGCGACAATTTCCCCGAGCAGTATACGGCGCGCGTGGACTCGCTCAAGGAATCGGAGGCCTTCATAGCGGTCAAGTTCTTCCTGGACCGCAAGGTCTCATCCATGCGCACCCCCTGCATGATGCACATCCCGGACCTGCCCCCCCAGAGCATGTTCGATTACCTGGAGGACGGGAGCATCCCCTCCGACCTCTTCCTCTTCGTGACCGTGCCCTCCGCCTGGGACCCCATGCTGGCGCCTCCCGGCAAGGACCTCCTCATCGTGGGCGTGCCCGCTCCCAGCGACCTGGGTCGGGTGGAACAGTGCGTGGGGCTGCTGGACCTGGCCGAGCGCATAGCCGTGGAGGTGTTCCCGGAGATCCGCGGGCACGTGGTGGACAAGCAGCGCACGCACATCGCTCACACTGCCCACCTCACCGGGCGGCCCACCGGCGAATGCATCGGCCTCGGCCAGGAGGTGGGGCAGAGCGGCACCCTCAAGCCACTTCCGGCCACACCGGTCGCAGGCCTCTACCTGGTCGGCTCGGATGCCGGGGGCAGGGGTATAGGCACCGAGAACGCCGCGGAGAGCGCGCTGTACCTCTTCGGCCTGCTCAAGTGAGGGCCTTCCGCAGGATGGCTATCACATGCCTTCAGCATGCTCCGAAGGCGGTTGCCGATCTTAAATGCCCGCGTCGATGAAGAATGAGCGAAAGGTCGCTCGGGCGGTTTGACTTATGTTGCCGCGTCACCTAATGTGTATCTTGTGTCAAATTGATGAACGGACCGCATAAGGAGGGTGGAGCGTCATGAGGATAGGGCCGGATACAATAGTCTCGATTTCCTATAATCTCTACGATGCCGAGGGGAGGCTCCTGGAGGCCACCACCCCGGAGGACCCCTTCATCTTCGCCTTCGGGCGCCAGATGATCGTCCCGGGACTGGAGCGGGCACTGGAGGGCTTGGAGCCGGGGCAGAGCGTTGATGTCACCGTCGCCCCTGAGGATGCCTACGGGCAGCGGGAGCCGGCGCTGGTGCAGCAGGTACCGCGCGAGCAGTTCCCACCCGATGCCGATCTGGAGATCGGGATGCAGTACCGCGCGGTGACCGACGCAGGCAACCTCATCCTCTTCTCCGTGGTGGGCATGGATGAAGACTTAGTGGAGATAGACCTGAACCATCCCCTGGCCGGGGAGACCCTTCGCTTCGAGGTGCAGGTGGTGGAGGTCAGCAGCGAGCCCGAAGGCCTGGACGGCGGCCCCCGGTTGTGGGTCCCCGGCAGCTGACCCCCACTTCACTTTGGGGCCAGGCCCGAACCTTCAACTTTTTCCGGCATGTTCAGCGGTTGCGCTTCGCCGAGGAGGCGAGGGCGCGATGGACATGAGGCGAGAGCTGATCCCCGCGTACGGGCGTAGCGCGCCATCTTGGCGGCTACGCTGACGGCCCGCTCCGGGGTAGCCGCGGTGAAGATGCGGTAGCGGCGCAGGGAGCGGGAGGCGGCATTCTCCCGTTCGTTCACGGCCACGTTGATGATGGGTTTGCCGCTCCGATCCATCAGCTTCTGCAGGTACGAGCTCAGGTATGAATCCGTCCAGGCTCGCGTCTCGGTGAGGTCGAGGCCGCCGGAGCCCTCCCGGTCGAAAGAGCCGCGGCGGCGCAGCGAGCGCAGGGACCCCTTGGCCAGGCTGAGGAGGAAGGCGGGTACCTCGGCGGGCCGCTCGAAGAGAAGGTGGAGAAAGGGGCGAAGAGCCGTGTTCAACAGATTGTCCAGGAAGAAGCCCCGCCCCAGCAGGGTCCCCATGCTGATGAGCAGGTCGACCTCCGGGCACTCGACCAGCGACTCGATGATGCGCAGATGATTGGCGCGCCGCACATTGCCCACGATGTCCACGGGGTTGCGCCTGCTCCAGAAGCGGGGGAGAAGGAGATCGAGCTCCTCAATGAGGGATGCCGGCAGCTGGGCCAGCTCCAGCCCCTCCCGATCGCAGGCATCCGCGGCCACCACTCCCCAGCCTCCGCCCAGGGTCATTACCGCCGCCTTTTCTCCCGCAGGGGTGGGGAGCACCGAGAAGGCGGCGGCCAGGTCCATGAGCTCGTCGCTGCTCTCCGCCTCGATGACGCCGGCCTGCCGGCAGGCGGAGCGGAACAGACCGATATCGCCCGCCAACGCCCCGGAGTGAGAACGCACCGCCCTCCTGCCAAGCTCGCCCCTTCCCGCTTTCAAAGCGATGACCGGTTTGCTGAGAGCCGCACGCCTGGCCGCTTCCAGGAAGCGCCTGCCGTCCTTGAGGCCCTCGGCATAGATGAGGATCACCCGGGTCAGCGGGTCGTCGGCGAGGTAGTCGAGATAGTCGGGTATGTCGGTGTTGGCGGCGTTGCCGCTGCCTATGAACCGGGCGAACCCGATGCCGAGCCGCCGCCCCGCGTTGAGGGCCTGCACCCCCAGGTTCCCGCTCTGGCTGATGAAGCTCACACCGCCGGGACGGGGGAACACCGGTGCTCCCAGGGCGCAGAGACGCGAGCTGCTGCTGAAGACCCCCATGGTGTTGGGGCCCACCACGGTGATGCCCGCCTCGCAGGCCGCCTCCGCCAGCTCCCTTTCCAGGGCCGCCCCCGCGGGGCCGCTCTCGCTGAAATCGGCGGTCACGATGATCAGGGCTTTGATGCCCGCGGCCGCCGCGTCCTCCACCGCTGCCGGGACCGAGCGGGCGGGAATGGCCACGATGGCCAGGTCAACCTCTTCACCGATACTCGTCAGGGAAGGATGAGCGCGCAGGCCCAGAACCCGCCGCTCCCTGGGGTTGACCATGAACAACCGCCCGCGGTAGCCGCCGCCAAGTAGGAACAAGGGCATGTTGAAACCCCATTTTCCGGGAAAGTTGGAGGCGCCCACAACCGCCACGGAAGCGGGGTCGAAGACCTTGCTCCATTCCCGACAAAAAGAGGTGCCGCCTTCCGCGCTCATCCACTGCCGCCTTTCCCCCTCACCGGGGACGCCCGTAAGCCCTCCGCCAAAACCGCGATCATCGCCTCGCCCGACTCCTCCAAGTCGAAGCGGCCGTCCTGAAGGCACCAGTCGTAGACCAACCCGCGGATACAGCGTATCACCGTCTCCGCCAGGATCGTGCTGTCAATGTCGGCGCGCGCCTCGCCCCGTCGCTGCGCCTCCCCGATCATCCCGTCCACAATGGCGTACAGCGCTCTCTGGCGCGAGGCCACCGGGGAGGCCCGGCGCCCGGGCGCTATCTGGCTGTAATAGGCCACCTTGATCATGTTCTTGCCTTTGCTCTGGATGTAGCGGAGGGTCAGGCGGCAGAAGAGGGCCATGCGCTCTTCCAGGCTCTCGACTTCCATCAACCGAGGAAGCGTCTCTCGGTAGTACTGGTCGATCTTGAGGAACTCCTCCACTATGGCCTGGTCCTTGGACTTGAAATGATGGTAGAAGGTGCCCTTGGAAACGCCCGCTTTGGCGCATATGTCGTCCACGGTCACCCGGTCATAGCCTTTTTTCACCAAGAGGTCCAGGGCCGCCTGGAACAGGCGTTTCCTGGTCTCCTCGGCCTGCTCCCGGCGCTTGGTGGGCGTTTTCGCCGCCATGATTCCTCCTTCCCGCCGGCCGTTCACCGCCCGCCGCTTCCGGCGGGGGAAAGCCTCTCTTGACCGCCTCCCGCGTCGGTGATATTTTAAACTATACTAAAGTCGGCGACCAAAGTCTAATGAATTGAGGTCCGGATACGGAGAACGCGTGGCGGATGAGGCATGGAGGGCGTTGATGGAGGTAAGCAAGCTCTCGCGGAGGAAGCAGGCGGCCTGGCTGGTCTGGAGAGCGGCGCGTTCCCTGGCGCTCTTCGCCGCGGACGAATGGAGGCGGGGAACGCTATGGGAAAACCTCGCGGGGATGATCAGATCCCGCAGCCTGGAGCTGGTGAGGGAGATGTCCCATGCCCAGCTGCTGGAGGAGAAGGCGGAGCGGTTCGGGGAGCGGCCTTTTCTCTATTTTAAGGACCGGGTCATCACCTACCGCCGCATGAACGAGAACGCCGAGAGAGTGGCGGCTTACCTGAGCGCCCTCGGAGGCAGGCCCGGGATCGGCCTGGCCTTGATGATGAGGAACTCGCCGCGCTGGCTGGACGTGTTCTTCGGCCTGCAGAAGCTGGGCATGTATGCCGTGCCGGTGAACGTGGCCCTGCGAGGGGATCAGCTGGCCCACATACTGAACGACTCCGAAGCGGGGATGATCGTGTTGGATCATGATCTCATGGGGTCCTACCTGGCCGTTAGCGACCGGGTCAGCGGCATCCGCACCGTGGTGATAAATCGGGAGGGAGCGGGCAGGGGCTTCGAGGTTCCCGAGGGATTCCTGGACCTGGAGGACGCCTATGCGGAAGCCCCGCTTTTCGGCGGGGCGGGCATACCCTACCGACCCGAGGACATCTGCTTGATCATGTACACCTCAGGCACCACCGGCCTGGCCAAGGGTGTGGTCTACCGCTACGGTGCCTCGCGGGTGAAGGCCCTCTCTCTGTTGGGAAGACTGCTGCTCGACTCCGATGACATCGCCTATACATGCTATCCCCTTTTCCATGCCAACGCGCTGTTCCTGACGGTGACCGAGATGATGCATGTCGGGGGGGCGGTGGCCCTGGGGGAGCGTTTCAGCGCCTCGCGCTTCTGGGATGAGGTGCGCCGCTTCCGCGCCACCACCTTCAACGGCCTGGGGGCGGTGATGCCCATCCTCATGAAACAGCCCGAGCGCCCCGATGACCTGGACAACCCCGTGCGCTTCGTGCTCTCAGCCGGTTGTCCGGCGGATATCTGGCGGGACTTCGAGGAGCGCTTCGGGGTGCGCATCTATGAGGGATACGGGGCGGTGGACGGCGGCTCGGTGGTCATCGCCAATCTGGGCACCGCGCCCACCGGGTCCATGGGCAAGCCCATCGGCGGGAAATGCCGGGTAATCGACGAGCGGGGGATGGACGTGCCGCCGGGACAGCCGGGCGAGCTCATCTACTATGTGGGCAGAGGGAAGGGCGGCGTCGAATACTACCGCAACGAGGAAGCAACCTCCGGCAAAGTGCGGGACGGTTGGCTCTATACCGGGGACCTGGTCTGGCGGGATGAGGAAGGATACCTCTATTTCGTAGGCCGCATCACCGAGTCGATGAGGGTGAAGGGGGAGAACGTCTCGGCCATGGAGGTCGAACAGGCCGTCCTCAAGCACCCTGATGTGCTGGAATGCGCGGTGTACGCGGTTCCCTCGGAGCTGGCGGAGGACGAGATCATGGCCGCGGTGGTGCCGGTGGAGGGAAGGACTTTGGATCCCATGGAGCTGCGCCGTTCTCTGGAAGGCGAGCTGGCCAGGTTCGCCCTGCCGCGCTATTGGAGGGTGCTGCCGGAGCTTCCCAAGACCGAGACCCACCGGGTCATCAAGAGAGAGCTGGAGAGGCAGGGGATCACCCCCGACGCCGTGGATGCGGAGAAGGAGATGGCCGAGAGATGAAGGATGACGTGTATATCCTGGGAACGGGGATGATCCGTTTCGCCAAATACCCGGAGAAGAGCGTAAAGGATATGGTGGCCGAAGCGATCCGGGAACTTCTGCGGGGCGTGGATGTTGATCTCCGGGCCATCGAAGCGGTCTGGTTCGCCAATTCGGGATGGGGCATATACAACGGCCAGCACTGCATAAGGGGTCAGGTTGCTCTGGCCCCTCTGGGCATACAGGGAATCCCCATCATGAACGTGGAGAACGCCTGCGCCGGCGGATCCAGCGCCGTGCACGGGGCCTGGATGAGCGTCAAGGCAGGGCTCTACGACCTGGTGCTGGCGGTGGGGGCGGAGAAGGTCTGGGCCCCGGATGACAAGAAGAAGATGTTCGACGGTTTCATCTCCGGCACCGATGTGGAGTTCTCGCGGGCCATGATCGAGTCTTTCCGCGCCGAAGCCAAGAAGAAGGCGGAAGAGGTGGGTGCCGCCGGCCGGGAGAAGGATGGCGCCCACTCCGCTTTCATGGACATCTACGGGATGGGAGCCCGTCTGCACATGAAGGCCTACGGGACCACCCAGCGCCAGCTGGCCTGCATATCCGCCAAGAACCACCGGCACGGCTCCCTCAACCCTTTGGCCCAGTACCGCCGGGAGATGAGCGTCGAGGAGGTGCTCGCGGATGCGGTGGTGGCCTGGCCCCTGACCCGCTCTATGTGCGCACCGGTGGGCGACGGAGCGGCGGCGGCATTGATATGCTCGGGAAGGGCGCTTGCGAGGTTCACCGGGGGCAGGCCGGTGCGCATCAAAGCGTCGGTGCTGGCCTCGGGCAACCTCCCAGGGACGGGCGAGGGCATCAGCAGGCGGGCGGCCGGCCGGGCCTTTGAGGCGGCAGGCCTGGGCCCGGAGGACGTGGACGTGGCGGAGATGCACGACGCCACCGCCTTCGGGGAGCTCATGCAGTGCGAGGAACTGGGCTTCTGCCCCGTCGGGGAAGGCGGTCCCTTCGCGGAATCAGGGGCCACCGCTTTGGGGGGGCGGATCCCTATCAACACCTCAGGCGGCCTGGAATGCCGCGGGCACCCCATCGGCGCTTCAGGCATAGCCCAGCTGCATGAACTGGTGTTACAGCTGCGCGGCGAGGCGGGACCGCGGCAGGTGGAGGGCGCGCGCATCGCCCTGGCCGAGAACGGGGGGGGCTTCATCGGCCTGGGCGAGGCGGCCATGTGCATACACATCCTGGAGAAGTCGGATTGAGGGGGCGGGCCCGCCTTGGCATGGGAGCCCGGCGGGCGGCCCGATGCGCCTGCGGCACGGGAAGGGGGTAGATGGCAAATGAGGAAGTCGGGCAGGGGTTCCCTGATCGGCGAATATCCCGCGTTCGACGACATATACTGCGGCCTCAGGGCGCTGCGCCGCATGCCCAAGGCGGTGATCGGAGAGACGGAAAAAGCGGTGGAATTGGCGCGCAGGTTCAACCGCGAGGTGGTGCGGCCCCGCGCCTTGGAACTGGACCTGCGCAAGCAAAAGGACCCCGACTACCTGCCCTGGGACCTGGTGCGGGAGGCCAACCGCTGGGGATTCTACACCATGTTCATACCCCGCATCTTCGGCGGGAAGGGGGTGAACTTCCCCGCCCTCTCCTGCGTGCTGGAGGAGCTGGCCAGCGGCTGCACCGGCATCGCCAATCTGGTGGGCGTCCATTACCTGGGGGTGGCCACCCTCTGCGCCTCCTGGAACATCCGCCTTATGAACAGGGTCATGCGCGATACCGTGGCCGGGTATCGCAGCGGAGAGCCCTGCCTCATATCCCTGGCGGTGACCGAGCCCGATGCCGGGACCGACGTGGAGGAGGTGGAGCTGGTGCGCAAGGCCCGGGTCTCTTGCCACGCCCGCCGGGTGAAAGGAGGATACGTTGTCAACGGCCGCAAGATATTCATCTCCAACGGGCACCTGTCCACCTGGCACATGCTCATCGCCTACGAGGACTTGAAGCGCCCCCAGTCCACCACGGTGATGCTGGCCGTTCGCAACGGCACGCCCGGTTTTTCCTTCGGCAGGCAGGAACACAAGATGGGTCAGAAGGCCTGTCCCGCCTCCGAGCTCATCTTCGAGGACTGCTTCGTTCCCGATGAGAACGTCTGCGTGAGCGCCGAGCAGTCCGCCGGGCTTTTGGGAGGCGCGGTGGAAGATGCCATCATGCAGGTGATCGACTACGTCGTCTCGGGTTCCCGAGCGGGGGTGGGCGCCTTCGGTACCGGTGTGGCCCGCGGCGCTTTTGAGGAGGCCCTCCACTACGCGGCGAGCACCGAAGTGGAGGGAAAGCCCCTCATAAACCACGAATGGGCCCAATGCCTGCTGGCGGAGATGTACAAGAATGTGGCTGTATCCCGCCTGACCTATATGGAGACCAACTATGCCAACAGCCTCTACGGCATGTTCAAGGTGCTCAACTATCGGCCCGTTTTCTACCTTTTCAAGTATCTTCCCCGGCCGGTCATCGACCGGGTGATACGGCCCCTCTTGGACCTGGACGCCGTGACCCGGCTGTTCCGCAAGATATACTTCGATTGGCAGCCACCTCCGTTTACCCGCCGTACATCCGGTTGGGCCTCTTTGAGCAAGTTCGCCGCCACCGACGCCGGGGTCCGCAACTGCCAGCTGGCCCTGGAGCTCATGGGGCGGGCGGGGCTGCGCCACGATGGCGGGGTGGAGAAGCACTTGCGAGATTCCAAGCTGCTGCAGATATATGAGGGCACCAATCAGCTGAACCGCCTCAACCTCTTCAAATGCCTCATCGCCCCTTCCGTGCCCGGGGCCGTGGTGTTCGATGAATGAGCGAGGGGGTGGCGAGCTTGGGTGCTGATGCGGAATTGAGCATGCTCAGGGAGATGGCGGCCTCCTTTGCCGCGGGCGAGTTGTTGCGGGGCAGAGAGGAGGCGGATCGCTTTCCCTTCTCCCCCCTACCGCTGGCAACGCTGGAGAAGGCCCATGGGTTGGGGTTGTTCTCCCTGACCCTTCCGGAGGAGCTGGGAGGGGGTGGGAGGGGGACGGAGGCTTTGGCGTTGCTGCTGGAGGCCATAGCGGAGATAGATGCCAGCTTAGGCGGCGTGATCTTCGTGAACGCTCTGGCACAGGAGATATGTCTTCGCTCAGGGGCGCGGGAGGCACTGAAGGGACTGGTCGAGGCCGAGAGCGCCGCTCAGGCCCTGATAGCATTTCCCGCCTGGGACGACCCTCGATTCACCGCGCCCACGGTGTGCGCGGTAGAAAGGGACGGTGGGTGGTCGTTGGAGGGCAAGGCGGAATACGTGGCCCTGTCCGGGCTGGCCCGGCGCGCCCTGATTCCGGCGGTCACGTCGAAGGGCGGAATCTCCTTCTATCTGGTCGGCCTAAGGGGTGAGGGGGTGGCGGTGTCCGACCCCGTGGTGAGTCTGGGGCTGCGGGCCTGCCCCTGTCATGACCTCCAGCTTTCGGGCGCGGAAGCCGCTCCGGTGGGGGAGGAGGCGCGGGGGAAGGAGGCCTACGAGGAGGCATACATCCGCATGCTCCCCGCGGCGGCGGCTCTCTCCGCCGGTATCCTCAGAGGATCCCTAAGGGAGGCTCTGGATTATGTGAGGCAGAGGCGTCAGGGCGGGCGGCTCATCGCGGACTGGTCGGAGGTGCGCATGATCCTGGCGGGGATGGCCGCGGCTGATCAGGAAGCGGAGATGCTGGTGAGGGGAGCGTGCCGGGCGGTGGAGGAGGGCGGGCCCGGATGGCGGCTGGCGGTGAGAGCGGCCTCCCTGCGGGCCATGGACCTGGCCTGCGAGGCCACCACCGACGGCATACAGCTTTTGGGCGGCAACGGTTATATGGTCGAATATCATCAGGAGAAGCGCTTCCGCGATTCCCGGCAGGTGCAGGCGCTCATGGGGACGCAGGACATGAAACGCCAGGAGTACGCGCGTCTGCTGCTCGCCGAGGAATCGCCCGAATGGGGGAGAGATGTTTGTTAGGGGCTGGAGCGGGGCGATGGGGGTGATGGAGATGATGTCGGAAACGTCAGCCCGAGAGGGCGAGGCGAGTATGTACGAATACGTGGAAGGCCGGGACTTCAACCCGGTGGAGAAGGTGATCCTGGAGAGGCGCAGCGTGCGCCGCTACCGGGAAGAGCAGGTGCCCGAAGGGGCGGTGCGCCGCATCCTGGAATGCGGGCGCTTCGCCCCTTCGGCGGGCAACTCCCAACCTTGGAGATTCGTGGTGGTAAGGGACCGGAAGATGCTGGAGGGCATGGAGAGGGCGGTGCGGCTGCGCTGCCGCGTCTTCAGCTTCCTGCTGGACTGGCGCCGCAGCCCGCTGGGGCGGCTGGCTCTCCTTAACTCCCGGCTGTTCATAAGGCTCAAGCGCAACGAGCTGGCTCCGGCACCCTTCGCCTCCATAACCCTCATAGCCCTGGGTAAACTGCGCCTTTTCCACGGGGCCCCCACGGTCATCTTCATCCTGGAGGACCGGCGGGGAGCGGGCAAGCCCCATGTGGACGTGGGCATCTGCGGCCAGAACATGGTGCTGGCGGCCCATTCCCTGGGGCTGGGCACCTGCTGGGTGGGCTTCATAGAGCTGCTCCGCTACAGCCCATACTGGAAGAGGCGGCTGGGGGTGCGCTATCCCTACCGCCTGGCCGAGGCCATCGCCTTAGGGTACCCGGTGGGGAAGCCGGACGGGATGGTGGCCAGGGAACTGCAGGAAGTGGCTTGGTTCGAGGACGGGAAGTGCCGGACGGTCCTGTGAGGGGGGTGGGAGGATGTCCTATATGGCCGTGAGGGAGCGTTTCTCCGTGCCCCGTTACGATGACGCCGCCCTGGTCCGCACCGGCAGGGTGGAGGTGGATGAGGAAAAGTGCAACGGCTGCGGGATGTGCGTTTCCATATGCCCCGGAAAGGCGCTTTTCCTTGCGGAGGCGGGCGGTAAGATGGTGGCGCGGATGGTGCAAGCGGAGTTGCCCGAGTGCGTCGCCTGCAACGACTGCGCGGCCGCGTGCAAGCGAGAGGCCATAGGGGCGGTCCGCGGCTGCGATTTCGGGATGTATTACAAAGCGCTGCACCGCGGGGACCTGTGCCCGCCCCGGCGTTTCTGAAGCAGGGTGCCAGTATCGACGATCTTGGAGGCTGACCACTCATGAGAGAGTTGCGGGGAAAGCGGGCGGTAGTCACCGGAGCCGCCTCGGGGTTGGGAAGGGCCCTGGCCCTGGCCCTGTCGGAGGAGGGCTGCATGGTGGGGATCGCCGACATCGATGAGGCCGGGGCGGAGAAGACCCTGGATCTGGTGGAGCGGGCCGGCGGCCGGGGGGAGGCCCTCCGCGCGGATGTAACCGACCCACGCTCGATTGAAAACATGGCGGAGCGGCTGGAGGAGGCCTGGGGCGGGGTGGACCTGCTCATCAACAACGCGGGCATCGCCGTGGCCGGCATGGTGGGGGAGATGCCCCTGGAGCATTGGAGGCGCATATTGGACGTAAACCTCCTGGGCGTGGTGCACGGATGCCACGAGTTCATCCCGCGCATGAAGCGCCGGGGAGGCGGCCACATAGTCAATGTGGCCTCCTTCGCCGGAATAGGCAACCTGGCGGAGATGGCCGCCTACAACGTGACCAAGGCGGCGGTCATCTCCCTTTCGGAGACGCTGCGCATGGAGCTGGCCCCCGCCCGCATCGGGGTCACCGTGGCCTGCCCCCTCTTCTTCAAGACAGGGCTCATCGAGGGAATGCCTTTCACCGACGACTTCCAGGCGGAGTTCGCCAGGGCCTGCTTCGACTTTTCCCGCAGCAGCGCGGAGGAGGTGGCCTCGCTCATAGTCGAGGCGGTCAAACGTAATCGCCTCTACGTGGTTCCGGGGCTGCCGGCGAAGGCGTTCTGGGCGCTTAAGCGCATCTCGCCCTGGGCTTTCGTGGGCGTCGCGGCCCGCCTCAACCGGGCGGGCTTGGGGCGCCCCCTGATGATGCGTCTGGCCCGTCGAGGGCTGCTCTGATCGAATAGCGCGGGGCGAGATGGGGGAAGGAGGAGGTCGTACATGAGGGTGGTCGTCCTGGGAGGGGCGGGTGAGATGGGAAGCAGGGCGGTCGAAGACCTGGCCTTTTCCCCCGAAGTGGAGGAGGTGGCGGTGGCTGACCGGGACACCGCCGGTGCCCGTAGGGTGATGGACGCCCTAGCGGATCCGGCCGCCCGCCTCACGGTAAGAGGGGTGGATGCCGCCGACCACGACGCCCTGGTGAGAGTGCTGCGGGATTATGACGTCGCGGCCTCGGCGCTCGGCCCCTTCTACCTCTTCGAGAGCCGCCTGGTGGCCGCGTCGCTCGAGGCGGGGACCGACTATGTGAGCATCTGCGATGACTGGTCCGCCACCCTGGACGTCATGGTCCGTTTCGACGAGAGGGCCCGCGAGGCGGGGGTCAGGGTGATCACCGGCTGCGGGGCCAGCCCCGGCCTTTCCAACGTGGCGGCCCGCCTTCTGGCGGATAAGCTGGAACGGCTGGAACGGATGGACGTCTACGTCTTCGTTCCCATGAGCGACAGCAGCGAGGGCGTGGCCACCATCATGCACACGCTCTTCGTGTACGGCGTCACCGTCCCCGTCTTCAGGGACGGAGTCATGGAGATGCTTCCCGCTGGCGCCTACCGGATGAAGGTAGAGTTCCCCGCCTTCGGGCCGGTCAGGGTCTGGAACGTGGGGCACAGTGAGCCGGTGACCTTGCCGCGCTTCTTCCCCCATCTCCGAGAGGTGAACATGATGATGGGCCTGGGGCGGGGCTGCGGGCCGCTGGTGGCCGCGGGGCGCCTGGGCCTCTTCAAGACCCCTCGGCGGCGGGAGGTCATCAGCCGGGCGGCAGCCGCCCTGATGCGATCGGGCCGTGGCGCCTCCATGCAAGGAGCCCTGCGGGTGGACGCCACTGGCCTCAAGGACGGCTGTACCGTGACCCTAACCGCCTGCGGGACCGGGGCCATGCGGGACACCACCGGCACCGCCCTTTCCGTAGGGGCGCAGCTCTTGGGCAAAGGGAATCTGACCGTGAGGGGCGGCGGCGTTCTCGCTCCCGAGGGATGCTTCGACCCCTATGAGTTCTTCGGGATGATGAGGGAACGGGGCACCGGGGTCTACGCCGATCTGGCCATGACCGAAGCATGGTGCTGAGGGGATCCCGGAAGTGACGGGAGGAGCCCGCGCGCCTTCAAAAGGGGGATGGGGTTGAAGGGGAAGGGAAGGGGAGCGGCCGGGGCGGCGGCCTTTACCGCGGCCGCCTGGCTGGCAGCGGTATCCTGCGGGAGCGCCCGAAGCGCGGCGAACCCAGGTCCTCGGTGCCGCTGGCGCACCACCCTTCGAGAGCCCGCTTTTGAAAGACGTCAGGATAGCGGACGCGCGAGGCGGCAGGTTGCTCGATGGGCGCTCCGTTATTATTCGTAACGGCTGGGTCGAGAGGATGCTGAAGGTGGGGGAAGAAGCGGAGTCGGGCGCGGCCTTGGCCGTCGAGGGAGGCGGCCGCTATGCCATCCTCGGCCTCATCAGCGCCCACCGCCACATCCTCTGGCCGTCGGTCTTCGAGCTCATTCCGGACATCGCTTCGGCCTTACGCCGCCAGGTCGAGCGGGACTTCGAGGAATGCCCGGTACACGGCGTGACCACAGTGAGGGAAATAGGCACCCTGCCCCTGACCCTCAAGCGCTGGAGGGAGAGAGTGGAGCCGGAGGAACTGCCGGGGCCGCGCGCATACACCGCGGGGCTTCTCATAAACGCGCCGGGCAGCTGTCCCGCTGACTACATCAAGCCCCGGCCCGCGCCCCTTGCCGCCAGATGGGGGAACACCAAAATCTCCGTTGCCTCCCGCGAACGGATCTTTCGAGCGGTGGGTCAGGCGGTGGATCAGGAGGCCTGCGTTATCGAGAAGGCCCTGGACGAGAGCTCCCTGCTCATGGGGCAGGAGCCCCTCAGCACCCTGTCAAGCGAGCTGCTCGCCGCGCTGTTGGAGGAGGCCCACTCCCGTGGCCTTAAAAGTTGCGGCCCAACACCGATTCAGGCGGGGTTACGAAAAGCCTTGCGCTGCGAGGCGGACGAGCTCCAGCACATCACCACCGACGCGGAGCTGGACGACGCGGACATCGAGGCCTTCATGGAAGGGGATCATGGGATCGTGCCCGCCTTCTCGGGGGCTTGGGCCCTGGCCTGCCCCCGACCCGGCGACCCGAACCGCGACAACCCGGAGGCCCGGGGGCTCATGCGCAGAAGGGCGGAGTCCGCACTCTCCATCTACCTCGAATGGGCGAGCCAGCCTTCTGCCGCTCGGTGCGTCGCCTGGAGCGCCGCTGTAACGACCCGTCCTTCTACCGCAATCGCCATGCGCTGCCGGTGTCCGACCCCGCGGTCTACACCAGGCCGCCGTGTTCGAGCCCGGCAACCTGGACCGCCTCCACCGCGCGGGAGCGCTCATCGGCCGCGGTGCGACGGGGGGTTCCCATGATCTTCCCCTGCTCCATGGACCCGGATATGATGATCCTGGGGGCCTCGACCGGGATGAGCCCTCCGGACATCCTGCGCTCCGCCACCCTGGACGACGCGCGCATGACGGGGTTGAAGGGCGAGCTGGGGAGCATCGAGGAGGGCAAGCTGGCCGACGTGACGCTTATGGCCGCCAACCATCTCGAGCGGGTGGAGCGCTTGCGGGGGTGAAGATGGTCTTCAAGCTACTCTCTGGACGGGAATCCGTCTCCCAGTCGTATGGTGGAGCGCTTGCGGGGGTGAAGATGGTCTTCAAGCTACTCTCTGGACGGTAATCCGTCTCCCAGTAGTATGGTGGAGCGCTTGCGGGGGTGAAGATGGTCTTCAAGGGGGGCAAGCCGGTCTGCAGGGCCCCCGAGGTCAGGGTTTGAGGGGGTGCCGTTTTGAGGGGATTCAGCGGGAAGCGGGCGCTGGTAACCGGGGCCGCCTCGGGCCTGGGACGGGCCCTGGCGAAAGCCCTGGCGGAGCGGGGAGCGGACGTGGCCCTTCTGGACCTGGATGAGGAGGGGCTGCGGCGGACGGCGGAGATGGTGGAGGCGCGGGGACGACGCTGCCTGGCTCATCTCGTGGATGTCTCCGACTGGGATGCCATGAGGGCCGTGGCGGAGGATGTCGGGGAAGCCTGGGGCGGGGTGGACCTGCTGGTGAACAACGCCGGGATCGGGCTCGGGGGAGAACTGGTGGACGTCCCGGTGGAGGAGATGCGGCGGATAGTGGACGTCAACCTGATGGGGGAGATATACGGATGCAAGCTCTACCTGCCCGGGATGATAGAGAGGGGCGAGGGCCACATCGTCAACGTGGCCTCACTCTCCGGGTTGGTGGTGCTGCCCCTGCATCTGCCCTACGCGCTCACCAAGTTCGCCCTGGTGGGCTTCTCCGAGGCGCTTTGGATAGAATTGAAGAGGCGAGGTATCGGAGTCACCATGGTCTGTCCGGGGGCCATGCGCACTGCTATCATGGAGAGCGCGAAGGTCTACGGAAGTGAGGGCAGCGCCGCCCTCAACGCCCGCAGGTGGCAGAGGACGCTGGAGGCCCTGGGGAAGACACCCGAGAAGGTGGCGGCGATGACCCTGCGGGCGGTGGAGCGGGAGCGCTTCCTGGTGCTGACCGGGCCCGAGGCCCACCTGCTCTACCGGATGAAGCGGTTGGCGCCGGGACTGGTCCGGTGGGGGTCGGCGGCGGTCACCTCCCTGCTGGCGGGCGGCGGCGGGGGAGCGGTGGGCAGGAAACGCAAGGACGGGATAGGGGCTTGACCGGAGGCAAGGGAGGCGGTTGAGGCGGTGGGAAAGGCCAAAGTCCTCATCCTCGAGGCGGATTACGACCCGACCCGCCTGCTCCGTTGCATGCGACAGGTCCTGGACGCCTTCCCCCTGGAGCTTGAGGGAAAGAGGGTCCTGCTCAAGCCCAACGTGCTGGGCCCCTGGCCCGGCGAGAGCGGCATCATCACCCATCCCCTGGTGGTGCGGTCCCTGGCCGAGGCCCTGGGGGAGAGGGGGGCGCTGGTGCAGGCCGGGGACAACCCGGGAGTGCGCGGTTACGGCCGCATGGGCCGGCTGGCCGAGGCAACGGGCATGCTCGAGGCGCTGGGGGACGACTGGATAAACCTGGCCTCCCAACCCCGCAAAGTGCCCATCCGCTCGCGCTTCCTCGAGGAGATAACCGTCGGCGGGCAAGTGCTCGACTGCGACCTGCTCATCTCCATGCCCAAGTTCAAGACCCACGTCTCCACCTTGATAACCGGGGCGGTGAAGAACAGCTTCGGCTTCCTGGTGGGCGGGGAGAAGGCGCGCATGCACGCTCTGGCTCCGCGCTTCCGCGATTTCGGGGAGCTGATGGTGGACATCTATCAGCTGCGAGTCCCCGACCTGGTGGTCATGGACGCGGTCACCGCCATGCAGGGGAACGGGCCCTCCTGCGAGGACATCCGATCCCTGGGGCTGCTGATCGTATCCGACAACGGGATAGCGGCGGACGCGGTGATGGCGGAGATGATGGGTTTCAGGCCGGAGGACATCCCTCTTCTAAAGGTCGCGGCGGAACGCGGGCTTGGCCCCATCGACCTGGCGGAGATCGATATCGAGGGCCCCCTCAGGCGCATCGAAGGGTTCAAGCCGCCATCCACTCTTCCCAGGAGCTCCTTCACGGCGCCTTTCCAGGGGCTGGCCTTCCGGCTGATCGCCCGGCGTGCCTTCAAAGTGGATCGAGGTCGCTGCACGGCCTGCCGGACCTGCGAGAGGAGCTGCCCGGCCGGGGCCATCAAGGTGGAGAACGCCCCGGCGTTCGACTCGAGCAGGTGCATGCTCTGCTACTGCTGCTATGAGCTCTGCCCCGAGCACGCCATCGACATAAACCGCCTCGTACGCTTCATCCAGCGATGACCGCCGCCCCCGCGATCGGCTGCCGCGATCTCTCCTAACCTTCGGAAGGCGGCTTTTCGTAGGCAGGTACGCCGTAGACCTTCTCGTAGGCGCGGCACATGGGGCAGAAGCGCCCCTCCAGCTTGACGAAAGACCTCCAGAAGCCGCTCTCCTGCTCGCGCGCCTTTTTGCATACCGTGCACCTTTTCTCGCAGAGCGAGGCCAGGCGCAGGGTGGTGCGGCTGAAAGAACCCGCGCGATCCGCCTCGGACATGCGCAGTCCCCCTTTCTCTCGATGAGACCTCGACCGCCGTACGCCCCGATTCTATATCACCACGCGTCGGCTGGCCATGCCCGGGGCTTTGCGCGGGCGGTCGGCGGGGGGAGGCGGCGGAGGGGAGAAGAGCGTCCCCGAGGGGTCTTTGCCCATCCGCCCGACCTTCATTAAATAATTACATTATGTAATAATTTTGAATCAAAACCGCTCGAAAACAATATATGGTTTTTTACTTCATGAAGAATATACTACATGTTGATTTTTTCCGTAATTGTAAAATTTCCGCTCTGACCTTGACTTTTTTCGGGAAAACTCTGGACATGGCTGGGTTGGTGTGGGTAGAATTGGGTTATAAAATGGTGTAAATGGGAGGAGAGGGGTCAACAAGGGTTGAATAATGGTATGAAAGTGGCGGGAGTGAGCAGTGGAGGGCAGGCATAGCTCATGGCCCTGAAGAAGTTCAACTCGAGTTCCATCCACACCCTGGACGACAGGGGGCGGATCGTCATGCCCCGCAAGTTCCGCGATTCGCTCAAGGGCGAGCTGGTGCTCTGTTACTGGATGGAGGGCTGCATCGCTGTTCTGCCGCCTGAAACCCAGGAGGTATGGGAGGATAAGTTCCTGGAGGCGGTGCCCATAAACACCAGGGAGGGCAGGGACTTCGAGAGGGTCTACCGCGCCAACTACTTCGACGGGATCGAGATGGACCGGCAGGGGCGCATCCCCATTCCCGCCAAGCTGCGGGACAAGGTGGGGCTGGGCAGAGAAGTGGCACTGGTGGGAATGGGTGACCACCTGGAGATATGGGACCGGGAGCGTTGGGAGGAGCTGGAGAGGGCCGGCACCGAGAACTACGAGAAGAACCTCTCCGCCCTGCCTACCATGACCAGGGGAGCGTGAGGGGTGAGGTTGTGGAGAGTCTCATAAGGTCCATGGGTTTCCGGGGGGAGCGGGGAGGCAGGAAGCGGCGCGGTTTGCGCTTCCTCTGCCGCGAAGGAGAGGCCAGGAGGGGTTAGATGCATGGCGTCCATGCACCGGCCGGTGATGCTCCAGGAGGTGCTGCGCTTGTTGGACCCCAAGCCCGGCATGACCGTGGTGGACGCCACGGTGGGATACGGGGGGCACGCGCGGGCAATACTGGAACGCATCTCACCGGGTGGAACGCTCATAGGGATAGACCTGGATGGCGAGGCACTGAGCTGGACGGAGCGGATCACGGCTGGCTCTACCGCTTCGGTGATCCTGCGGCAGGGGAATTTCGCGGACCTGGGATCCATCCTTACCGCTGCGGGGATCAGGGAGGCGAACGGCATCCTCTTCGATCTGGGGGTCTCTTCTCCCCAGCTGGACGACCGGGAGAGGGGGTTCAGCTATCGTGAGGGGACTCCTCTGGACATGCGCATGGACAGGGGGCAGGAGCTGGATGCGGCGAGGGTGGTGAACGAGTATGGAGAGAGAGAGCTGGCGCGTATTATCCGCGAGTACGGCGAGGAACGGTGGGCTTCCCGCATCGCCCGCTTCATCGTTGAGGAGCGAGAGCGTGCGCCCATCATCACCGCGGATAGATTGGTTGAGATTGTGAAGAACGCCATCCCCGCTTCGGCTCGGCGCCGGGGCGGTCATCCGGCGAGGCGGACGTTCCAGGCATTGAGGATGGAGGTGAACGGGGAAAAGCGCAACCTCGAACGCGCCCTCCCCCAAGCGATAGGCAGGCTGGGAAAAGGCGGGAGGATCGTGGTGATAAGTTACCATTCCATCGAGGACCGCCTGGTCAAGAAAGCATTCCGGGACTCCGCGCGGCAATGCGAGATCCCTCCCGCCTCACCCGCCCGCCCCTCGCGAGGAGCGCTGTTGCGCGTGCTAACCCCTCGCCCCCTGCTCCCCTCCTCATCGGAAGCGGCGGACAACCCGCGCTGCCGCAGCGCCAAGCTGCGGGCGGCCGAGAGAACGGCCTGAGGCGCCGATATCGGGAGGCGGCGCGGATAAGGAGAAGGCATGAATCAGGCGGCGCGGAAACTGCGATATGAAGAGGCGGCGGAGCGCTACCGCCGCGAGGAGCTGGAACTCCGGCAGTCCCGGCAGCGAGAGCTCGCGGCGAGGCATCGTTCCCGTCTGAACGGGCGCGCCTATCTTTGCTTCGTCGTGGTGATCTTGAGCCTCTTCGGGCTGCTTTTCGCCGTCGCCAAGATGAACATATCCTCCGCCCAGAAAGCCCTGAGGGCACGCGAGATGCAAGAGGCGGCGGAGGCGGAGAGAAAGGCCCAGGAGGCGCTGCGCGTGGAGGTGGCCAGGCTGGAGTCCTCCGCCCGCATTGAAAAAGTGGCGGAGGACGAACTGGGTATGGTCAGGGGAAGCAGTTCCCTGGTGGTCCGGTTGAGGCCCCGGGAAGCGGGATCGGCGGCGGGACCAGAGCGGGTTCAAAACGGCGAGAGTCCGGGCC
>JACVIY010000022.1 GCA_015711755.1 Candidatus Geothermincola secundus | reverse complement strand
CCCATAGGAAGCGGGGCCGGTCCTGACGATGCTGCCGTCGGGGAGCACCAGGGTGGAGTCGATTATGTTGTCGATCCCGAAACCGTACTTGGAGGCCAGCGTGTTGATGTTGCAGAAAGCGTGGTTGGATATGACCCCCGCGGTGGCAGCGGTTGAGGGGTTGAGCACGCGGCATTTGACCTTCTGCGCCTCAACCTGGGCGGCCAGGTAGTTGACCCCCGGTTGGATGACCATGTACATGTTGTCGCCGTCCACCTCGAGGATGCGGTCCATCCTCCGCAGGTCCATGATGATGCCGCCGTAAAGGGGGATGTGCAGGGCCATGGTGGTGAGCCCGGTCCCCATGGGGATGACGTCCACCTTGCACTCGTTGGCTATCTTGTAGACCTGAGCCACCTCCTCGGTGGAGTCGGGCATGACCACCAGGTGGGGATAGTTGGCGGGGAAAGGACTCTGGTCGCGGGAGTAACCGATGAGGATCATGGGGTCGTCGGTCACCCACTCGCTGCCCAGGGCCTCCTGCAGGAGCTCCTTGGCCCGGGCGAGGTCCTCCGGCTTGTTGTGCAGCGGCTCCGCCTCGTGCTGCATGATGATGCCGGAAACCCGGCGCTCGCGGATGTTCTTCTCGATGTCCTTTATCCACATAGCGCTACACCTCCTTGCCCAGCGCCATCAGGACTATCTCCGCAAGGTCGTAGACCTTCATGGGGCTCTCCTTGGCCTCGACGGCCTTGCGGAACATCTGCAGGCAGTAGGGGCAGCTGGTGACTATGGCCTCGGCCCCCACCGCCTCCGCCTCGAAGAGCCGCTCCTTGGCGGTGTACAGGGCGAAATCGGGGAAGGCGTAGGGCACGCCTCCGCCGCCGCCGCAGCAAAGCGAGTTGAACATGGAGCGGTGGAACTCCAGCAGCTCCAATCCGGGGACGGCCTCCAGCACCGCCCGCGGCTTCTTGTACTGGTCGAATCGCCTGCCCAGCTTGCAGGGGTCGTGCCACACCACCTTCATCTTCACCTCGCTGGTGAAGTCCAGCGACTTGTCCTTGCGCAGCAGCCACCACAGCGCCTCGCTTATCTGCATTACCTTGATGTCCTCGTTGAGGTGCTCCGCATACTCCTCCTTGAACACCCAGGCGCAGTGGCTGCAGGGGGCGACGATGGTCTTCACCCCCAGGGCGTTGAACCTCTCGATGTTCTCGAAAGCGTAGGTCTCGAAGTAGTCGCGGTCGCCGATGAGGAGCATGGGAGCGCCGCAGCATAGTTCCTCCGCCTTAAGGGTCCCCACGTCCCAGCCGCCCTCCATCAGGGACAGGGCGGCCGCGCGCACCGGCTTGAGCAGGGCGGGATCGGCTGCGTAAGTGCAGCCGGCGAAGAAGAGCACCTCGGCTTTCTCTTTGTTCAAGTCCTTGAGGGGAAGCCCCTTGGCCCAGTCGCCCCTCTTCTTCTTGGGGAGGTTCCAGGGGTTGTCGTTCTTCTCCAGGGAATCGGCGAGCGCCTTGTGCTCGGGCATGGGACCCCAGCCCTCCCGTACCGCCTTCTCCCGCATGAGCTCGAAGACGCGGGTGGGCAGGAGCTGCTTCACCTCATAGCACTGCTCCTGGCAGGAAGAGCAGAGGTTGCAGGCATAAAGTATGTCCCTCATGACCTCGTTGGGGGCCAGTTCCTTGGTATGCAGGCCGCGGGCCAGCTCCATCTTCCCCGAGGCGTAATAGGCCTCCCAGCGATAGCGTGTTCCCGCGGGGCAGTTGCGCCAGAAGCGGGAGTCGGCGCAGAACTGCACGTGCACCCCCTGGCAGATCTTGCACTTGGTGCAGATGGAGTAGTCGGCCTGAAGCTCCTCCAGGACCTGGCGGGTCGCGGTTATCCTTTTCTTCATCTCTCACACCCCCTGCAGCAACTGGTCCGGATTGAGGATGCCGGCGGGATCCACTATCCTCTTGAACAGCTTGAGCACGTTGATGAGCCCTTCATCCACCCGCTCGTAGACCATCTCCGCCAGCTTGCCCACGGGCTTGTCCACGAAGGTCTTCTTGTCCAGCAGGACGCGGTAGGCGTCCTCGTAGGCCTTCTCCGCCCTGGCCGCTTCGGCCTCGTCGTCGGGGTTGAAATAGATGTCGCTCTCGCAGTAAGCGGCGCCCCCGAAATACACGGGGACGATGATCTGGCCCACCTCGGAGGCGGGGTAGCCGTTCTTCTCCGCCGCCGCGGCCGCGTCGGAGAAGAGCTCGGGGGCGCGGGCGAAGAAGTCGTAATGGAAGACGTGCTTGAGTCCGCCGCGGTAGTAGTCCCGGTCGAACAGGTACCACGGCTTCTGCAGCTGGCGGTCGATGATCTCCACCAGTTCGCCCTCCACCGGCTTGCCTCCCAGGTCCGCGGCGTCCTTGGATACGAAGTCCGCCCACATATCCACCAGCTCCCGGTGATGCTCGTGGGTGATGACCGCCAGCCAGGGCGGCAGCTTCTCCCGCAGCGCCTCGGCTCCGTCCGGCGAGGAAGAGCAGAGTACCGAGAGGTAGCGGGAGTTGGCGGCGAAGGCCTCGAAGCAGTGCTCCTCGCGCGAGGCCTTGTAGATAAGCTGCTTGGCGGGAGCGACGTCGTCGAAGGCGAACAGCTGCACCCGGCGGACCTCCCTCAGGGGGTAGGTGTAAACGATGCCGTAGAAGGGCAGTCCGTAGATGTCCTCGCTGGCCCCGAAGAAAAGGGAGAACTGCGGGCCCTGGTCCTCGCGGAAATCGGCTATCCCCTCCATGGTCATCTGTTGGGAGCCGGATACCCAGATCCTGCCGTCGGAGAGCACCGCATGGAAGATGGAGAGGTTGGGCGCGCGGTATCCGCCGCTGCCCATGAGGATGTCGCGGTCCAGGTAGGAGCGCAGCACCGAGCGGCTGGCGGCGGCCACCGGCAGCAGGATCTTGCAGTCTTTCTTCAAGCACTCCTCCTGCAGCTTCTCGTAAGTCACCCCGGCATAGATGTGGGCCATGAGGTTGCGGCGGTCTATCTCCTTTATGGAATCCATGCGGGAGAAGTCGATGAGTATGCCCTCTTTCTCGGCCAGGGCCGGGTCCATGTGCTCCCGCCTGACCGAGTAGATGGGGATCTTCCTCTCGCTCGCCAGGACGGCCACTTCGCTCAGGTCGTACTCGTCCCGCGGCCGCACCATCACCAACTGGGGACGGTCGCCGAGGCGGGGGAAGTACTTCTGCAGGGCCGACTTGCCCTGCAGGATGTTCTCCCTCCCCACAATCTCGGCGATGTCTTTGATAACGCCCTCGGAAATCATCGCTCCTCCTTTTGCTCAGCGTCTTTCACTGCCGTGAACGCGGGTAAACGAAGGGACGGGGGGTTTCCCGCCGTCCCTCGGCTCCCTGATCATCCGCCGCAAATGTTCCCGACCGGTTGATTCCACCTCTCCCGTCCCTTGCTTTTTCCGGTCTCTCGGCTATAATCTCCATAGAGTGAACGACTGGTCAGTCATAATTGACGAGTAAATTATATTGCCGATCCGGAAGCGATGTCAAGCGGTCATACGGAAGCGGGAAGACGGCCTTTATGCAGGGATTATGCGAATTCATATGGTATATTATGGTATTTGACAGCGCGTCGTTTAATCATGTTTGTGAAGATAAACTAACATGAGGAAAAGCGTCGGGGGAAGGGATTGAACGGCAGGATGAACAAAGGCAGCGGCCCGATCCGCTCGGACCGGATTCGATCTTTCGTTCGGGCTTTATGACGGCAAGGAGGTTGCCATGAAGGAAATAGTGGTTGTGGGCGCGGGCCTCTCGGGACTGGTGGCCTCCATCAATCTGGCCCGGCGCGGCTTCGCGGTGAAGGTCCTGGAGAGGGAAGCGCGCGTCGGCGGCTCCCCCCTCTATCACCCCAGCGGGCAGGGGACCTTCCTGAAGATGAAGGAGATGTCGAAATATATCGGCGTGGACCTCTCGGAGGTGCTGGAGCCCATCCGGGTCATGGTGGAGATGCCGGGCAGGTTCAAATGCGAGATAGACACGAGCATCGGGCCGCCCTGGTTCTTCGAGCGCGGGCCGAGGAGCACATCGGTCGACAACTACCTTTACGGCATCGCCAGAGATGAGGGTGTGGAGTTCGAGTTCGGCCGACCCGTGTACTCCCAAGCGGAACTGGCCGCCCTACCCCCCAATACCATCGTGGCCACCGGCCTGCATTTCGAGGGCTTCGACCTGATGGGTCAGCCCTATCTCACCTCCCATCATTTCACCTACAAGGGCACTTGCGATCCCGACCTCAATTACGTCCACCTTTTCCACGACCGCTACACCACCGATTACGGGTACACGTCATGCTTCCGCGGCATCCGCTACGTTCACCTTTTCAACCGCTACCGGCCCATCTCCCTGGAAGCCCGCGAGGCCTTCGCCCGCCGGGTCAGGGAAGAGGACGGGTTCGAGGTGCCGGAGTGGAACTCCTTCACCTTCCCCGTCCCCGCCGCCTCCTTCAACACCCCCCGGCTTCTGGTGGGAGATAAGATATTGGCGGGCACGCTGGCGGGAGCCATGGACAACGTGGCCTTCTTCGGCCTGCACGGGGCGTTGGTATCGGGAAGGATAGCCGCCCTGGCGGTGGAGGACAAGTACGCGGCGTGGCAGGAGTTCCGCAGGTGCACCCTGCCCTACAGGCCGGGGCTGGCCGCCGCCCGGCTCATGGCCCTCCAGCCCTCCTGGCTGACCCGCCTGGGCTTCCTGGCGGCCTTCTCCGATTACCGCAGGAAGAAGTTCACCCAGAGGGCCTTGATCGCGGGAATGCCCGGTTACCTGAACACGGTCCGAGGATGCACCGCCGCTTAGTCAAAGAGGCGGGCATGGGTTTTCTCATCATGCGTTGACTGATCCGCTGAGCGAGAGGGAGGTATGAGATGGCGGTAGCCAGGAAGGTCGTGGTCATCGGTACGGGACCGGGAGGGGCGGGAGCCGCGGCGCTGCTGCAGGCCAAAGGGATGCAGGTGACCCTGCTGGAGAAGAACCCCTTCATCGGCGGCAAGTGCTGGTCCTTCGAGAAAGAGGGCTTTCTGGTGGACTCCGGGGTGCACATGTTCTCCATGGGCGACTCCGGGCAGCACGGCGACATCAACCGTCGGGTGGGAGGGGACCTGGAGTGGCTGGTCGCCGATCCCGGCGAGCATCTGCTCATGGGGGGCGTCGCCTTCATGAACCTCTATCAGAGCCTGTTCGACCCGCGCATCGTCCTCGGCAATCTCGGGGCCATCGCCAAGGTGGCCCTTAATCGGAGGAAGGTAAAGGAGAAGGTGCTGCGGGAGAGGCAGCTCAAGGCGCTGGAGAGGGAATGCTACCGCGCCTCCAAGCGCTACGGCCCCCTGGAGGCGCTGCGCCTGGCCGCGGGGATAGCCAGGAGGGACGAGAGCCTGTTGGCGGAGCTGGACGAGATCACCTTCCAGGAGTTCATGCACCGTTTCACCGACGAGATCGGCGCCATGCAGGGCATGTTCGCTCTGGCCATGCTGCTCACCGTGACCCCGGCCCATCTGGTATCCGCGGGCGAGTACCTCTGGTGCTTCGCCAACGCCTTCCACAAAAAGACCCTGGGGGTGCCGCGCGGCGGTTCCCGCGAGATCCCCGGCTCCTTCGTGCGCGCCTTCCTGCGCAACGGCGGGGCGCTGCGCACGAGCTGCGAGGTGAAGCGGATAGTGGTCGAAGGGGAGCGCGCGCGGGGGGTGGAGACCGCCGAAGGTGAGGTCATCGAGGCGGACACGGTTGTCTCCAACGCCGGCATCAAGCGCACCGTGGAGCTGGCGGGCGAGGACAACTTCCCCTCGGAATACGTAGAGTACGTAAAAGGCCTGCGCCAGTCCTACTCCTTCATCACCTGCAAGTACGGGTTGGAGAGGCGGGTGGTGAACCTGCCCGCACCCTCTTTTTTCAACATACCCAACGTGGATCCCGACCACATGTTCGACTACATAGACGAGGGCGGGGTGCCGGAGGACCCCTTCCTCTTCACCCCCATGCCCTCGGAGTGGGACCCCTACGCGGCCCCGCCGGGAAAACAGCTCATCATCATGGGGGTGCCCGGGCCCATCGAGGTGACCCCCGAGAACGTGGAGCAGTGCGAGCGAATCCTGGACCGGGCGGAGGAGCGCCTCTTCGAGATCTTCCCTCAGATAAAGGAGCACATACAGTGGAAGATGCGCACCCACATCGCCCACACCGCCCGCATCACCGGTAAACCCACCGGGGAATGCATCGGTTTGATGCAGTGCGTGGGGCAGACGGGGGCCCGCCGCCCCTCCCCCCGCACCCCGGTCAAAGGCCTCTGGCTAGTGGGAGCGGATGCGGGGGCAAGAGGAGTGGGCACGGAGATGGCCTCGGGAAGCGCCCTCTACCTGTCCAACCTCATAGATTGAGCCCCCACCCATCGTTGCCACCATCGGTGTCAGACACCATTATCACAAATTATTACACACCATCGGTGTCAGACACCATTATCACAAATTATTACAGACTCGGGTTCAGTTTATGCTGTGCCTCGGTGCCGCGGCGTTTATCGTGGGTTGGGCCTGTCCCCGCTTTTGGACCTTTTTTACGTGAGGGCAACGCGCCGGACATTCTATAAGAGACCTGCCGCCGTGCCTTCATCTTCACGAGAATGAGCCCCCTATCGGAAGAGGGCTCAAAACGCTCGGGCTTTGCCGCAAAATGCGATATATCGAGGGCTTATCCCCTTACAGCCCGTATTTTTCGAGCGCCTCCGGCTTGGGTCGGCCCTCCTCGTCCAGCATGGCCAGCTCGTATAGCTCCGAGCGCATCCTCTCCATGTCGGGCACCGAGCCGGCGTTGGCGCCCTCCTTGGTGGGGGTCAAAGCCTTGGGGGGCAGAACATCATCGTTGGCCCCGGAGCCCCAGGCATTGAGCATCAGGCGCTTGAGGTACCAGATGCGCCAGCCGCATTCCATCATCTCATCGAGGGTGAAATCGTCCCAGCCAGTGGTAGCCCTGATCATCTCCACCTCGTCGGTCAGGTTGAGGAAGGCCCCGATGAACTCGCACATGGGAAGGGAGTTGAAGACCTGTCCCACCGCCAGTGCCTTCCAGGTGAGCTCGGCCTTGCCCTTGGAGGTCATCCCGGTGAAGGGCCCTTTGAGGCCTATCTCCGGCCAGGAGGCCATGCCCCCCTCCACCAGCAGGTTCACCGAGTTGAGATGACAGGCGCCGCGGGTGCCCATGGCGTAACCAAGCCCGTATCCGTGGAAGCCGCGGGGGTCGTGGGCGGGGAAATCCAGCCCGCGCACGTGCACCGAGAGCTCCGGCGCGCCCAGGGACTCGGCCAGGCGGCGGGACCCCACGGCCATCCTCTCGCCGAACCCTTCCCTGTAGGCGGTCATGCGGACGGCCTCCAGCGCCGCATCCATGTTGCCCCAGGAGAAGTCCAGCCCGCTCTCCTCCTTGCTCAGCAGGCCGCGCTCCTGCGCCTCCATGCAGGCGGCCAGCACGCCTCCCATGGCTATGGTGTCCATGCCCAGTCGGTTGCATTGGTCGTTTACCTTGGCCACCGCCTCCAGGCTGGGATTCATCAGGTTGGTGCCCATCATGCACACCGTCTCGTACTCCGGACCGGCGTGCTCCTGCATGGCATAGGGCCCTTCCTCCACCTTCACCACTCTCTTGCAGCGGACCGAGCAGGCGTAGCACCCCACTATCTTCACCAGGATATGGTCGTTGTAGTAGAAGGAATTGAGGGTGTCCAGCGCCTCCAGCCATTCCCCCACGCTCCAGTTCTTGATGGGGACGTCGCCGGACAGCATGCCCGAGTCCAGAGCCCCGTTGGTCCCCAGCTCGTGCAGGGTGTCGGCCAGCAGCGACTTCTTCAGCTTCTCCACCAGCTCCTTATTTAACTCCTTGGCTTTTTCGGGGTCCGCGTAAGCCACCTTGCCCCCACCGCGCACGGCTATGGTCTTCAGGTTCTTGGAACCGGCCACGGCCCCCAGGCCGCATCGGCCGATGACGCTTCCCATCTCGTTGACCATGCAGGCCAGGGGCACCAGGTTCTCCCCCGCAGGACCTATGGTGAGGGAGCGCACGCTCTTTCCTTCCGCCAGATTCGACTCCAGCCACTCATGGGTCTGGTAGGTGTCCTTGCCCCACAAATGGGAGGCGTCCCGCAGTTCCACGGTATCCCCTTCTATGAAAAGATATACGGGTTTGTCCGCTTTGCCCCGGAAGACGATGCCGTCATATCCCGCGAACTTGAGGGCGGGGCCGAAGGATCCGCCGCAGTTGCCCTCGCCCCACAACCCGGTCAAGGGCGAGCGCGCGGCCACCGAGAAGCGGCCTGTTCCGGTGAAGCTGGTGCCGGACAGCAAGCCGGCCATCACAATAAGGAGGTTATCCGGGTCCAGCGGTTCCACCTCCGGGGAGACCCTGTCCCGGAAGATGCGCGCCGCCAGCCCCGCCCCTCCCAGGTATGAGCGGAAAAGTGACTCCTCCAGCGCCGTGTGTCCGATCTCGCCCGAGGTGAGGTCCACCTCGATGATCCTGCCGATGAATCCTCCCATCTCCCTCCTCCTGTTCATATCGCCTATCTCTATAAGGGCTTCCTGCCCCATGCGTAGACGCAGGGAATGCTGTTGCGGAAGCCGGGCCGGGCGGACTCCCGCCACAGTCTCTCCGTGACCATGGCCACCTCTTCCTCGCTTATGCCCGCTTTTCTCCATGCCTCAGAGGGAGCCAGTTCCCCGGGCAGCAGCTCCCCCAAGTCCTGCCTCGCCTCCTCCAGGGTGGCATACATCCTGCTGGTATCGGCATGCCATACGAAGGTCTCCAGATCGGTGAAACCCACGCTCTCCAGCACTTCCTTGAGTTGCCCGAGCCCGAAACCGTAAGCGGGATGCACGCTCTCCAGCACCAGCCGCATCCTCCGCCAGGCCGCTTCCGCCTCTCCCCAGTCCATCTGATAACTCTCCTCGCGAAGCACCGGCTCGAAGAGGGAGACGCGCCCTCCCGGCTTCAGCACCCGATAGGCCTCGGCCAAAGCGGTCTTTCGGTCCGCCACATAAGCGAAAACGGAGCGCCCGGTCACCGCATCGGCCGTGCCGTCATCAAGAGGCAGGGCGCGTATGTCACTTCGGATGAACTCCAGGTTTTCAAGGCCGCGCCTCCGCGCCTCGGCCTTCGCCCGGTCAAGGGCCCCCTCGCTGAGATCCACCCCGATTACCCTGCCCTCGGGGCCGACGATGCGCGCCGCCTCCAGGGCCACCAGGCCCCTTCCGCAGCCCAGGTCAACCAGGATGTCCCCGCGGCGGAGGCCGGCCTTATGCAGGACCCGGTCCCTTATCTGCCCCAGCAGCATCCGGCTCCGCTGATCCTCCCCGGCATGCAGCTGGGACTCCACCAGGTCCAGCCAACCGGACCAGTCGGTATCGGACAAAGCCGGCTCCTCGGGCCGGGGCCGCCTCGGCGGTTCCAGGCTGCCCGCTCAGTCCTCGTCCTCTATCTTGAGGTCGCTCAGGCCCTTCTCGTCCAGCAGGCCGTTATATACGTCATAGGCCGGCTTGATCACGGGGAGCAGCTTGAGCAGGCGGGGCATGGACCCCTCCGCCTCGATCTCTCCCGAAGAGAGAGCGCCCAGCAGGTTGAGCTTGCCGCACCAGAAAGCATGGGCGGTGTCCATCTCCATGGTCATGACCGCATCGGGGGTGAGCTCCTTCGGAGGGGTGCCGGGATAGACCTTCACTCCCTCGGGGTCGGTGCAGTCTACCCAGAACTCCCCCTCGGGGTTGCGATAGACGAAGCGCACGATGAGCTGCGAGTCCTTGGCCTTCTGGGCGATGTTGGGGTCAGCCATGAGCTTGTCGAAGACCCCCACCAGCAGGTCATAGAACGTCTGCGGGTCGCTGAAATATGCCATCTCCTCTCCTCCTTCTCTCCCTCGCCTGTTTCTTATCTCCTCTCTGACCCTCCCGCCTTGCCGGCATCCTCCGAAACTGCCCCGCTCCCCAAGCACGCCGCCCGCGCTCCCCGCGGGGTGGAAGAGGCGGAGTTGCTCCGGCTCGTTTCCGTCTCAGGAGGGGATTCCTTTTTTTATGAGGTTTTCACCGAAGCCCCTCCGCCTCAGTTGACGCATGTTCCATGCCGAACCCGTCCACAAAGCCCAGTGGATGCACTTTACGAGCAGGGATGATGCCCCCCGGTACCCGACGGCGGGCCGGCGACATGCGCGCAGACGTCGAGGTGAAAGTTAACACAGCCACCGCTGAAAATCAAGGAGTAATCTCGGAACACCCGGTTCTTTCGGCTTACCGTAATCGCGGGAACGGGGATGAGATCTCCGCGTGATCCTCGAGAGTTCAGGCACCGGGCGGTGCGCTTTGAGTTTGAGACCGAGGATCGAGGGAATAATGCTACCGGAGGTGATCCATATGGCCAGGGCGAGCAAGCTGCTCAAGATCGGCGACAGGGCTCCCGATTTCCGTCTGCCCGACGCGCGCACCGGCGAGGAGGTGGGGCTGAGCGACCTGCTGGGACAGCCCCTGCTCATCTATTTCGGGCGCGGCACCTGGTGTCCGACCTGCCGCAGGTATATGGCCCATCTGCGGAAGACCTACGGCGAGGTACAGAAGCGCGGCGCCAGGGCGGTTGTCATCATGGCCCAGAACCCCGACCGCATGAGGGAATACCTGGAGGAGAACGCCTTCCCCTTCCCGGTGCTGGCCGACGCCTCCCGCAAAGTGGTGAAGGAATACGGCGTGTACGTGAGGGTGAACTTCGAATCGATCAATATCGCCAGACCGGCCAATTTCGTCCTGGACGGGGACGGCATCATCCGCTACATATTCATCGCCAGCGTGCAGGTGGAGACCCCGCCGGAAGACGAGATACTCGCCGCCCTGGAGGCCGCGGCGGATTGAGAGGGCATCGAGATCAGCTAGCGTTAGAAAAATAGAAATAGGTCGCAATCCGGCACCCGGCAAAAGCGACCGATGGGCATCCGATCTGCCGCAAGGCGGCTTTACGCCACCGCGCGGCTTTCCTACCCGCCGTGTTGCCCGGAAGGAAGGAAGGAGGCCCCGCCGGGGCCGCCATCGGCCGCAGCTCGTTCGCACATCGGGAAGCCGGTTCCGGAAGAAGGGTATAATCCGGAGAGGAGCATCGATGCCGCCCGCGTCTCGGCTTCAAGGAGGTGCTGTGGATATGCGTATAGCCGATCCCGCCGCGTATCTTCAAAGCTTAAGGCGACTGCGCCGCAGGGTGTTCCTCCTCGGCGAGAGGATCGATGACCCCGTGGACCACCCGCTGGTGAGGCCCTCGGAGAACGCGCTGGCCCAGACCTATGAAAGGGGCGGGGAAACGGAGGCGGAGGAGTTGCTCTTCGCCTCTTCCCACCTCACCGGCAAGCCCATCAGCCGCTTTACCCACATCCATCAGTCGGCCGAGGACCTGGTGAGGAAGGTGGACATGCAGCGCCTGCTGGGACGGCGCACCGCCACCTGCTTCCAGCGCTGCGTGGGCATGGACGGGCTCAACGCCCTCTATTCGGTCACCTACGAATGCGATCAGGTCCACGGCACCGAATACCACCGCCGGCTGCGGGATTACCTCGCCTGGGTGCAGGAGGAAAACCTGGTGGTCGACGGGGCCATGACCGACGTGAAGGGGGACCGCGGCAAGCGCCCGGGCGAACAGGAGGACCCGGACATGTTCGTGCGGGTGGTGGACAGGGACTCCCGCGGAATCGTCATCCGCGGGGCCAAGGCCCATCAGACCGGGGCCATCAACTCCCACGAGATCCTGGTGATGCCCACCACCGCCATGCGCGAGGACGAGAAGGAGTACGCGGTGTGCTGCGCGGTGGCCGCAGATTCCCCCGGCGTCACCTTCATCCTGGGAAGACAGCCTTCCGACACCCGCAAGCGGGAGGGGGCTCCCCTGGACGTGGGCAATCCCTACTTCGGGAGCCAGGAGGCCCTGATCGTCTTCGACGACGTCTTCGTCCCCCGCGAGCGGGTGTTCATGTGCGGCGAGCACGACCAGAGCGGAAGGGTGGTGGAGCGCTTCGCCGCTTACCACCGGCAGAGCTACGGCGGGTGCAAGGTCGGCGTGGGCGACGTGCTCATCGGGGCCGCCCTGCTGGCCGCGCGCCTGCAAGGGGTGGAGAGGGCCGGCCACGTGCGGGACAAGCTCACCGAGATGATCCATCTCAACGAGACCCTATATTCATGCGGCATCGCCTGCAGCGCGCGGGGCGCGCCGACCGATTCGGGTTGCTGGATGGTGGACGTGCTGCTGGCCAATGTGTGCAAACAGAACGTCACCCGCTTCCCCTTCGAGATAGCCCGGCTGGCCCAGGACATCGCCGGCGGGCTGCTGGTGACCATGCCCTCGGAGCTGGATTTCCGCAATCCGGAGATCTCGCCCTACCTGGAAAAATACCTTAAGGGGGCGGGGGACGGGTCAGCCCTGGAACGAGCCGGCGTGCTCCGCTTCATCGAGAACATGACCGTGGGGTGCGGGGCCGCCGCCTACCTCACCGAGAGCATGCACGGGGCAGGGTCTCCGCAGGCTCAGAGAATAGTCATCTTCAGGCAGGCGGGGCTGGAGGAGAAAGCGGAGCTGGCCCGGCGCATAATGGGGATGACGGATCGGCGCAAGGACCCCTGAGCCTGATGATCGGGTCGTGGGGCTTATCAGCATATATTCCCCTGTATCGAGAGGAGGTGTGAGGTGAGGGAGTTCGCCCGTCCCCGCATCGTCTCCAGCAAGTGCCTGGAGTTCGAGGCCTGCCGCTATAACGGGGTGATGATACCGGATCCCTTCGTGCGCAAGCTCATCCCCCTGGCCGACTTTTATCCGGTGTGCCCGGAGATGGAGATAGGGCTGGGGGTGCCGCGCGACCCCATACGGGTAGTCTCCGACGGCGGCGCATTAAAGCTGCTGCAGCCAACCACCGGCCTGGACTGCACGGAGAGGATGCTCTCCTTCTGCCGCTCCTTCCTCGATTCGCTGGGAGAGGCGGACGGCTTCTTGCTCAAATACCGCTCCCCTTCCTGCGGCATCAAGGACGTGAAAATTCACTCCCCGAAAGAGGACGCGCCCGCCCTGGGCAAGGGAGCGGGCTTCTTCGGTAAAGCGGTGCTGGAGCGTTTCCCCCTTCTGCCGATCGAGGACGAAGGCCGCCTCAACAACTTCACCATCCGCGAACACTACCTCACCCGCCTCTTCACGCTGGCCGATTACCGCAGGGTCGCAGCCGCGGGGGAGATGAGCGGTCTGGTGGATTTCCATACCGACAACAAGCTGCTGTTGATGGCCTTTCATCAGGGGGAACTAAAGGCCATGGGTAAGTTGGTCGCCAACCCGGAAAAGAGAAGGCCGGCGGAGGTCATCGGGGAGTACCGCCGGCGCCTTGAGCGCGCCCTGGCCCGCCCCCCCCGCTTCACCTCGGCCATCAACGTGCTCATGCACGCCCTGGGCTACTTCAAGAAGGGCCTTAGCGCCAGGGAGAAGGCCTATTTCCTCGACCAGCTGGAGCTCTATCGCGCCGGTAAGGTACCCCTGAGCGCCCCCGTGAGCGTCATCAACGCCTGGATAGCCCGCTTCGAACAGGATTACCTGGCCCGTCAGACCTTCTTCAACCCCTATCCGCTGGAGCTGGTGGAGATAACCGACTCCGGCAAGGGGAGGAAGCTTAGGTGACCACATTATGCAAGTTATTCGAGGCGAGCCGCTCTCATGAACTTACAGCGCGTAAGAAAGTTGAGCGAGGGGCGGGAGGGCGGCGGCCCGGTCGTCTACTGGATGAGCCGCGATCAGCGCTGCCGCGACAACTGGGCGCTGGAGTTCGCACGCGAGGAGGCATCGAAGCGGAAAGCGCCGCTGGAGGTGGCCTTCTGCCTGGCGCCGTCCTTCCTTCAGGCCGCGTGGCGCCAATACCATTTCATGCTGGAAGGGCTGCGCGAGCTGGAAGCTGATCTGCTGCGCCTGAACATATCCTTCGCCGTGCTGGCGGGGGACCCACCCCTCGTCCTGAACAGGCATGTCAGGGAGCGCGACGCACGCCTCCTGGTGACCGACTTCGACCCCCTGCGGCCCAAACAGGCCTGGCTGGAGAAAGCGCTGCGCTCGCTTCCTGTCCCCGTCTTCCAAGTCGACGCGCACAACGTGGTGCCCTGCTGGGTCGCTTCGGACAGGAGGGAGTTCTCGGCGAGGACCTTCAGGCCCAGACTGCAGCGTCTGCTGCCCGGTTTCCTGGATAGGTTCCCGACGATGAGGAGGCATCCCTTCGGCCGCTTGGAGGGACCTTTAATTGACTGGAAAAAATTGGAAGGCGGGCTCAGGGTCGACCGTTCAGTGGGGCCGGTCGCTTCCTTCAAGCCGGGCGAAAAGGCCGCCCGCCGCGCCCTGCGCGATTTCATCGAGAACCGCCTGGAGTGCTACGCCACCCGCGCCTCGCGGGTGGAGGACGGGGCTCGTTCCCGTCTGTCGCCCTATCTGCATTTCGGCCAACTCTCCGCTCAAAGGGTGGCTCTGGAGGTCTCCGCCAGCGGGGCGGACGCCGCTTCTTGCCGGGCATTCCTAGAGGAACTCCTGGTGAGGAAGGAGCTCTCCGACAACTTCTGCTTCCACGAGCCCGCCTATGACAGCTTCTATGGGCTGCCCCCCTGGGGCAAGCGCACCTTAAACGAGCATCGTAGAGACCCGCGGCCGTATCTTTATGCAGCGGACAGGCTGGAGAAGGCGGGCACCCACGATCCCTTGTGGAACGCGGCCCAACGCATGCTGGCCGAGGAGGGCTATCTTCACGGACACCTCCGCATGTATTGGGCGAAGAAGATCCTGGAGTGGAGCCCCTCCCCCGAGGAGGCCATGGAGACGGCCGTCCGCCTCAACGACCGCTACCTGCTGGACGGGCGGGACCCCAACGGCTACGCAGGCATCGCCTGGAGCATCGGCGGCCTGCACGACCGTCCCTTCCGGGAGAGGCCCATATTCGGCAAGGTCCGCTACATGGGTTTCCAGGGGACCTCGAGGAAGACCGGCCTGGTCTTTCAGGCAAGATAGCCGTTTCTCGGCGAGGAGGCTGGTGTCGACCTCTCCTTTTTCAGAGGGAGGTGAACAGCTCGGCATAGAGCCGCGCGTAATCGCGCAGCGCACCGCGCATCTCCTCCTTCAACGAGGGGTTCTTGCACAGCAGGAAGAAGATGACCTCGTTGTCGGAGATGTACTCGGGCGGGTCGCCGGTGAGGCCCTTCAGCTCCATGGTCCTCCTGTAAAGATAGGAGGGGCGGTTCTCCCTGGGCAGATACTGGAATATCATCATCAGGGAATTGTAGCCCATGCGGCGGAAGAGCTGCTTGACCTCCGAGTACATCAAGTGCTTCTCATCGGCGTCCCTCACCTCCAGACCGATATCGGGGTCGAGCAGAACGAGAGAGGACCGGAGCATGCGCGGATCTATGGACTGAAAATAAGAGGAGCGGTTGACCATGCTGAAATAGCCGAGTCCTTGTCCGTGTATCGCTATATCCACGCCGCTTGCCCGGAAAAATGCCTCGATCTCGCGAACATCGCGCCGTCCCCCTTCCACCCTCAAGCGCAGGAAATCGATCAGTTCGAGATTGCGGTTCCCGGCTTTGGCACGTTCCCAGCAAACCCTGCCCCCGTGACCCGTCCCGTCATCGGGGGTGAGCATGGGGACGAAGAGAAAACGGTCCAGCCGGCTTATCCTGCGCAGGAGGTGAAGGGAAAGGTCATATGTAAAAAGATCCCGCACGTCTCCGAAGTACTGGTTCTTCATGCCTCCGTCCCGCCCCTATGGGCGCATCCGCTCAATACCGTCCGAGGAAAGAGGATACCATAATCAAAGCCCCAGCTCGCGGGCGAGGAAATCAGTCTCCGCCCTCACCACCCGCTCGAAGGCCTCCCCCCGGTACACGTCGAAATGACCCGCCGGAAGCCGCAGCAGTTCCCCCCTCGGCAGGCGTCGCACCATCCTTTCCACGTCGGCCGGCTTGATGAGGGTATCCCTCTCGGCCATCACTACCAGCACAGGGCAGCTCACCCGGCCCGCGTAGGCCGTCGGTCGATACGGAATGGCCTCCAGGAGCACGCGGGCCGGACAGGCGTTGCGGAAGGGATGCCCGGGCGGCACCAGGGCCAGATACCCGGGCAGGCATTCCGGCGTGTTCATCACCGCGAAGGAGCCCGGCTCCCCCACCAGGGGAACGCGGTGGGGCTCCCTGAAGGTCAGCAGCCGGGCGAGGTCCCTCAGCGCATGTCCCAGAGCCTGCCTCGTGTATCTCCATCCCAGGAGACGGGCGGTGGCGGCCCCGTCCACGAAGGGGACCTGGGAGACCACCGCCGTGACCCCCCCATCGCGCGCCGCGGTGACCAACACGTGCCCGCCGCTGAAGGAGGATCCCCAAAGGGCCATGCGTTCCGCGTCAATGCCTGCGAGCCCGCGGGCGTAGGCGAGGGCGGCCTTCCAGTCGTTAAGGTGGCGGAAGGGGTTGACCAGGTCTCGGGGAAGACCGCGGGAGCCTCCGAAGCAGCGGTAATCGAAGACGAAGACGGCCATGCCCCTTTCGGCGAAGCGCTCGGCGAAAGGTTCCAGCCCGAAGACGCGTTCCGCCCCGAAACCGTGGGCCATGAGTACCAAGGGCGGGCTCTCCGCGTCAGTCGGTCGATACAGCCAGGCGGCGCAGCGCAAGCCTCTGCTTCGGAAAAAGTGGTCCTCTCGCCTGTATCCCATGATCCCCTCCCCTACGTGCTATAAAGCAAATCCTGCCTTCTGATTGTAATAGGAAAAGGAAAAAGGGATCGGTGGTTGTTGGCACCGCCTCGCTCTTATTGCCCCTACCTGCCCCTGGAACGCCGACCTTTTCCGCAACCATGATTGCCGGAGTTGTAATATGGTGGGGGCCGATCCCACGCATGGTTTACGGAAAGGAGGAGCACATGGGCTACGACGCGGTGATCATAGGCTCCGGCATAGGCGGCCTCACCGCCGGGGCCTACCTCTCCAGGAGAGGAAGGAAGGTGCTGGTCTGCGAACAGCATTCCCGTCCGGGAGGCTACTTCTCATCTTTCAAGCGTCAGGGCTACACCTTCGACGGGGGCACTCAGAGCGTCGAAGACCTGGCCATGTTCATACCCATGCTCCGCCAGCTGGGCCTGGAGGGCAGAGTCCGCCTGGCTAAGAGCCGCTTCGCCATCGCCTCCCCCGACTTCTTCTGCCATCTGGACACCCTTGAGGACCTGCGGGGATTCTACGACGAGCTCATCCGGCTCTTTCCCGACGCTCGCAGCGGGCTGGCCGAGACCCGCGACCTGGCCCTGAGGTTCACCGCTTTCTTCCAAGAGGCGCTGGCTTCGGTGCCCAACCCCGTCTTCCAGACCCCCCTGGGCTTTCTCAGGGATAACGTGCCCGCCACCCTCAAGAGCCTGCCTTCTCTCATCAAGACGGGAGGCGATTTCTACCGCCTCCTGGACGTCCCCCTGGCCGAGTGGATGGGAAGGAGGATCGGCAACCCCGATCCTATAACCATAGTTAGCAACGTGGGTTATTACGGCATGCCGGTATCCTTCGGCCTCGCTTTTATCTACTTCATGATGGATTATTACTACCCGCTGGGCGGTTTTCAGTCAATCGCCGACGCCATGGCCGACCTCATCCGCGAGAACGGGAGCGAGGTGCGCTGCGGGATCAGGGTGGAGGAGATCCTGGTCGAAGGGGGGAGGGCCGCCGGGGTGCGGTTGGCGGGAGGCGAGGTGGTGCGGGCCCCATTCGTCATCTCGGCCTCGGACATGCGCCGCACCTTCACCGAGCTCCTGCCTCCCGAGGTCGTCCCCCCCGCTTTCAAGCACCGTCTCCTCACAGCCAAACCCGCCCATTCCATGTTCACGGTGTATCTGGGGCTGGACATACCTCCGGAAGAGCTCGACAACCGAGGTTGCCACCACATCGTGGTCTTCCCCGGCAATCACGGCACCGACTTCTCGGGCATAGACGGCGACATGGACTTCTTCAAGGGTTGCCCGGTCATGCTCTCCATGCCCTCGGCTCACGATCCCTCCCTGGCGCCCCCGGGGAAGAGCGTGATGTGCATACAGTACTACGCCACCGAGAAGTCGATGGGCGGATGGGGGGTGGAGAACGGCAGGCCCACTCCCCGCTACCGGGAGCTCAAGAAGATGGCGGCCGATCAGATGATAGCCACGGCAGAGAGAGTGGTCAAAGGCATTTCCGACAGGATAGAGGTGAAGGTCACCGCCACGCCCTTTACCTACGAGCGTTTCACCATGAACACAGGCGGGGCGACCATCGGCTGGTCCAAGCACGCCCGCGAGGCCCTGAGCCCCTTCATGAAAAGCGCCCTCGATTTCCGCACGCCCGTGCGCGGCCTCTATCAGGTGGGGCATTGGGCCTTCGGCTCGGGGGGCATACCCGGCAGCATCATCACCGGCAAGGTGGTGAGCGATCTGGTGCGCCTGCGGCGGTCAGCGCTCAATATATCGCGCTTTCGCCCCAACAGCCGTAGGGCCGGCTTCCGTTCCATGCGCGAACGCCCTTGAATGAAGTTTTTTTCGTCATGGGGACGATCATGGAGGGTTTGGCGGAGGACATCGGGCGAGAAGCCCGGCGGGAAGCATGGACCGGAGATCGCCATGGAAACGAACACCGAGGGGTTGACAGAAGGGAGCGGGTGTCATATCCTCGTCCCATGGTCGCGAAAAACATGATCGTTATCGAGCGCAGCTGGTGGTGGAGCCCCTGAGGGGGCTCACGCCTGAGGCTGTCTGAAGACCTCAAAGCCGCGTAAGCCCCCGAGGCAGCGCGGCTTTTATCATTCCATTCCCTGAAGCCGCGCGAGGGGCCGGCGCGGCTTTTTCGCATAGGCAAGCCGTTTCCAGAGGAAAGGAGTGGAGCAGATGGCGGGAACGTCGCTGCGGAGCGAGGCCGGGACCGGGATATACCGACCGTCCCGGGAGGAGTTCAAGCGCCTGGCGCGCGGTTGCAACCTGGTGAGCGTGGTGCGCGAGGCGCCGGCGGACCTGGAGACCCCGGTGTCCGCCTACCTCAAACTGGCGGGAGGGGAATATTCCTTCCTGCTGGAGAGCGCGGAGAGAGGCAACAACTGGGGGCGCTTCTCCTTCCTCGGCTGCGAGGCCTCCCGCGTCCTCGTCTGGGACGGCACCTCCTTCCGGCCCTTGCTGGGCCCGCCGCCGGCCGATACCTCAGCGCCGCCTCTGGAGGGCCTCTTCGGGGAGGTCTCCGCAGTGCGGCCTTCTCCCCTGCCCTTTCCCCTCCCTTTCACCGGGGGAGCGGTGGGTTACATCGGCTACGACCTGCTCCCTCTGCTGGAGAAAGTGGAGCTGCGGGCGGAGAGAGTGCTGGACCTGCCGGAGGCGGCTTTCATGTTCACTCGGCGTCTGGCCGTCTTCGACCACCTGCTATCCCGCCTCTTCCTGGTGGTCAACGCTCCCATCCCCGACCGGATGACCGAGGGGGAAGCGGATGCGCTGTACGGGCGCACGGTGGGCGAGCTGGAGGACATGGCCGCCTCTCTGCGGCGGCAGCTCCCCCTTGCCTCACAGCCCCTGTACGTGACCCCCCGACCGGACATGGCGGGGGTGGAGCCCAACATGGCTCCCGAAGCGTTCGAGGCAATGGTGGAACGCGCCGTCGAATACATCCATGCGGGGGAGGCCTTCCAGGTGGTACTGTCCCAACGCTTCCGGCTCGAGCTCCCCTGCGACCCCTTCGACGTTTACCGCGCCCTGCGCATGGAGAACCCCTCCCCCTATATGTTCTTCCTGCGCTTCGGGGACATCCAGCTGGCGGGTTCCTCCCCCGAGCCCATGGTAAGGCGGAGGGGAAACGAAGCGGTCATCCGCCCCATAGCCGGGACGAGGCCGCGCGGAAGGGACGCCGCCGAGGACCTCGAGCTGGAAAGGGAGCTGACGAGCGACGAAAAGGAGCGGGCGGAGCACGTCATGCTGGTCGACCTGGCCCGCAACGACCTGGGGAGGGTGTGCAAGCCCGGGACGGTGAGGGTCTCCGAGATGATGCGGGTGGAACGCTACTCGCAGGTGATGCATCTGGTAAGCGAGGTGCGGGGGGAGCTCGCCGGCGGCAGCGACAACCTCTCCCTCATCCGCGCCTCCTTCCCCGCGGGCACGGTGAGCGGGGCGCCCAAGGTGCAGGCCTGCCGGATAATAGACGAGCTGGAGAAGGAGCGGCGCGGCATTTACGCCGGTGCCGTGGGCTACCTGGACCATCACGGGGACCTGGACACCTGCATCGCCATACGCACCCTGATATGCAGGGGGAAAGAGGCATGGGTGCAGGCGGGAGCGGGGATCGTGGCCGATTCGCGGCCGGAGAACGAATACCGCGAGAGCGTGAACAAGGCCCTGGCGGTGCTGCGGGCGGTCAAGCGCGCCGAGGCCACCGCGGGGGTGAGGATCTGATGGGAACCGGACAAAGGGTCCTCCTCGTGGACAACTACGATTCCTTCACCTACAACCTGGCGCAAGCCATGATGGAGCTGGGAGCAGAGGTGACGGTGATCCGCAACGACGAGGCCGACCCGCGGGAACTCGCGGAGATGCCCTTCACCCACATGGTGATCTCGCCCGGACCCGGCGTACCCTCCGCCTCGGGCATGGTGCCGGAACTCTTGCGTTTAACCGCAGGGAAGCTTCCCATACTGGGGGTGTGCCTGGGCCATCAGGCCATCGGCGAGCATTTCGGAGCGAGGTTGGTGCGGGCACCACGCCCCGTTCACGGCAAGACCTCCGCCATCACTCACGACGGCGAAGGGGTTTTTAGAGGCATCCCCAGCCCCTTCACCGCCACGCGCTATCACTCGCTGGCGCTTGAGCCCGCCAGCGTCCCCGGATGCTTGAAGACAACCGCCGTGTCCGAGGACGGACAGGTCATGGGAGTGCGGCACCGCACCCTTCCCCTGGAGGGGCTGCAGTTCCATCCCGAGTCCTGCATGACCGATCACGGGTCGATCATACTGGAGAACTTTCTCAAGGAGGTCCGTTGAAATGATCAAGAGAGTCATCGCTGCGCTATCGGAGGGGCGTGACCTCAACCGCGAGGAAGCCAGGGAAGCCATGCGCCAGATGACCCGCGGCGAGGCCACCGACGCCCAGATCGCCGCCTTTCTCATGGGTCTGCGGATGAAAGGGGAGACGGCCGAGGAACTCGCGGGGATGGCCGAAGGCATGCGGGAGGCGGCCCTGCGGCTGCCCGGTGAAGGGGAAGGGGTCGGGGACAACTGCGGGACCGGAGGGGACGGCAGGGGCACCTTCAACATCTCCACGATTTCCGCCTTCATCTCCGCCGGGGCGGGCCTGCGCGTGGCCAAACACGGTAACCGGTCCGTGTCCTCTCGCTGCGGCAGCGCCGACGTGCTGGAGGAACTGGGCGTCAACATCGAGCTGACGCCGGAGCAGGCGGCGGCCTGCCTCGACTCCGTGGGGATGGTCTTTCTCTTCGCGCCCCTTTTCCATCCGGCCATGCGCCACGTGATGAAAGCCCGCCGCGACATGGGTATCCCCACCGTCTTCAACATGCTGGGGCCTCTGGCGAACCCCGCGGGGGTCTCCTTCCAATTGCTGGGGGCGAGCTCACCGAAGCGGGCAGCCCTTCTGGCCGGGGCGTTGGCGGAGCTGGGAACGCCAAGAGGCCTTGTCGTTCACGGGTCTGACGGGACCGATGAGCTAACCACGGCTGCCTCAAATCATGTCTGGGAGGTAAAATGCGGGTCGGTCACCCCTTATCTCCTCGACCCCCGCGACCTGGGCCTGCCGCGCTGCCGGCCCGAGGACTTGCGCGGCGGCGATGCCGCGGAGAATGCCCGCATAGCCATGAGGGTTCTCCGAGGTGAGAAGGGCCCCGCACTGGATGTCTGCCTTCTCAACGCCGCCGCGCTTCTTTTGGCGGGAGAAGCGGCCGAGGACCTGCCGGCGGCCCTGCGCTTGGCGCGTTCCTCGGTGGAGAAAGGCCGCGCCTTGGAGAAGCTGCGCCGGCTGGTTGAGTTCACGGCGGCGTGCCGCGGGGAAAAACGGCCGAGGGAGGCCGCCCATGCGTGACTTCCCTTTCCTGCAGGTGGCGGCGCGCACTTCCGCGCTGCGCTCTTCCAGGAGCGAGGAAGCGGTTCCTCTGGCCCTGCTCGAGAAGTTGTGCGAGAAAGCTCCCGATCCCTTTCCCTTCCTCGAGGGACTGAAGCGGCCTCCGGGCGATCCCGTCCGCATCATCGCCGAGATAAAGGCGGCCTCGCCGTCCTGCGGCCCGCTTGTCGATGACCTCGACCCGGCGTTTCTCGCCTCCCGATACCAGAAAGGAGGAGCTGCCGCTATCTCCGTGCTCACGGAGCCTTTTTTCTTCCGCGGTTCCCTCGAACATCTGAGAGCCGCGGCGGAGGCCTGCTCCCTCCCGGTGCTGCGCAAGGATTTCGTGGTCAGCGATTATCAGGTATGGGAGGCCCGCTCCTGCGGCGCCTCCGCCGTTCTGCTCATCGCAGCCCTCCATGATCCCCGTACCCTGAAAGAAAGGATAAACCTGTGCCGTTCCCTGGGCATGGAGGCGTTGGTGGAGGTCTCGGACAGAGGAGAGGTGGAGATAGCCCTGCAGGCGGGCGCGGAGGTCATCGGAGCCAACAACCGTGACCTGGAGACGTTGGAAGTGGACATGGGACGCTGCGTCCGCATCCTCGGCGACGCTCCCGAGGGAGTGGTCAGAGTCTTCGAGAGCGGGTTCACGCAAGCCGGGCAAATCGCCGAGGCGGGAGAGGCCGGAGCCGACGCGGTCCTGGTGGGCGCAGCGCTCATGCGGTCCGAGGACCCCGAGGCGGCGCTCATGCGGCTGGCTGGGGTCCGAGTTTCCCGCCGGGGCCGTAGTGGTTTTCGAGCGCGGGGGAGGGAAGAGCGGTGTTCCTGAAAGCGTGCGGTATCACCCGCGAGGAGGACGCCGCGGCCGCGGGCCGCGCCGGCTTCGATGCCGTGGGGATGGTTTTCGCGGACAGCCCCCGCAGGATCAGCCCGGAGCGCGCCCGCGCCATCTGCGCTGCCTGCCCGCCGCGCCTGCTGAAGGTGGGCGTCTTCGTGAACGAGGAAGCCCGAGAGGTAGAGAGACTTATGAGGTTCTGCGGACTGGATCTGGCGCAGTTCCACGGAGGCGAGGATCCCGCCTATGTATCCCGGTTCGGATTCCGTGCCATCATAGCGTTGCCCACGTCACCGCATCTTCGGGCCGAGGATATCGAGGCCTACCGCGGCTGCTTCGCCGTCCTGCTGGACTCTTCCCATCCCCGTTTCCGGGGAGGCACGGGAACCCTGGCTGATTGGGAGGCAGCAAAGCGGTTTTCCTCCCGTCACCGCATCATCCTCGCGGGAGGCCTCACGCCGTCCCTGGCGGCCAGGGCGGCCCTGGCGGTGCGGCCGTTCGGCCTGGACGTATCCAGCGGTGTGGAAAGCGGGAAAGGCATCAAGGACCATGCCTTGCTCCGGGCCTTCGCCGAGGCGTCCCGCCAAGCCGAATGCGGCTGCCCTCTAAAAAAGGAGGAAGCGAAATGAAAACCGATGCCCTTCCCGATGACGCCGGCCGCTACGGCCGGTTCGGGGGCAGGTTCGTCCCCGAGACCCTCATGCAGCCCCTGCTGGAATTGGAGAAAGACTACAAGCGGCTAAGCCAAGACCCCGGTTTCCTCTCGGAACTGGGCTCTCTGTTGAGGGACTTCGCGGGACGGCCCACCCCCCTGTACGAGGCGAAGCGCCTCTCCTCCCATGTCGGCGGGGCGAGGATCTTCCTCAAGCGGGAGGACCTCTGCCACACCGGATCGCACAAGATAAACAATACCCTGGGACAGGGCCTGTTGGCCGTGCATACGGGCAAACGCCGCCTCATCGCTGAGACCGGGGCGGGACAGCACGGCGTGGCCACGGCCACGGCGGCGGCATTGCTGGGCCTTCGTTGCACGGTTTTCATGGGCGAGGAGGACGCGGTGCGCCAGGCCCCAAACCTCAGGCGCATGCGCCTCCTGGGGGCGGAGGTGGAGGTGGTGGGGTCGGGATCCCGCACCCTCAAGGACGCGGTGAACGCCGCCCTGCGCGAGTGGGTGGCCTGTGTGGAGGACACCCATTACTGCATGGGATCGGTGGTGGGCCCCCATCCATTCCCCTTGATGGTGCGCGATTTCCAGAGCGTCATCGGCCAGGAGGCCAGGAAACAGTTCTTGGAAAGGGTGGGCAGCCTACCCGACCACCTGGTCGCCTGCGTGGGAGGAGGCAGCAATTCCCTGGGCCTTTTCCGTCCCTTCCTGCAAGACCGCCTGCGGACGGGAGTGCCGCGCATGGTGGGCGTGGAGGCGGGCGGCAGGGGGCCGGGGCCTTGCGAGCATGCCGCCTCCCTCTGTCGAGGCACCCCCGGCACGCTGCACGGCTCCTTCAGCTTCCTCCTGCAGGATGAGGAGGGCCAGATCCTCCCCACCCATTCCGTGAGCGCCGGGCTCGATTATCCCGGGGTGGGACCAGAGCATTCCTGGCTGAAGGAAACAGGAACGGCTGAATACGTGACCGTCAACGACGAAGAGGCGCTGGAGGCGGCGCGGCAGCTCACCCTCCTGGAAGGCATCATCCCCGCTCTGGAGAGCGCGCATGCCGTGGCTTACGCGGTAAGGCTGGCGCGAGAGGCGGGCCGTGAGAGCACCGTCTTGGTATGCCTTTCCGGCAGGGGTGACAAGGATATGGGTAGTCTGGCGGAGGCCTGGGGAGGAGGTGCGGAGGCGTGAACCGAGTAGCACGCGTTTTCGAGGAGCTTCGGGGCAGGCGCCCCGCCCTCATCGGATTCCTAACCGCCGGCTTTCCCGACGGGCCCACCAGCCTGCTGCTGGCGCGCGTCCTCCTGTCACACTGCGACATACTGGAGGTGGGCATCCCCTTCTCCGACCCGGTCATGGACGGTCCGGTCCTTCAGGAGACGGCGCGCATGGCCCTGGAGAGTGGGTTCCGCCTGGAGGACTCCCTGCTCCTGATAAAAAATCTACGCAATGAAGATATTGAAAAGCCCCTGCTTTTCATGACCTATTACAACCCGGTGCTCCGCAGGGGGCCCGCGCTTTTCGCCAGGGAGGCAGCCGCAGCGGGTGCGGACGGCGTGATCATAGCCGACCTGCCGCGCGAGGAAGGCGGGGCATGGCTCAAGGAAGCGCGGGAATGCGGCCTGGAGCGCATCCTCTTCGTCTCCCCCACCACCTCAAAGGAGCGCATCGCATCCGCCGCCGCCGAGGCCAGCGGTTTCCTCTACTGCATTTCCGCTCTGGGTACCACCGGAGCGCGGGACCGTCTTGCCGAAGGGCTTCGGGATTACCTCTGCCGCATCAGGGAGTTCACCGATCTGCCGCTGGCCCTGGGCATAGGCATCACCACCCCGGAACAGTGCCGAGAGGCGGGCGTTCTGGCCGAGGGGGTCATCGTGGGAAGCGCCTTCATGCGGGCCTGCCTCGAAGCCATGCGCACCGGCGAGGACCCCGCGGCGGCCCTGGATGCCGCAGCCGCGCACATGCGCCTTTCCCTGGAAGGTCGAGCCAGACCATAGGGAGAAAAGGGCGGATGGATGTCCCTTCCGCCCATGCGCCATGCCGCGGCGAGACGGCGGGAAGCCCGGCTCTCTTCACTGCTATATCGTGGGGTGAAGGAGAAAAGAGCCCTTGAAGGAGTGTTCCTGCGGACCGGCCAAAGCGTTCTGGACAGTCTGAAGTCCGCGTTCGTCTCCCTGCGGGTCAACAAGATGCGCGCCTCCCTGACCATGTTGGGGATGATCATCGGGGTGAGCGCGGTGATCACGCTGGTCTCCCTCTCCCTGGGAGCCAAGAACAACATCAATCGGGGCATCGAGGACATCGGCACCAACGTGGTGCTGGTCATGCCGGGCAAGATAGAGCTCACCGGCAGCCTGGGCGAGAAACCCTCGGAGCGGCGCGGAGGAAACCTGGTGCAGTCCAACCGCATCAGGCCGGAAATCGCGGACGGCCTTCAGAAAGAGCTGCCGGACGGCTTCTTCGCCGTTCCCACCATGTTCGACGCCCGCCCCATAAAGAAGGGGAACAAGTCTTATTTCACCCAGTTCGTCGGCACAGGCGAATATTACCTGCAGGCGAGGGGGCAGTCCATGGCCTCAGGCGATTTCTTCACCCACCGCGACCGCGGCCGGCGGGTGGCCGTCCTCGGATCCACCGCCGCCCGCGAGCTCTTCGGGGAGGAGGACCCCCTGGGAAAAGAGATAACCGTGGGGGCGGTCAAGTTCCGCGTGATCGGGGTGATGGCGGAGAAGGGCCGTTCATTTCTCATCGACAACGACGACATCGTGCTCATCCCCTTTACCCAGATGCGCCGCTATTACGGGAAATACAACCTGGACAGCATCCTGGTGACCGCACCCTCGCCGGAGAGGGTGGATGAAGCCAAGGTGATGACCGAAACCTATCTTTCCCGGGAATTGGGCCCGGATGAGTTCACCGCCATCCCCCAATCGGAGATGCTCGGCTTCGCCGGGAGCATATCCCGCATCATGACCTACCTGGTAGTGGCCATCGCCAGCATCTCCCTGCTGGTGGGGGGCATAGGCATAATGAACATCATGCTGGTCTCGGTGACCGAGCGGACCAGGGAGATCGGCCTGCGCAAGGCGGTGGGGGCCAAGGCGCGGCATATCCTGGTGCAGTTCGTCACCGAGGCGGTGGTCCTCAGTTTCAGCGGAGGCGTTCTGGGGATGGCCCTGGCTGTCGTAGGGTCTCGGAACCTGGGCAGAGTCCTGCATATCCCCGCGGAGATGGCCGCCTGGGTTTTCATCCTGGCCTTCGGGGTGTCGGTGGGGATCGGCCTTTTCTTCGGCATCTATCCCGCCTGGCGCGCGTCCCGCCTGCAGCCCATCGAAGCGCTGCGGCAAGAGTGACGGTGCGCTAAAAACGGCAGGGGCCTGCGGAGCGCGGGCTTTCGCTCTTGAAAGAGGCGGGCTTTCAATCGAGGGCGTGGGTCACCGCCTCGAGCACCTTTCGCGGGTTTATCGGCTTGATGATGAAATCGCGCACCCCGAAGTCGATCGCTTCCTTGACAATGGCCTGTTCCCCCAGGGCGCTGCAGAGGATGATGCGCGCCTGCGGGTCCTCTTTGAGTATCTCCTGCGCCGCTACCAGACCGTCCATCTCGGGCATGAGTATGTCCATGATGACCAGGTCGGGCTTCCAGCGCTTATAGGATTCCACCGCTTCCTTTCCCGTCTCCGCTTCCACCACCATGCGGTATCCCGCCTCATACAGCACATCCCGTATGCGCAGCCGGCTGAAAAGAGCGTCATCGACCACCAGTATCAGCGGCGGCACCCCTCGCCTCCTTCCGATCCCGGCAACCTACCCGCCGGTCTACTATTATTATTGGCAGCTCAGCAGCTCTACTTTAACATCTCTTTTTCCCGTCGCAGCCTTATTGGAGATGATACCACGGGGGGCCACACCCGCATCACCATACTCCACGAGTCATCGGATGGCTAGAACGAGGTCCTATGAACTCGCGCGGTCAGCGGCCTTCCGCCCGCCCGGCCCAGAGGCGGCTCCATCCTCATCTTTCTTTGGGGTGGGGGCCGCAGCACGGCGTATCCCCGGCCACGAGCAAGCAGACTTGCTGATGAGATCGAGCTGCCCGCTTGCATTCGCTCCCGGCGGCAAGGAGAAAAAACGAGCGACTTTAAGGGTCTGCACGCGCCAGCCCCTTATACCGGCAGGCGCAAAGGGAAGCGGCGGCGGTTTTCTTCATTTCAGCGCGGTCACCTCGAACACCGCGCTGAAGCGGTCCGGTTCGTGCCAGCTGACCGCGGTCTTCCTGCCCTCGAGCACCTCAAAGAGGCCCGCGAGCATCCCCGCGAGGAGATGGAGGTTGAAGGGGTTGTCCACGGTCACCGACAGCTTGCCTCCCTGAAGCGAAAAGGATACCGGGTTCCCCAGCCCGCGCAGCGCCATCGTCTCCAGGGCCAAGCCCACCAGCTCCTCCCCGCCCCTTTCCATCTCACCGGCGAATTCCCGGCTGAGGCGCTGTCGGGAGAAATCGCGGCCCGCGTCCACGATAACCGGGTAGATGTCCTCGCCCAGTTCCCGCGCCAGCTCCCTCAACACCACGTTGGGGGTGTAGAGATCCAGGATGACCATACGCACGCCCCTGTCGGGGTCGAATATCTCCCCCT
>JACVIY010000021.1 GCA_015711755.1 Candidatus Geothermincola secundus | reverse complement strand
CAGGGCGCTGAGCAGGGGAAATGTGTTAATTAGACCGCCGGTTTGTGATAATTTGTGATATTGGTGTCTGACACCGTGAGGTTGGTGTCTGACACCGTGAGGACACAGTGAGTTGTGATCCGCAAGTCTGTGCCGGACATGAAAAGAGGCCTGACCTCCATATCTGGCGTTGGATTTTGGGGGCATGATTGGTAAAATCATGAATCGGCGAGCGGGAGTAGCTCAGTTGGTAGAGCGAAAGCCTTCCAAGCTTTAGGTCGCGGGTTCGAGGCCCGTCTCCCGCTCCATTTCCTTTTCTCGGAGCGAGGCCGCGGCCGGACGGTCTTTATCCGTCGGAGCTCCGGGGGCGGAGGATCAACCGGATGGGCCGGGCTGATTCTTATTCAGAGGACAGCTCCAGAGCGAGCATATCCCGCAGGGCCGCCAGGGCCCTCCCGCGGTGGCTCAAGGAGTCCTTCTCCTCCGGCGTGAGCTCAGCGAAAGTGCGGTCGTATCCGCGGGGGACGAAAACGGGGTCGTATCCGAACCCTCCCTCCCCCCGCGGCGCGGCGGATATGCTCCCTTCGCAGACGCCCTCCGCCTCCAGGCATCGTCCGTCGGGGAACAGGAGCGCCACCCGGCAGACGAAGCGGGCCGTCCTCCTCTCTGGAGGCATTCCCTCGAGCTCACGGAGCAGCCGCCGCACGTTCTCCCGGTCATCGCCGTGCCCGCCGGCATAACGGGCGCTGCGCACCCCCGGGGCCCCTCCCAGGGCATCCACCTCCAGGCCGGAGTCATCGGCCAGCGCCGGCTTCCCGGCGGACTCCATCACCGCCCCCGCCTTGATGAGAGCGTTCTCGCGGAAAGTGGAGCCGGTTTCCTCCGGGTCGGGAAGACCGAGTATATCGCGGAAGGACAACCAGCGCACCGGCAATCCCTCCATGATGCGCTCTATCTCCTTCACCTTGCCCGGATTGCGGCTGGCGATGACGATCTCGAGCAACCCCCCCACCTCTTCGCCGTCTCCCGCCTGAGGACCGGTTCAGCCCCTCACTGCAGAGCCCTCCTCTGCAGGGCGACGAGCTCCTCTATGCCCTTGCGGGCCAGGTCCAGCAGGGCATCAAGCTCCTCGCGGGTGAAGGGGGTCTTCTCCGCCGTGCCCTGCACCTCGATGATGCGGCCGCTGCCGGTCATGACCACGTTCATGTCCACCTCGGCCCCGGAATCCTCCTCGAAGTCCAGGTCCAGCAGGGGGACCCCCCCGACTATGCCCACGCTCACCGCGGCCACGAAGTCGGAGAGGGGCATCTCCGGGAGTCGCTTCTGGTCGACCATGCGGCGGAAGGCGTCATAGAGGGCGATGAAGGCGCCGGTGATGGAGGCGGTGCGCGTCCCCCCGTCCGCCTGGATGACGTCGCAGTCTATCCAGATGGTCTGGTCTCCCAGCATCTCCAGGTCGCTGACCGCCCGCAGGGACCTGCCGATGAGGCGCTGTATCTCCAGGGTGCGCCCCCCCGGCCTGCCCTGGGTGGCCTCGCGGACGGTGCGCTCGGGCGTGGCCCGCGGGAGCATGGAGTACTCGGCGGTTATCCATCCCTTTCCCTTGCCCTGAAGCCAGCGGGGGACCTTGTTCTCGACGGTGGCGGTGCAGACCACCCTGGTTGAGCCCATCTCGATGAGCACCGAACCCTCGGCGTGGGGGATGTAATCCCTCCTGATGATGGTCTCCCTCAACTGATCCGTCGCGCGGCCGCCTTTCCTCTGCATATCCACCTCATTCCCCCAGCGAGAGGCGCATGTCCTGCCGCGCCGCTCTCACCGGTCCGCCGAACTCCTCCTCCGCCTCCCTAACTATAACCCGCCGGTCGAAGGCGGGCCAGATGTGGACCAGGATAAGCTCCGCCGCCCCGGCCAGGCGGGCCGCTTCGCCCGCTTGCCTGGAGGTCAGATGCCCGATGGAGGCCTCCTTCTCGTAGGCGCGGGGCATGGTGGCCTCGCAGAGGAACAGATCGGCCCCGCGAGCAGCATCCAACAGGCCATCGTGGTATGCGGTATCCCCGGAATAAGCCACGCTCCAGTTCCCTCCCTCCACCCGGAAGTGATAGGCCTCGACGTTATGCCGCGCGGGATAAAAGGAGAGGCGCATGCCTCCCACCTCGAATCCGCACCCGGGGGATATGACGCGATGCGAGAAGACCCGGGGCAGGAAAGTGCGCGATTCCTCCCCCAGAAGGCGGCCCAGCACCTCCAGGGCTCCATCGGGCGCGTAAAGCGGCAGTCCCCAGGGACGCTCGGGGTGAAAGCGCAGGGCATAGAAGAGAGGATACAGGTCGGCGAAGTGGTCCACGTGCAGATGGGATATGGCCACGGCGCTTATGCGGGCGAAATCGAGGGCCCTGGCCAGAAAGGACATGCATCCGTTGCCGAAATCCAGGATTAAATAAGTGTCCTTCTCCTGCAGCAGATAACCGTTGCAGGCCTCGCCGGGCCGCGGATAGGTGGCGGAGGCCCCCAGCACGGTCAGCCGCAAACCGCGTCACTCCCTCCTCGGAGCCGCGTTTTCTCGCCTTTAAGCGGGATCGGGGCGAGGGTCTCGGCGCATCCTCCGCTCATTCCAGGAACACCCGCTCCACTTCCGCGACCTCCGGCCCCAGAAACATCCTGCCCAGCCGCAACGCCTGCTCCGTGTCGCCGGTGAAGAGGAAGCGGTGCCGCGGGCTCGCCTGGCTCGAGCGGAGGTGGCCGCGGCGCATGAGCTTCTCCTCCACCTCGCGGGCCACCTCCTCCGCCGAGTTGATGAGAACCACCCCTTCTCCGGCCACCCGGGCGATGAGCGGCTGCAGCAGCGGGTAATGCGTGCATCCGAGGATGAGGGTGTCGATGCCTTTCCTCAGCAGCGGAGCAAGGTAGTCCCTCACCTCCCTCTCGACCTCGTCCCCGCTCACCTCCCCCCGCTCGACCCTCTCCACCAGCGTGGGGCAGGCGCGGGAAAAGACGCGGGCTCCCGCGTCCAGCGCGTGGATGGCCCGTGGATAGACCCGGCTGCGCACGGTCACCTCGGTGCCGATGACCCCGATCCTGCGGTTGACGGTGGCTTGTACCGCCCCCCTGGCCCCCGGCTCGATGACCCCGATGACCGGCACCCGGCATCTCCTCTGGACATCCAGAAGTCCGGCGGCAGAAGCCGAGTTGCAGGCGATGACGATGAGCTTCACGCCCAGATCCTCAAGGTAGGAGGCGATCTGCAGGGCGAACCCTCTGACCTCTGCGAGGTCACGAGGGCCGAAGGGGCCACGGGCGTTGTCCCCCAGATAGATGACGGACTCGTCGGGGAGCCGATCGATGACCTTGCGCATCACCGTGAAGCCCCCCATCCCCGAGTCGAAGATGCCGATGGGCCGGTCGTTCATTGGGCTAATTTATTGCAGCCCCGAGAGGCGCGTCAAGGCCGGCGTAGCGAGCGGGCATACGGCCGGTACGGAAGAGTCGGTGCTTTCATCGATTCAAGGGATCGGTTAATCGCGGGTCCGGTGAGAACGATAGCCCATCAATATTTTACATATTGTAACCGTATCATCAGGCGCTTCGAAGACGGTAACCGGCCCTTATCCCGACTCTCCAGGCGGGAGCAAAAAATGGAAAGTTGTGCCCTTTCCGACCTCGCTCTTCGCCCAGACTTTTCCTCCCCAGCTCTCCACCGCCCTTTTCACGATGGCCAGCCCCAATCCGTGACCGGGGATGTCCCGCGCGTCACGTCCCCTCTCAAGGGGCTGGAACAGCCGCTCCAGTTCTTCAGCGGGGATCCCCGTGCCGTTGTCGCGGACGAACAGTGCCCTACCCTGTCCGGTGTCCTCCATCCCTATCTCCACGACGCAGGGACGTCCTTCATGGCGGAATTTCGACGCATTGCTCAGCAGGTTCCGCAGGGCCTGGCGCAGTCGCAGGGGGTCGCATTCCACCTCCCCCGCTCCATCCGTAAAGCGCACTTCCGCTCCCTCCAGCTCCCCTGCTCCGCGCATCTCCTCCACCAGATCCTTGAGCAGCTCGGCCAGGTCCACGCGGGTTATATCCCGCGCTTCCCTTCCCACACGCACGTATGAAAGCATCCCTTCGATGAGTCGGTCCATGCTCCGCAGAGAGGACTCCGCCGCCTCCAATGCCTCCCGCGCCGTTCCTTCGAGCTCGTCGCCCTGCAGGCGTCGCAGTGTGGCCAACCACCCGTAAGCGTTACTCAGGGGGGATTTGAGATCGTGAGACAAGGTGGAGGCGAAGGCGCGCAGGTCGCGGTTGAGCTCCTCCAGCTCCCGCCGGTAGCGGACCATCTCGGTGATGTCCTCCCCTGAGCTCAAGGTCCCGGTTATGCGCCCCTGTTCGTCCCTTATCACCGCGTTGTGCCAGGAGATAATCCTCTCCTCCCCGCTCGCGGTGAGGACGGGCCCCTCCGCATACTCGGCCTCCCCTCCCCGCATCAGGCGGCGGAAGATCCCCCGCACTTCCTCCCTTACCCGCCGCGGCAGGAAATCCTCGAACCAATCCCTGCCCAATATCCTTTCTTCCGGCAGACCGAGCACCTGGCAGCCCCTGGGGTTCACGAGCGTTACCCGGCCTTCCTCGTCAAGGGCCACGACCGCGACGCCGGCTACTCTCAAATAGTTCTCCAGGCGATCTCGCTGCAGCACGAGCTCCCTCTCCGCCCGCTTGCGCTCGGTGATGTCCAGGATGACCCCCACTATGCCCGAGAGCTCTCCCGAGAGGTCCTCGAAGGTGGACTTGTAGAAGATGACGTCGTGCTCGCTGCCGTCGGCATAGCGCACCCGCGACTCGTATTCCTGAATCCCGGGGTTTTCGAAGAGCTTCCTGTCCGCTTGGAAATAAACCTGCGCGAGCTCGGGAGGGGCGACATCGAACACGGTGTGCCCCACGATGCGGTCCCTATCAAGGCCGAGGTATTCCTCGAAAGCTCGGTTGCAGTGGGTGTAGGACCCCTTGCGGTCCTTCACGAAAACGGGGCTGGGTATGGCGTCGATTATCTTCTGCAGGAGGTCGCGCTGGGCGCGCAGCATGTCCTCGCTGCGCTTTCGGCGCAGGGCCACCTCCACCCTGGCGGCCAGCTCCTCCGCATCAACGGGTTTCACCAGATACCCGTCCGCCCCACCCTGCATGGCTTCGGCACGCTCATGCGCCGAGATGCGCACCCCCGATATCAGGAGCACGTGCACCCCTGCCAGTTCGGGAATCCCTTTGAGGGTCAGGCAGATATCGGCACCGTCTCCGTCTGGCAGGACCACGTCCATGAGAACCAGGTCCGGTCGGAAGCGTAATGCCTCATTAAGGCAGCTTTTTCCGTCGCGGACCTCGGAGACCTCATGACCCTGCTCCCGCAGTATCCGGGCCATAGCCCGACAGAGGTCCGGGTCGTCCTCCACCAGCATGACGCGGGCAGGGTCATCCTTCCCCTTCAACCTCGCTCCCCTCCCGCTCCTCGACCGGCACGGAAAACCTCATACGGAAGTTATCGCCGCGTCAGTCATGAGACAGCTCGACATCATGCGGAAGCATACCCGTTTTCGATTGGGGAAAACGTGAAAGATGAAGAGCTGACCCGAATCTGCCTCCCGCATGACCTCGAATCGCTCCAGAAACCATCCGTCCGAACCGCTCGACGTATGATGTCACCACCTAGACCATATTTAATATTTCCCCGCCTCCGCCACCCTATCACGGGTGATTCTGCCAGGAAAACGGGTGTTTTTTCTTCCGGCAAGGCAAAAGCCGCCCGAAGGCGGCTTGCGGATGGTGGAGGCGGGGGGAGTCGAACCCCCGTCCGGAAACCCGACGCGGTGGGCTCTACGAGCGTATCCGCAGCTTATCTCTCACGGCCGCGGCGCCCTGCGGACGGCCCCCACGGCCGCTATCCCGCTGAGGTTTCCCCGGCGTCCGCGCGGGATATGGAGCCGGGTGATCCCGCTAAAACGGCGCCCTTCCCCGGGCTGCGGGCGATCCCGGAGAGGACGGGCCGCGATCAGGCGGCCAGGGCCAATTCGGTATTGGCGTTTATTTGTTTTCCCGCTTTTTACGAGGCGCGGGGCCTCGGCCCGCTCCCGCTCGCGCCGCTGTGTCCCCGTCGAAACCGTTGCGCCCCCATATTCGGTTTTCAAGATTCATGCCCTTTCATCAATCATTATACCCCCTGTCAGGGGTCGGAGTCGAGTTTGTGATGATTTTTTGAAGGTTTGGACCTGGCCCTATCGTGAAGGTCAGCGGCGGTCTTTCATGGCGCGCTCCAGCTCGCGGCGGACGTCGCGCTCCTGCAGTTCGCGCCGCCTGTCCCGCTGCTGCTTGCCGCGGGCCAGACCCAACTCGACCTTAATCCTGCCGCGCTCATTCAGGTAGATGCTCAGCGGGACCAGGGTGAAGCCCTTCTCCGCCACCTTTCCCCGCAATCGCGCCAGCTCGCGGCGGTGGGCCAGCAGCTTGCGCTCCCGCAGCGGCTCGTGATTGAAGGTGGAGCCGTGGGAATAGGGACTTATGTGAACCCCCACCAGCCAGAGCTCATCCCCCTTGAACTGGGCGTAGCTGTCGCGCAGGTTCACCCTTCCCTCCCGCACCGACTTGACCTCGCTGCCCAACAAGGCGATGCCCGCCTCCAGCGTCTCCTCGATATGGAAATCCCGGCGCGCCTTGCGGTTCTGGGCTAAAGTCCTGATCCTACCCATCATCCCTCTTTCATCTCGCGGCCTCGCGGCGCTGAGTGCCGTGCGCATCCGGATGCCCAACGGCGCATGTCCCGCGGCGCATCCCCGGAAGGCACAGGCAGATCCCGCCTCATGGCGGATCCGCCTAATCTTTCGGGGCCCACGCTTTTGCTATTATATAGGATGGCTTTAGGGAGGTAGTCGGATTGGCCTTGATGCGCTTCATAGTCAGCGACCTGCACTTGGGCGACGGCTCGACCCTCGACGACTTCGATCAAGACGAGAACTTCCGGAAGTTCCTCGAGGAGGTGGGGGAGCGCAGGCGCGCCGAGCTCATCATCAACGGTGACTTCCTGGATTTCGCCAACCTCAAGCTGGAGAAAGAGTCGGTGAGGCCCTTCTCGCGCCTGGGCAACACCGAGGAGGAATCTCTGGAGAAACTGGAGATGATCCTGCGGGGACACCCTCTGGTGTTCTCCTCCCTGCGGAGCTTCCTGGAAAAAGGGCACCGCCTGGTCATAGTGCCGGGCAACCACGACGTGGACCTCTTCTGGCCCAAGGTATGGTCCAGGATCGCTGAGGTGTTGGGAAATCCTGGGGCTGATAAGCTGCATTTCGAGTTCAGCGGCATCTACCGGGTAGGCGGGTTGCACGTCGAGCACGGCAACCAGTATTTCGCGGACAGCCTCTTCGCCAACTTCACCCACCCCTTCCTCCGCGACCCCAAGAGCGGTCAGCTGCGGCTGGAACGCTCCTGGAGCAACGCATTTTTACCCTATTTCGCGGACTCCATGCGCAGGAAGAACCCCTTCATCGACAACGTCAAACCGGTCCTTCCCATGGTGCTGATGGGCATACAGGAGGAGAGCTGGGGCTTCCGGCTCAAGCACGCTTACAAGCTGGCCAATTTCGTCCTGCGAGCGGGCCTGCCGCCTTTCAAGGAGGCCCGCCCCGCCGCGATAGGGGCAAAACGGACGCCGGAGGGGGAAGAGAACGGCGGAAAGGTCCGGCGCGCCCTTTCTCTGATCCCGGGTATGCGCCGCTCCGCGGCCGGGAAAGAACTGGCGACCCTGGAAGAGGGCGGGGAGATGCGGATGCTCGAGGAAAAGACATCCTCCCTGCTGGACATCCCCGAGGAAGCGGATGACCTTGAAGTGTTCGAACAGGCATTCCAGCGCGCCTTCGCGGAAGGCGGCAGGAAGGAGGGGCTGGATCTCGACCCCCTCTCCACCCGGGAAGACGCTCTTTCCCAGCGAGCCCGGGAGCTGCTGCTGTCACCCGAAGGCATAGACGCGGTCGTCTTCGGGCATGATCACCGCCTCTACTCCAACCAGTATTCCCCGGTGGTAGGGGGCAGGAAGAACAAGTTTTACGTCAACACGGGGACTTGGATACCGATCCTCATACTCACCAGATCGCGCAACAAGCTCACCTGGAAAGACCTCTCCGATCAGCGCCTCTACCAGCGCTTTCTGACCTATGCGGTGGTCAGGAACAGCCGCGGCCACGCCCTGGCTGAACTGCGCAGATTCGCCTGAACGAAGCGCCGCGCCTCCATCTTCGGCGGCGCTGAAAACCCTTGAGCGCATCCGGGCCTATCAGGGAAGTCTCGATATCGTGCCGGGCATCGGGCCGACCCGATTTCGTATATAATCCGATATAAGGCTGTTCGTTCCATGCCCGGACGGAAGGGGGTAGATCGCTTTGCGTGCCTGCGGTGGGTGCGGCGTTCCCAGAAGGGTTGCCGCCAAGCACATCTGGAAAGACAACGGCATCATTGAGACCAGGCCCATAGCCCTGCGCGGCGTCTGGATGGAGAGGGACTTGCTGCAGGGGATCATCAGCAGGATAGAGAAAAGTCTGGGGCTGCCCATAGACCGCATCATCATAGACGCCAAGCGCAGGGACGCCAGGCTCTACGTCGATAACATGCTGCACGGATTGGCGGGCCGTCTGGTCCGCCTGCGCCCGGTCCGCAAAGCCGCTTATTCTTACATGATAGGTCAAGCCGCCTCCATAGGTCTGGCCCGGGCTAAGGTGCTGGAGTACCGCCCCGGCGAGTACCTGCTGGGGCAAGCGACCGACGTCTATCAGCAGGCCGTTTTCACCGGGGACGTATGCGGTTGCTTCGAGAGCGTGGAGGGGATCAGGGCCAAGCCCTACGGGGCCATGATGGGCGACGCGTTCGTGCTGAGGATAGAGGCGTGGCCCGAAGGGCCCGAGGAGGAGAGACTGGAACTGGAGAGGACTCCCGAGGTAGAGGCGCATGTCTCCTTCCGCCGCTGCGGCCGCTGCGGACTGCCCGAGGAAGTATCCGGCTGGCGCTGGGATTACGGGCGGGGCATGGTGTTCGACGGCACCACGGGGCAGCGCATAGTCTTCATCGACACCGGAGGGATCAACGCGGTCTTCCGGGAGCTGGCCGCGGAGCTGGGCGAGGAGATACCCCGCCTCATCGCCGAGGAGACCCGGGGGTTCTACTCGGGTCTGTTCTCAGGGACGCCGGCGGGGCGAAAGCCAAACCTCAGAATGTTAGAGATCAGGGGATACGGGGTACCCGCTGCCACTGACCCCGACAAGGAGCAATGCGCGGCCGGCCTCAGAGTGAGCAATCCCTTCAATGCGCCGATGGTGGCCGGCGCGATCGCCGCTCTCTGCGGGAAGGAGGGTCAGGATCTTCAATGGGTCTCAGAAGGTGGGGTGATGACGGTCACCCTACGTTAAAACCGCTGTATACGTGCTCATCGGAAGCATTTGAGGATCCCCCATCCCGCTCGCCCGCTCTCTCCTCGCCTTAACCCATTCCCTCCTCATCATCGCGCCTATCCCGTCCCTGAAGCCGGTATCGATCGCTCAAAGGAAAACGTTGCCCCTCGACTCCATATCTCCCTGCGGTCTCCTCTCCTCCATCTTTCGCTGCTCGATCGCCGCGGGCATGGCGGGAACGCATCCACTCCATCCATAGGGACAGAGACACCAAACCCATCCCGACTACGACGCTCACCACGAAAAAAACGGTGGTGCCGGCGCCGGGCTTCTTGGCGTCGTATTTCTCCAGGTGGTTCACCGCGCCGGAAACGGTGACCTCGCTCCTATGAGCCCATCCCCAGATGATAGCGGTCAGGATGAAGGCCAGCGCGATCAATATGATGATTCGACTGACGAGAAAATATTTACTCACTCAAGGCGCCTTTCATCTCTTTCGCCGCGGGAAGACGCGGCCCTCTTCGAGAACGTCGAGCCGGTCGAACGTCCATAGGGGCGCGGATGCGAAATGGGAAGGGCCGACCCCAACAGCGACACCGCCATCAGTGGCGGAAGTGGCGGTATCCCGTGAACACCAGGGACACACCCAGCCTCTCCGCCGTCTCTATTACTTCTTCGTCCTTCAGGCTGCCGCCTGGCTCGGCGAAACAGGTCACTCCCGCCGCGGCCGCCGCCTCCAGGGCATCGGGGAAAGGAAAGAAGGCGTCCGAGCCCAGAACGCAGCCCGCGGCCTTGTCCCCCGCCTTGTGCAGGGCCACCCAAACGGCGTCAACCCTGCTGAGCTGTCCCGCCCCAATTCCCACCGTGGCCAGGTCGCGGGCCAGGACTATGGCGTTGGAGCGGACATGCTTGGCCACCTTCCAGGCGAAGAGCAGGTCCTTCCACTCCTCCTCGCCGGGCCGCCTGCTCGTCACCACCCTGAAATCGCCGCGCCCCTCCCGGCTGCGGTCGTATTCCTGCACAAGCAGACCGCCCTCCACCCGCTTGTAATCCTTTATCCCGGGCAGGTCCCCCGAAGGGAGAGGAAGCCGCATCAGCCGCAGGTCGGCCTTGCGCGAGAGGACCTCCAGCGCTTCCTCGCTGAAAGATGGAGCGATGACCGCCTCCTGAAAAACGCCGACGATACTCTCGGCGCACGCCCCGTCCACCTCCCGGTTGAGGGCGACGATGCCTCCGAAGGAGGAAAGGGGGTCGGAGTCGAACGCCCGTCGGTAGGCCTCCGCCACCGTCGCCGCCACCGCCGCGCCGCAGGGGGTGTTGTGCTTGATAATGGCGGCTGCGGGCTCCTCGAACTCCCGCACCAGCGCCCAGGCCGCGTCCAGATCGAGCATATTGTTGAAGGACAGCGCCTTGCCCTGCAGCTGCTCGGCGAAGATGAGGGCCCCGGCGGGCGCTCCCTCCTCGCGGTACAGGGCCGCGGCCTGATGGGGGTTCTCCCCGTAGCGCAGCTCGCCCTGCTTCACGAAGTTGAGGGTCAGGGCTTCGGGGAAAGCGCTTTCCTCGCCGGCCATCCAAGCGTGGATGGCGGCATCGTATTCGGAGGTGTGGCGGAAACCGTCCCCGGCCAGGGAGCGACGCATCTCCAGCCCCACCTCTCCCCCGTTGCGGCGCATCTCCTCCAGAAGCTCCCCGTAGCGCGAGGGGTCGGTCACCACCGCCACTGAACGATAGTTCTTGGCAGCGGCGCGGATCAACGCCACTCCTCCTATGTCTATCTGCTCCACCGCTTCCTCCGCGGTGGTCCCGGGCCTGGCCACCGTCTCCCTGAAGGGGTAGAGGTTCACCACCACGAGGTCGATGGGTCTTATGCCCCGTTCCTCCAGCTGACGCAGGTGTTCCGGTTTGGAGCGATCGGCCAGGATGGCGCCGTGGATGAAAGGGTGCAGGGTCTTGACCCTGCCGTCCAGCATCTCCGCGAATCCGGTCACCTCGGATATGGGGACGACCTCCAGCCCGGCCTCCCGCAATGCTTTCTCGGTGCCCCCGGTGGAGACTATCTCCACTCCCATATCCCTGAGGCCTTTGGCCAGTTCCACCACGCCGCTCTTGTCGGACACCGATATCAGCGCCCTTTTCACCGCCGACATAGACCAGCTACCTCCCTCCTCCGCTCTCGCTACGACACGTCTTCAACGCCCGCCTGGCCCGAAGCGGCTCACCGCCCTTCGTCACCGGGCAGGATGCGGACCCTCCTCCCCTCCAGGCGCAGGCGCCCCTGGGCATAAAGGCGGATAGCCTCCTTGTATATCCGGTATTCGGACTGATGGATGCGCTGATGCAGGCTCTCCACGTCGTCGTCTTCCTCCACCCGCACCGCTTCCTGCAGGATTATGGGCCCCGTGTCCAGGCCCTCATCCACGAAGTGCACGGTGACCCCGCTGACCTTGACCCCGTATTCAAGGGCATCAGCGACCGCGTGGGTGCCCGGGAAAGAGGGGAGGAGGGCGGGGTGTATGTTCATGATACGCCCGCGGAAGGCCTCCACCATCTCCGGCCCCACCAAGAGCATGTAACCCGCCAGCACCACCAGCTCCGCCCCGTTCTCTTCCAGCAATCTCACCAGCGCCCTGTCGTAATGGGAGCGGGAGGGATAGGAGCGGGGATCAAGATGCGCCGCCGGGATGCCGTGGTTCCGGGCGCGCTGCAGGGCGAAAGCGTCGGGGACATCGCTTATCACCACGACGACGCGCGCGGGCAGCTCCCCCTCCTCACAGGCGCGGACGATGGCCTCCAGGTTGGTCCCGCTGCCCGAGGCCAAGACCGCCACCCTCAAAGGGTTCTCACCCGCCTGCTGCCGACCGTCCCGATCCTCGAACGAGCGAAAACCGTCAGCTCCATCCATATCCGATCATCCCTCTTCGAGGAAATGTCTCAGCATACCAACCTGATGCCGCCGCTGCCATTGAGTATCTCCCCGATGAAATAGGGCCGGTAGGCGTTGTTGGCGAAGACCTCCATGGTGGGCCGGAGTTCCTCCCGGTCCACCACCAGGATCATGCCTATGCCCATGTTGAAGGTCCTGAACATCTCCACCTGGTCTATCTCCCCCATGGACTGGATGACCTGAAAGATGCTGCGGCCCGGCCAGGAGGTGATGTCCACCACGGCATCGACGTCGTCCGGGAGGATGCGGGGGAGGTTCTCGATGATGCCCCCTCCGGTTATATGGGCGATGCCCTTGATGTCCACCTTCTCCATGGCCTTGAGCACGCCGGGGGCATATATCTCCGTGGGGGCGAGCAGTTCCTCCCCCAGGGAACGCCCCAAACCGCGCAGATGGTCGTCCAGGTTGAACTGGTTCAGCTCGAAGAAGACCTTGCGGGCAAGGGAGTATCCGTTGGAGTGGAGCCCGCTGCTCCCCAACCCTACCAACACGTCGGAGGGCCGTATGGAGGAGCCGTCGATGATGCGTTCCTTCTCCACCACCCCCACCACGCAACCGGCGAGATCATACTCGTCCGGCTCCAGCAGACCCGGGTGCTCGGCCGTCTCCCCCCCCACCAAGGAACAGCCCGCGCGGCGGCAGCCCGCGGCGATGCCCCGCACGATGGCCGCCGCTTTCTCCGGCACCAACCTGCCCATGCACAGGTAGTCGAGGAGGAAAAGGGGTCGGGCCCCGCAGCAGACGATGTCGTCCACCAACATGGCCACCAAGTCGATCCCCACGGTGTCGTGCACGTCCATCATCTGGGCCAACCTGACCTTGGTGCCCACGCCGTCCACCGAGGAGACCAGCACCGGATGACGGTACCCCTCGAAAGAAGCGTCGAAGAGAGCGGCGAAACCGCCCAGTCCGCCCAGGACCTCCGGAAGATAGGTGGAGCGGGCCTCCTCGCGGAAGAGCTCAACCGCTTTGTTCCCCGCCTCTATGTCCACACCCGCATCGGCGTAGGTCAGGCCGGGGCATTCCGAGTTCGCGGCATCCTCGCTTGTTCTCGCCGGCCCCGCGCCTTTCTCCCTCTTGTCCTCACTCAATGCGACCTCACTCCGTTCTCTTTCTCCAGACGGCACTTGGATAGGCCCAGGCCCTCGGGAATGGGTATGGGGTATTCGCCGTCGAAGCAGGCCAGGCAGAACTCCTCGCGGCTCCTGCCGGTGGAGCGGACCAGGCGCTCGAAGCTCAGATAATGGAGGGAGTCCACGCCGAGGAAATCCTTTATCTCCTCAACACTTTTGGATGAGGCGATGAGCTCGGACTGCACCGCCGTGTCGATGCCGTAGAAGCAGGGGAACTTGTCCGGAGGCGAACTTATGCGCAGGTGGATCTGGCGGGCCCCGGCGGCTTTGAGCATCTGGATTATCTCCCGGGTGGTGTTGCCGCGCACTATGGAGTCGTCCACCACCACCAGCCGCTTCCCCCGGATGTCCAGGGTCAGCGGGTTGAGCTTGAGGCGCACGCCCAGCCGGCGTATGTCCTGGGTGGGCTGGATGAAGGTGCGTCCCACGTAGCGGTTCTTGATGAGCCCTTCCCCGAAGGGCACCCCCGAGGCCTGGGAGAAACCGATGGCCGCGGGTATGCCCGTGTCCGGGATGGGCATGACGATGTCCGCCTCCACCGGCGCCTCCTCCGCCAGGGCCATCCCCATGTTCTTGCGTGCGTGGTAGAGGTTGGTCCCGTAGAGGAAGGAATCGGGGCGGGCGAAATAGATGAACTCGAAGATGCATAGCGACGGCTTGCGCTCCTCCACGGCCCTTCGAAAGCGGAGTCCGTCCGCGTCGATGATGGCCATCTCCCCCGGTCCTATCTCCCTTATATAGTCCGCGCCGATGATGTCCAGCCCGCAGCTCTCGCTGGAAACCGCATAGCCGTCGCGGAGGGAACCCACGCACAGCGGACGTATGCCGTAGGGGTCGCGCAGGCCGATTATGCGGTCCTCGGTCATTATGGCCAGGGAAAAGGCCCCCCGCAGCCGTGGGGCCACCTCCAGCACCGCTTCCTCTATATCGGGAGCTTCCGACCGCGCCAGCAGCAGGGCTATGACCTCGGTGTCGCTGGTGGAACGGAAGCGCTGCCCCCTCTCCTCCAGCTCGGCCCGCAGCTCATCGGTGTTGATCAGGTTGCCGTTGTGGGCCACTACCAGCGACCCCCTGCGCCACGGGACCTCGATGGGTTGGGCGTTCTCCCAGAAAGGTGAGCCGGTGGTGGAGTAGCGTACATGGCCCACCGCGAGGTGCCCGGTGAGCGAGTTAAGGTCGCCTTCGGAGAAGACCTGGGACACCAGGCCCATGTCTTTCATCAGCATGATGTCGCTGCCGTCGGAAACGGCGATACCCGCGCTCTCCTGCCCGCGGTGCTGCAGGGCGTAAAGGGCGAAATAGGTGAGCTTGGCCACCTCTCCCTGGCGCGTGTATATGGCGAAAACGCCGCATTTCTCGCCTCTCGCGCGGATACCTCTCAACATGCCAAGGCCTTTCGCCTCATAGTTTTCCACCCCTCAGGCCAGAAGTCTTTCAAGGGCCGATTCTCGCACCCTCCGCATCCGCTCAAGCTCCACATCGATCCAGTCGTTGATTATCAGGCGGTCCCCGCCGGTCCTGCCGATTACAGTGTAGGGTATGTCCTTTTTCTTCGCCAGGGATTCCATCATCCCCAGGGCTTCATCGGGAACGGTGACGACGAAGCGGGACTGCGACTCGCTGAACAGCCACACCAGGGGCTCGAGGGAGGTGTCCGCCCTTATGCGGGCGCCCAGGCCCCCGGCCAGGCAGCACTCCAGAAGGGCCACCGCCACTCCTCCCTCCGAGCAGTCATGCGCCGAGAGGATGAGGTCCCTGCGTATGCCCTCTATGCAGGCGGTCTGAACCCTTTTCTCCAGGGCGAGGTCGAGGCGGGGCGGCTCACCCGCGGTGAGGCCGTGCAAGGCGAAAAGGTATTCGCTGCCGCCCATGTCCTCATACGTCTCCCCCAGCAGGACAATGTTCAGACCCGGCTCGGGGAAGGCGATGGTGCGCCTCTTGCCGATGGTGCCGATCAGCCCCACCATGCCCACGATGGGCGTGGGGTGGACGGCTTCGCCGGAGGTCTCGTTGTAGAAGCTGACGTTCCCGCTCACCACCGGCACCTCCAGGTAACGGGCGGCATCGGCCATTCCCCTGACCGCTTCGGTGAACTGCCAGAAGATCTCCGGTTTCTCGGGATTGCCGAAGTTGAGGCAGTCGGTCATGGCCATGGGAAGCCCGCCGGAAGCGGCGATGTTGCGGGCGCATTCGGCCACGGCGATCTGGGTGCCCCGGTAGGGGTCAAGATAGACATAACGCCCGTTCCCGTCGCAGGAGAGGGCGATGGCCCGCCCCGTTTCCTTTATGCGCAGGACCGCCGCGTCGGAACCGGGATAGACCACGGTGTTCAGCTGGACCATGTGGTCGTACTGCTCCCAGACGTAGCGGCGGCTGCAGAGGTTGGGACCGCTCACCAGCTCCTCCAAGACGCGGTTGTAATCGCCGGGGTGGTCCAGGGAATCCCAGTCCAGCCGACGGACTTCATCCTGCCAGGAAGGGCGCGCCGCTTCCCGCTGATAGACCGGCCCCTGTGAAGCCAGGGAATCGGCGGGGAGGTCGAAGACCTTCTCTCCGCGCCAGAACCCCTCGAGGCGGTTCCCCTCCACCACCTCGCCGATGACCGTTGCGGTAAGGCCCCATCTGCGGCAGACCTCCTGGACCTCCTCCACCTTTTCCGGCTCGGCGACGGCCAGCATGCGCTCCTGCGATTCGGAGATCATTATCTCGAAGGGCTCCATGTCCGCTTCCCGCAGGGGCACGCGGTCGACGTGTATGCGCATGCCCACGTTGCCGCGGGAGGCCGTTTCCGAGCAGGCGCAGGAGAGGCCCGCGGCCCCCAGGTCCTGCAGGCCCACCAGCAGGCGGCGGGAACGCAGCTCCAGGCAGGCCTCGATGAGCAGCTTCTCGGTGAAGGGGTCCCCCACCTGCACGCTGGGCCGCTTGGAGGCCGAGGTCTCATCGAATTCCTGGGAGGCCAGGATGGAGGCCCCTCCGATGCCGTCGCGCCCGGTGCGGTTGCCGATGAGGATGACCGCGTTCCCCTCGCCGCTGGCCACGCCGCGGATGAGTTCGGAGGTGCGCATGAGCCCCACGCACATCACGTTGACCAAGGGATTGCCCTCGTAGCAGGGATGGAAGTAGAGGTCGCCGGCCACCGTGGGGATCCCCAGGCAGTTGCCGTATCCGGCTATGCCCGCCACCACGCCCTTGACCAGATAGCGGGTCCTGGGGTTGGAGGGGTCGCCGAAACGCAGGGGGTCCAAGCAGGCGATGGGCCGCGCGCCCATGGTGAAGATGTCCCGCACGATCCCGCCTATGCCGGTGGCCGCGCCCTGATAGGGCTCCACCGCGCTGGGATGGTTGTGCGACTCCATCTTGAAGACCACCGCCCACCCGCCGCCGATGTCCACCACCCCGGCGTTCTCCCCGGGCCCCTGTATGACCGCGGGAGAACGCGTGGGCAGCATCTTCAGTACGCGTTTGGAGCTCTTGTAGGAGCAGTGCTCGCTCCACATCAGGGAATACATGCCCAGCTCCACCCTATTGGGCTCCCTGCCCAGTATCTTGATGATGCGGTGGTATTCCTCGGTGGTCAGGCCCAGCTCCTCGTAAAGTTCAGCCATTTTCCGCCACCTCTCATACGCCCGCCGCGGCCAACGCCGATTCCCATATGAACAGGCCGTCAGTGCTGCCCAATATCTCCTCGGAAGCCCTCTCCGGATGGGGCATCAGGCCGAAGACGTTGAAGCCCTCGTTGCAGATGCCGGCGATGTTGCGCGCCGAGCCGTTGGGGTTGGCCTCCGGGGTCACCTCCCCGGCCGGGCCGCAGTAGCGCAGGATGATCTGCCCCCGCCTCTCCATCTCGTCCAGCAGGCCCTCACCCGCGGTGTAATTCCCCTCGCCGTGGGCTATGGGGATACGGAGCACCTGCCCCCGCTCCGCTTTGCCGGTCCAGGGGGTGTCGCGGTTCTCCACCCTCAGGTGGACGAAGCGGCAGACGAAGCTGAGGGAGTTGTTGCGGAGCATGGCCCCCGGGAGCAAGCCCGCTTCCAGCAGGATCTGGAAGCCGTTGCATATGCCGATGACCAGGCCCCCGCGGGCCGCGAAATCCCTGACCGCCTCCATCACCGGAGAGAAGCGGGCGATGGCCCCGCAGCGCAGGTAGTCGCCGTATGAGAACCCTCCCGGGAGCACCAGACAGTCGAGGCCGCGGAGGTCGCTCTCCTGATGCCAGACGTAGCGCACCTCCTGCCCCAGCACTTTCTCGATGACGTAGTGGCAGTCCATCTCGCAGTTGGAACCCGGAAAGACTATCACCCCGAATCTCATCTTGCCCTCCCGCGCGCCGTTTCGCTCAGCCACTCTCGCTCTCGATGCGGTAGTCCTCGATTATCGGGTTGGCCAGGAGCTTCTCGCACATCTCCCGGACCCGTTCCTCGCTCCCTCCCCGCACGGTCAGCACGATGTACTTTCCGATGCGTACATCCTCTACCTCGTCGTAGCCCAGCGAATGCAGGGCTCCCAGGGCAGCCTGGCCCTGAGGGTCGAGCACCCCGCGCAAGGGCGAAACGAAGATGGAGAACCTCCTCTGATCCGCCTCCGACAATTCAACCCACCTCCATCCGACTAAACAAACATCGGCCGTCAAAATGACGCGGCCGCCCTCAGCCGGACGGCCATCCGACCGCCGGCCGCCTCCTCATACCTCCAGCTCCTCCAAGCGGCGGAACACGACATCCAGGTTGCGCAGGGAATGCCCTAGCTCGAAACAATCCTCCAGCTCTCGGCGGCTCAACCTCCCGGCCACCTCGGGGTCGGCGGCGAGAAGCTCCGCAAGCGGTTTCCCCGTCTCCCAGCAGCGCATGGCGCTGCGCTGCACCAGGGCATAGGCCTCCTCGCGGGTCAACCCTTTCTCCACCAGGGCCAGCAGCACCCTTTCGGAATGGACCAGACCGCCGGTGCGTTCCAGGTTCGCCAGCATCCTCTGCGGGTACACCCGCATTCCTTTTATTACTTCATGTAATTTTTTCAACATGTAGTAAAGTATCATGGTGGAATCGGGGATTATGACCCGCTCCACCGAAGAATGGGAGATGTCCCGCTCGTGCCAAAGATTGACGTTCTCCAGGGCGGCCAGGGCGTTGCCGCGCAGCAGGCGGGCCATGCCGCTGATGCGCTCGCAGATGATGGGGTTGCGCTTGTGGGGCATGGCCGAGGAGCCCTTCTGGCCCTCGCGGAAGGGCTCTTCCGCCTCCAGTATGTCCGTCCTCTGCAGGGCCCTTATCTCCGTGGCCGCCTTCTCGCAGGTGGCGCCGGTGATGGCCAGCGCCGTCATGTACTCGGCATGGCGGTCGCGCTGCAGCACCTGGGTGGACACCTCCGCCGGGCGCAGTCCCAGGCGCTCGCACACATATTCCTCCACGCGCGGGTCTATGTTGCCGTAGGTGCCCACCGCGCCCGACAGCTTTCCGCAGCTGATGACCTCGCGGGCCCGCTCCAGCCGGTCCAGGTCCCGCTTCATCTCGAACGCCCACAAGGCCAGCTTGTGGCCGAAGGTGGTGGGCTCGGCGTGCACCCCGTGAGTGCGCCCGATCATCACGGTGCCCCGGAACTCCAGGGCCCGGTCCTTGAGGGTGCGCGCAAGCATCCGCGCCTCCTCCAGGATAAGGTTTATGGCGTCGCGCATCTGCAGAGCCAGCCCGGTGTCCAGCACGTCGGAGGAGGTAAGCCCGTAATGCACGTAGCGTGATTCCTCGCCGACGTTCTCGGCCAGGTTGGTCAGGAAGGCGATGACGTCGTGGTGGGTGACCTCCTCGATCTCCCGGATGCGGCGGGGGTCGAAGGATGCCCTCTCCCTTATGGTCTGCACGGCCCGGGGCGGGACCAATCCCAGCCGGCTCCAGGCCTCCACCGCCAGCAATTCTATCTCCAGCCATTTGGCGAACTTGGACTCGTCGCTCCAGATCCTGCCCATCTCCGGGAGGGTGTACCTCTCTATCATCCCTTACCGCCCTCCGTCCGCTCGCCCTTGGTTGAAGACGCGGCTTTCCGAAATCCCGCAATCCCGTGTTCTCGGACAGGGGGTGAGGTCTTGGCGCCGCGTCTTCCCTCCATTCGCCATCATCCTTCCGCCAGAGACCTGCGGTACTCCCCGAAAGCCTCCGCGATCTCCGGGTATTTGAGCGCCAGAATGGAGGCCGCCAGCAGCCCCGCGTTCTCGGCCCCGTCCAACGCCACCGTGGCCACGGGAACGCCCTTGGGCATCTGAACCATGGAGAGCAGGGAGTCCAGCCCCCCCAGGTCGGGAGTGGAGATGGGAAGGCCGATGACCGGAAGGGTCGTTAGCGAGGCGATGACCCCGGGGAGGGCCGCCGCCTTCCCCGCGGCGGCGATGAAGACCTCCACTCCCTTTTCCTGCGCTTCACGGACGAACCTTCGCAGCTTCTCCGGCTGGCGGTGGGCGGATATGGTCTCCTGCACATAACCCAACCCCAAGCGGGAAAGGATCTCGCCCGCCGGCCTCACTTTATCGGCATCCGACTTCGATCCCATCACAATGGCGACCAGGGGTCCTCCGCTCATAGCCATCTCCTTTGCTCAGGAAGCGCTTTCCCCGATGACCCTAAGGGCGATGTCGCTACGGTAATAGACATCTTCGAAGCCGATGAGTCGCGCAGCTTCGTAAGCCCTCTGGCGGGCCTGCAGGAAATCGTCACCCAGAGCGGTGACGTTGAGCACGCGCCCCCCGGCGGTGAGGACCTCGCCCCCGGGGCCGACAGCGGTGCCCGCGTGGAAGACGGTGACCCCGGGTACCTCCTCCGCTACCTCGAGCCCGCGTACGGGGAGCCCCTTCCGGTAATCGCCGGGGTATCCCCCCGAAGCCATGACCACGGTGACGCAGGGCTGTTCGCTCCATTCCAAGCGCAAGGAGGACAGCTCGCCCGAACAGACAGCCAGCATGGCCTGGAGCAGGTCGCTGCGCAGCCGCGGGAGCACCGCCTGGGTCTCCGGGTCGCCGAAGCGGACGTTGAACTCCAGCACCTTGGGGCCCTCCTCCGTGAGGATGATGCCCGCGTAAAGTACCCCTCGGAAGCGGATGCCCCGCTTTGCCAGGGCCCTCGCGGTGGGGCGAAGTATCTCTTCGACCACCCTGCGGTACGATCCGTCGTCGAGCGCGGGGACCGGCGAATAGGAGCCCATGCCGCCGGTGTTGGGGCCGCTGTCCCCGTCGCCTATGCGTTTGTAATCCTGGGCGGGGGCCAGGGGGAGGATGTCCTCGCCGTCCACCAGAGTGAGCAGAGAGGCCTCCTGCCCTTCCAAGTACTCCTCGATGAGCACCACCTCGCCCGCCGCGCCGAAGCGCCCTTCCAGCATGCAAGCGGCCAGCGCCGCTTCCGCCTCCCGCAGGTCGGCGGCCACTGTCACCCCTTTGCCGGCGGCCAGGCCGTCGGCCTTGACCACCACCGGCGCTCCCACCGATCGGAGATATCCGAGGGCTTCCCCGTGATCCTCGAAGATCTCCGCGCGCCCGGTGGGAATGCCTTCCTCCAGCATGAGCCGCTTGGCGAAGGCCTTGCTCCCCTCCATGCGCGCGCCCTCCCGGCCCGGGCCGAAGACCTTGAGGCCGGCCTCCTCGAAAAGATCGGCCAACCCCGCCACCAGCGGTGCCTCCGGACCCACCACGGTGAGGTCAACGCCCTCCCTTTCGGCGAATTGAAGGAGGGAGGTCATGTCCTCTGCCTTTATATCCACGTTCATCCCCAGCCGCGCCGTTCCCGCATTGCCCGGCGCGCAGTAGAGCTTTTCGAGCAGGGGTGATTGTGCCAGCTTCCAAGCCAAGGCGTGCTCCCGCCCCCCGCTCCCCACCACCAGGACCTTCATCCGTCACCTCCCGTGACCATCACCGCCTGCCGTTCATTTGGCGCGCAGACATTTTATCAGGAGGATGCGACAGAAGGGCCGCAAGATCATGATAACAGAGGAGACAGGGCGGATCTTCCCGAAGTCAGGATTCCGAAAGCAGAAACGAGAAAGTCACGCTCGCCGTGACGCTGCTGTTCTCACAGAGCGAGGAGGTCCGGCAACCGCCCCTCAGAGCTCGGCCTGGCGGTGGAGGGAACGCAGGACGGTCCTCGGCCTGCTGCCGAGACGGATGAGGTAAGGGCTTTCGTGACCGCCACTTCGTCTTTCCCTCGACCCCTCAGGTCGCTCCTCAATAAACACGGGCTCCTCGAGGAAGCGCACTTCCACCCTGCGCGCCGCCGGATGACCCTGTTCGGGAGCGAGATTGCACACCGAGGGAGTCGGGAACGAACAAAAATCCTCGCCCAATACCATTCCTTTACCTCCCCTCGCTCAGATGCGCCGCAGCCCGCAGTCGCGAACGCCGTCTTCTTCGACCACATGTATATTTCAACGACACTCTCGCTTCCCCTTCCCCCGGACATGCAGGGCAGCCCTTATTTCATGTCTGGGGGCCCACCTGCTTCCCTCATGAAGTGCGGCTCTCAGGTCATGCGAAAAAAAGTGAAGGTTTGGGCCCGGCCCCAAATTGAAGCAGACACCGCTCAGAGGGGGAGGTCGTCCTGGAAGAGGAACCTCCCCTGGCGGGGCGTCCTGACCTCTCCGTCCACCATGATGGTCTGGCTGCGGTCGGGTCCGACGGATATGATCTTCACGGGCACGCCCGCAGCATCCTGGATGAACTCGAGGTAGCGGCGCGCCTCGCCGGGCAGCTCCTCCAGGCGGGTGACGCCGGAGATGTCGCATCCCCAGCCGGGCATCTCCTCATACACGGGCTCGCATTCTCGGAAGGCCGCGCTCGAAGCCGGACGGTCCTTCATCGGCCTCCCCTTTCTGCGGTAAGCCACGCAGATCTTGAGCCGGTCGAACTGGGAGAGCACGTCCAGCTTGGTCACCGCAAGGGCGGTGAGGGTGTTCACCCGCACCGCGTAGCGCAGCAGCACCAGGTCAAGCCAGCCGCAGCGGCGCTTACGCCCGGTGGTGGTGCCGAACTCCCTGCCCTTCTCCTGCATGGCCGAGCCCACCTCGTTGTCCTGTTCGGTGGGAAAAGGCCCCTCACCTACCCTGGTCAGGTAAGCTTTGGCCACCCCGATGATCTCGTCGAGGTCGCGCGGACCCGCCCCCGAGCCCGTGCACACGCCTCCGGCGGTCGGGTTGGAGGAGGTCACGTAGGGATAGGTGCCGTGGTCCAGGTCCAGAAGGGTGCCTTGGGCTCCCTCGAATAGGACGTTGCGCCCCTCGCTCAGAGCCTCCCGCACCAGGTGTGAGGTATCGGTTATGAAGGGGCGCAGTGCCTCGGCCTGCTCCTCCAGACGCTCAAGCTCCCGCCGCACGTCCAGGGGCTCACCCCCGTATATGCTCACGATGACCCGGTTCTTTTCCCGAAACAGCGATTCCGCTTTCTCCCGTAGAACTCCCCTTTCCAGAAGGTCCTCGGCCCGCAGCCCCACCCGCATGGCCTTGTCCGCGTAGGCGGGCCCTATACCCCTGCGGGTGGTGCCCAGCCCTCCCCCTCCCCGGGCATCGTCGGAGAGGCCGTCGAGCACCTCGTGGCAGGGCAGGATGAGGTGGGCGTTGCAGCTTATGCGCAGGTTGTCGGTGGAGATGCCCAGGGAGCGCAGGTTCTCCATCTCTTCCAGGATGACCCGCGGATTGACGACCACCCCGTTCCCCACCACCGAGACTATGTGGGGGTAGAGGATGCCTGAGGGGATGAGATGGAGCTTTAGGATCCTCCCCTCGCAGATGATGGTGTGGCCGGCGTTGTTCCCACCCTGATAGCGCACCACCATGTGCATGTCGTCGGCGAGCAGGTCGGTGACCTTGCCTTTGCCCTCATCGCCCCACTGGGCTCCCAGCAGCACGATCCCCGGCATCTCTCTGATACTCTCCCCATCACAGTTGCAGGCCCTTGATCAGGGCCTGCTCCCAACATCGGACGCGATGATTATAACAGAAGAGGGGCGGGAGGTCGTAGCACGGATGCGGCGAGGCGGCTTCTCCCCGCCACGGCCCCTGGGACCTGAACGCCACATGCTCACGAGAGGAAGGCGAGGAGGTCGTCGGCCACTTTCTCCGGGAACTGGGCGAAGAAGCCGTGGCCGCCGCCTCGGTATTCCTTGAGCCGCGCCCCGGGGATGCGGGAAGCGAGGATGCGGGAGTTCTCCGGGGGGATGAGGATGTCGGAGTCCCCGGTGAGCACAAGCGTGGGACAGCGTATCTCCGGGAGCCGTTCGTAGCTGCGCCAGCGGGTTATCGCCGCCAACTGGGAGAAAAAGCAGTGGGCGGGCATGGGCGCCCGCAGGTAGCGGGATACGAACTCCTCCATCTTGTCGGGATGGTCCCGCATGAACCCTTCCGGGAATAGGAGGGGCAGGGACGCCCTGGCCACCTTCTCGACGCTGACTCCCTCGCGCGGCGTCCCCAGCACCGCATAGACCTCGGGGGAGGCCAGCACCTGCTCGCGCCCCCCGCAGTTGGTGCAGCACAGCACCAGCCGCTCCACCATATGCGGATGATCCAGGGCCAGCTGCTGGGCGATCATGCCGCCCATGGATACCCCGAGCACGTAGGCGGTCTTCAGGCCCAAGGCCGAGAGCAATCCCGCAGCGTCATCGGCCATGTCCGCGACGCTGAAGTCCCCATAGGGCTTGTCGGAACGGCCCGCGCCCCGGTTATCGAAGGTGATGACGCGGAAGCGCTCGCTCAAGCGCCCCAGCATGGCCGGGTCCCACCAGTCCAGGTTGGCCGAGAGCCCCATGATCATGAGCAGGGCGGGCCCCTCCCCCGCCTCCTCGCAGTAAAGCCGGATGCCGTTTATCTCCAGCAGGGGCATTCCCGAGCGATCCTCCCTCAGAAAGCGCCATGCCCCAGCAGGCGGTTGAGGCGTTCTCGGTTGTTGACGTTGGTGATGGCCATGACCTTGTCCCCCGGCTTCAGGGTGGTATCGGCCCGCGGGATCATCATGGAGTCGCCGCGCACCACCGTGACCAGCAGCGTCTCCGGAGGCAGCTCCACCTCGGCCAGGGCGGTGTCCAGCACCGGGCAGTCCTGCGGCACGGTGATCTCCACCAGGGCGATGTCGCTGGACTGCAGCTTTATAAGAGTGACCACCTCGCCCAGGGTTATCTCCTCCTCGCCGATCTTGGCGATGATGTCGGGCGAGCTGACCCCCACGTCGACGCCCCAGGATGGGTTGAAGAGCCAGCTGTTCAGGGGGTTGTTGACCCTGGCGATGACCTTGGGGACATCGTACTCGAACTTGCTCAGGTAGGAGACGACCAGGTTGTCCTCATCGTCGCCGGTCACCGCCAGCATCAGGTCCGCCTCCCTTATACCTCCGTATTCCAGCACCCAGGGCTCGCACCCGTCCTCCACCACCAACCGCAGCCCGGGCATTTTCCCCTGCAGGACCGCTGCCCGATCGGGCTCCTTCTCGATAAGAGTGACCTTGTTTTTTTCCATGAAGATGCCGGCGAGGAAGGAGCCGACAACCCCTCCGCCCACGATAATTATATTCATCTCCCTCACCCCTCAATGCATGAAGAACATCTTCCGGAACTTCTCCGTGCTCGAGCGCAGCACCGCGGCGTGCACTATGTCGAAGCGCTCGAAGGCCGTCCCGGAGGCAGGGACGAAAGCCGAACCGCCCCTCTCGACGGCGCATATCCTTATCTCCCCGGGGACCTCGAACTCGCCCACCGTGCGGCCGGCCAGGTTCAGCGGCAGCTCGAACTCCATCAGCTCCACCTCGCCGCTCCCGAAGGTGTCCCGGGTATGGGACTCCTGCAGAAAAAGGAGGTCGGAGAACTTGGTCACCTCGAAGGCCACCGGGGCCACCGTGGGGATGCCGGAGCGGCGGTAGATGTTGGCGCGCCGAGGGTCGTAGATGCGCGCCACCACCTTGGGCACGTGGAAGATGTCCTTGGCGATGCGGGCGGACACGAAGTTGGAGTTGTCACCGCTGGAGACGGCGATGAAAGCATCGGCCCGCTCGATCCCCGCCCGCACCAGAACGTTGGAATCGAATCCGATGCCCTCGACCTTTAGCCCTTTGAAGTCCACGTCCAGAAGATGGAAGGCCCGAGGGTCCTTGTCGATCACCGCCACGCTGTGTCCCTGCCGCTCCAGGCGCCTGGCCAGGCGGGAGCCCACCCTTCCGCATCCCATGATGACCACGTGCATCTTCACCATCCCCCGTAAATGTTGACGCCGTCCCTGTCAAAGATGACGCGCGCCGCATCCATTCTATCCCACCTCTCGGGGAAGCGCCCCGCGGCGGCCGCCGAGGCCCTGCCCCTTGCCGTGCCTTTCCATGCACCTCACCGCCAGCTTGCGCAGCTCGTCTGCCAGCAGGCAAGCGGGCCAGCAGGCCAGCATGGCCAGCCACACCTGCCAGCTGATGGGCTTGAACTTGAAGAGAGCGGGGAAGGGGGGCACGTACATGAAGAGCAGCAGCACGCAGATCTCGGACAGGATGCCCACGAGGTAGAAGCGGTTGGTGAGGAAACCCACGCGAAAGATGGTCTCCCGCTCGGCCCGACAGGCGAAGCCGTTGCCTATCTGAGTGGCCACGATCATGGCGAAGCATGCGGTGGTGGCCAGCATGTATATATGGTTGGCCTCGTAGGGTTCGGGGGTTACCGCTTTCAAACCCGAAAGACCCATCGACAGGCTCCAGCCGTTGAGGTGGTAGACCAGGAAGAAAGCGGCCAAGCACAGCAGCCCTTCCACCATGCCCAGGTAACCGTAAGACCGGGCCAGCAGCCCCCAGCTGAGCAGGCGTTCATCCTGGGAGCGCGGCGGCCGCCGCATGATGCCCGGCTCAGGCCTCTCGGTCCCCAGGGCCAGAGCGGGGACCAGGTCGGTGCCCAGGTCCACCCCCAGTATCTGCATGACCGTGAGCGGCAGGGGTATCTTCAGGATGACGTAGGCGAGGAAAGGGAGGACTTCGGGGATATTGCTCGCGAGTATATAAGTCACGAAGCGCTTGATGTTGGCATAGACCGCCCGCCCCTCCTCGATGGCGTGGACGATGGAGGCGAAGTTGTCGTCGGTGAGGATCATCTCCGCCGCTTCTTTGGCCACGTCGGTGCCGGTGATGCCCATGGCCACCCCGATGTCCGCGGCCTTGAGGGCGGGGGCGTCGTTGACCCCGTCCCCGGTCATGGCCACTATCTCCCCCTGCGCCTTGAGAGCAAGGGCCACCCTCATCTTATGCTCGGGGGAGACGCGGGCGAAGATCACCTCCGGCTGCCGCAGCGCCTCCCCCAGCTCCTCGTCGGACATGGAGTCAATATCCTCGCCCCTGATCACCCGAACACCCTCACCCCGCACCAGGCCGATCCTGCGGGCGATGGACTCGGCGGTGACCCCGTAGTCCCCGGTTATCATGATCACCCTTATGCCTGCGGTGCGGCACTGTTTCACCGCCTCCTCCACCTCGGGGCGGGGGGGGTCCATCATGGCGGCCAGCCCCACGAAGACCAGTCCCTTCTCCACCTCTTCTATCTCGTAATGCCTCTGCTCAGCCAGCCCCTCTCGGTAGGCGAAGCCGATGACCCTCAAGGCCTGGCGCGCGTAGTCGTCGTTGATCTCGGCGACCCTGCGGCGGTCCTCCTCGCTCAACCCCCGTACCCCGCTCGGCTCCCAGATGCGGTCGCACAGCCGCAGAACCTCCATGGGCGCCCCCTTCACCATGGCCTCAAGCCCGCTCTCCGTGCGGTGGATGGTGGTCATGCGCTTGCGCCGCGAGTCGAAGGGGAGCTCGTAGACGCGCGGCTGCACCGCTGATTCCCTTTCATAATCGAAACCGGACTTGGCCGCCGCCACCAGCAGGGAGGCCTCGGTGGGGTCGCCCAGCACCGACCATCCGTCCTCATCCCTCTCGGGCGGCACCAGTCTGGAGTTGTTGCAGAAGGAGGCGATGCGCAGTAGGAGTCCCAGGCCCTCACGGTCTTCGGGAGAAAGCGGTTTCCCGTCCACGGAAAAGTCACCCTCGGGAGCGTAACCCACGCCGCTCACGCTCACCCGCTTCCCCGCCACCCAGGCCTCCCGCACGGTCATCTCGTTGGTGGTGAGCGTGCCGGTCTTGTCGGTGCAGATGACGGTGGTGCATCCGAGCGTCTCCACCGACGAGAGCTTCTTGATGAGCGCGTGGCGCCGAGCCATGCGCTGGGTCCCCATGGCCAGGGCCAGGGTCACCGTGGGCAGCAGTCCCTCGGGGACGTTGGCCACGATGATGCCGATGGCGAACATGAAGGAACCGGCCCGCCCCATCTTCATGACGAAGGTCCCCAGCAGGAAGAAGAGCACTCCCAGGGAGACGGCAATGACCGAGAGGATCTTGACGATCTTTCCGATCTGCCGCTGCAGGGGGCTGGGCTCCTCCTTTATCTCCTGGGTGTATCCTGCTATCTTGCCCAGTTCGGTGTCCATGCCGGTGGCGTAGACCACTCCCCTGCCGCTTCCGGCGGTCACCGTGGTCCCCGCGAAGACCAGGTTGGGGAGGTCGGCGAGCACGGCCTTCTCCGCCCCCAGGGCATCCGCGATCCTCCGCTGGGGTTCCGATTCCCCGGTGAGGGCGGAGTTGTTCACGCTCATCTCCATGGCCGAGATGAGCCGGGCATCGGCGCTGATGCTGTTGCCCGCCTCGTAGACCACCAGGTCCCCGGGCACCACCTCCTCAGCGTCTATGTCCATCTCCCGACCGTCGCGCACCACCCGGGCTCTTTTAGGAAGGATCTTCTGCAGGCTCTCGATGGCCTTCTCCGCCCGGAACTCCTGCCAGAAGGTGAAGATGCCGTTGATTATGATGACCGCCACGCAGGCGATGGCCAGCTCGGGCATGTCCCCCACCCAGGAGAGCGCGGCGGCCACCCAGAGCATGATGGCGAAGAAGTGGACGAAATTGGCCAGGAACCTGCGCCAAAGGGGCACGCCGCCCCGCTTCTCCAGGACATTGCGGCCGTGTTCCCGCAGGCGCTTCTCCGCCTCCCGGGAGCTGAGGCCCTGCGGCCCGCTGCCCAGAAGGTCGAAGACCTCCTCCTGCCTGGTAAGGTAGACCTTGCTGTCCAAGCTCCGCTGTCTTTCTTCTTTGCGCGCCGGCTCTTGCCCGACCGCAGGAGCAGCTACGGAAAGTGATTTTAATCCTCATCGCCGCTCCGCCGCAAATGCCCTATCGGATGGGGCAAT
>JACVIY010000020.1 GCA_015711755.1 Candidatus Geothermincola secundus | reverse complement strand
CCCCGTCAGCAGAAAGGCCCGGCATTATCTCCGACCTTTGGCCGAAAGCACGATCTTCCGCGCTTCCTTGAAGGTAAGTCGCCCGCGTCCCCGCCGTACCCGTGGGACGTTCGATCCTGCCCACCAGCAGACCGCGGGACAGCAGTTCGCGGTCGCTAACGAGGCGCTTTTTCTGAAAACGCCGCCTTCTCCGTAATGTTCCAGGGAGGTGGGCCAGGTTCCAGAGCACCGCCAGGAGAAGGGCGGCGGCGTATTTCGCGCTCTCTCTCCGGCCGCGCCCCCCGGCGGCGATCTCTTGCTTAATATGCTCCAGTAAGATCACGGCCGTCTCAGGGGCCGCCTCCCGCAGCAGGGGGGCCTCCAGGTTCTTCAGAAATGCCCGGATCCGTCCCCGCTCGCAGAGGTAGAGCTTGCGCGGGCTGTGAGAGCCCATAGTGAAGGAGACGCGGTGCCTGACCCGGGCATCGGGCACGTATACGACCTCGTATCCCAAGGCATGCGCCCGCCAGCCCAGTTCCACGTCGTCGTAGGCATAGCGGTAGCATCCGTCGAAACCTCCGACCTTCTCGAGGAGCTCCCGATGCACGAACATGGCCGCCCCGCAGGGAAAGAACACATGAGCGGCGCCCACGGCCTCCGAACCCCTGCAGCCGAAATCGCGGTTCCACGCGTAACCGGCGAGGTTGACGTACCCGCCGGTGTTGTCCATGCGATCGGGGTCATCGTAGGTGAGGATATGGGAGGCGAAGAGCCTTGCCCGCGGGTGGCGCCGGGCCGCCTCCAGCATGCGCCGCGTCCAATCCGCCTCCAGGACCACGTCGTTGTCCAGGAAAGCGATGAAGCTCCCCCGCGCCTCCCGCAGCCCGAGGTTGCGGGCATGGGCTATGCCGCGGTTGGTCGGGCTCCTCACCAGCTTGACCGCCGGATAACCCCGCACGACCCGGCAGGAACCGTCAGTGGAGCCGTCGTCCACAACGATGATCTCGAGTCCGCGGTGGCTCTGGGCCAGGACGGAATCCAGGCACTCGCTGATGACCGCCTCGCCGTTGAAATTGCATATGATCAAGCTGACCAGGGGTTCTTCATGCAAAACGCCGCACCCTCTCGAATCCCGTCTCAGTCCGTAAAACGGTATTTGATGAGGGCCCACAGGGCGGGCAGCCCGTCCCTCCAGGTTATTTTCTTGCCCTCCTCCAACTCTCTCCCGGCATAGGAGATGGGAACCTCGTAGATGCGTATGCGCCGCTTGAGCACTTTGGCGGTGACCTCCGGCTCCACATCGAAGCGCCGAGACTTTATCTCTATGCCCTGAAGCACCTCCCGCTTGAACAGCTTGTAGCACGTCTCCATGTCGGAGAGGGTGGTGTTGTAGAGCAGGTTGGTGACGAAGGAGAGGAAGCGGTTCCCCAGATAATGCCAGAAGAGCATGTTGCGCCGCTCCCCGGTGAAACGCGAGCCGTAGACCACTTCCGCCTTGCCCTTGAGCACGGGGGCCAGCATGCGGGGGTAGTCCTCGGGGTCGTACTCGAGGTCGGCGTCCTGGAAGATGATCAGGTCGCCGGTGGCCAGCTTGATGCCGGTGGAGAGGGCAGCCCCTTTCCCCCGGTTCTCGGGATGGTGGACGATGCGGGTGGTGGAATCGCCCTCCATGGAGAGGATGTCGCGGGTTCCGTCGGTGGATCCGTCGTCCACCACGATTATCTCTTTGTCCATGTCGCCGAGGTCCACGCGGCGCACCCTGCGCAGCACCTCCTGTATGGTGTTGCGCTCGTTGTAAACGGGTATGATGATAGACAGCTTCATCAACAGCCATCTCCTGCTCCTCGCCTTCGGACGCGGAAAGTATAACAGATGGAGGGACGGGCGGTAATCCCCCCCTCCCGTCCCGTGGATCCGGGCTTTGCCTGATGTCCGGGCGCCTTCGATTCCTTGATCGGGCGCGATTCCGGGGTCATGCTAAAAAAATTGAAGGTTTGGACCTGGCCCCAAGTTAAAGGTCGGCCCGGTTAGAGGCGGGAGCGCCAGTAGTCGAGGGTGTCGGCCAAGGTCTTCTCCAGGGGGATGCGCGGCTCCCAGCCGGTCAGCGCCTTGAACTTGCTGAAGTCGGCGAGAAGCAGTTCCACATCGGAGGGGCGCATGCGCTCCGGCACCGGCCTCACCTCGATCTTCCGGTCGGTCATGGACAGGAGCATGTCCAGCACCTCGCGGATGGTCACCGCCCTGCCCGAGCCGATGTTGTAGACCTCGCCGGGTTCCCCTTTCTCCAGGGCCAGCCAGTAGGCGCGCACCACGTCGCGCACATCGGTGAAATCGCGGCGGGCGTTGAGGTTGCCCACCTCGATGACCGGCTCCTTCCTGCCCTTCTCTATCAGGGCGATCTGCCGAGCGAAGTCCGAGGTGACGAAGACCTGGCCGCGGCGCGGCCCCTCGTGGTTGAAGGCGCGCGTGCGTACGGTATAAAGGCCGTAGGAGCGGTGGTACTGATATGCCAGCAGATCCTGGGCCACCTTGCTGACCGCATATGGCGAGAGGGGGCGCAGGGGGTTGGTCTCCTTGATGGGCGCCTCGTCCTCGTGGACCAGACCGTACTCCTCGGAGGAGCCGGCGACCTGTATGCGCACCTCCCAGTCCGCCCCGCGCATGGCCTCCAGCAGGTTGAGCTCGGAGATGATGTTGGTGGTAAGAGTCTCCGCCGGGGCGATCCAGGAAGTGGGGACGTAGCTTTGGGCGGCCAGATGGAAAACGTACTCCGGCTTCACCTCGAATAGGCACCTGCGGACCGCGCAAGCATCCCGGAGGTCGCAGTCGATTATGGTGATCTCTGAGAGGATCCCCTCCACGTTCTCCGTGCGGGAGCGCCAGCGCGCCGTTCCGAACACCTCCACATCCCCGCGTGACAGGGCGTATTCGGCGAGATGGCTGCCCACGAACCCGGTTATGCCGGTGATGAGTATGCGCAATACCTCGCACCTCCGCTCTCTCTCGTCCGGGCCATCCTGCTGACAAACTCCGCAAAATATTACTTTAGGCGGCGGGAAAAATCAAAAGTGCAGGGTATCGGGGGCGATCTCCCGTTCCGGCCAGATGCGCAGCCCCATGCGCAGTTGATTATGATCGCCCACGGCCACCCCCTCTCCCAGCACGCAGAGGTCGCGCACCTCCACCTTTCGGCCCAGGCGCACCCGCCTGCCCAGGACGCTCCCGTGCACCTCGCTTCCCTCACCGACGCGGACCCCATCCAGGAGCACCGCGCCTTCGACCACCGCCTCGGGAGCGATGCAGCAATCGTTTCCGACCACGCTGTGGCCGCGGATGACGGCGCCGGAGCTCACATGGCATCCTCTGCCCAGGCAGCAGGGGCCGGAAACCAAAGCGCCCTCCTCGATGACCGTGTCCTCCTCCGCCCACACGCCGGGAAACACCTCTTCCCCCGAGAAGTCGAAGGGAAGCAGGCGGTCGAGGATGTCGTGGTGGGCCTGCAGGTATTTAGCGGGAGTGCCGATGTCCAGCCAGTAGGCATCGGAGGGGAAGCCGTAAACCGGCAGCCCCTCGGCCAGGAGGCCAGGGAAGAACTGCCGCTCGAAGGAATAGCGCTGGGCCGCGGGTACCCTGTCCAGAAGCTCCGGCTCTATGACGTAAGTGCCGGCATTGATGAGGTTGGTCACTATCTCGTCGTCCGGGCCCGGCTTCTCCAGGAACTCCAGCACCCGCCCCTCATCGTCCAAAGGCACCAGGCCGTAGGCGGAGGGGTCCTCCACGGGGGTGAGGGAGATGGTGGTAACCGAACCCTTCTGACGATGAAACGCCAGCATGGCGGATAGGTCCAGGTCCGTGAGCACGTCGCCGTTGAACACCATGAAGGGCCCGCGGATGTGCTCCTCCACGTTCTTCACCGCGCCGCAGGTGTCCAGGGGGCTCTCCTCGGTGACATAGGTCAGCTTGACGCCCAGGGAGGAACCGTCTCCGAAAGCCTCCTGGAAGATGGAAGCCATGTAGCTGGTCGACAGGATGATGTCGGTGATGCCGTGGCGCCTGCACAGCTCGAACTGGAAGGAGAGAAAGGGGCGGTTCATCAGGGGGATGAGGGGTTTGGGGATGGTGTAAGTGAGCGGCCTCAGCCGCGTGCCTTCTCCTCCCACCAGTATGACCGCCTGCATCGCCTCCTCCTCTCCGCATACCCTCAACTCTCGCGCTCCACCCGCTCGCGCCACCAATCAAGGACATCGGCCAAGGTGTGCTCCAGGGGCATGGCGGGCTCCCATCCGGTGACCTCGCGCATGCGCCGGTTGTCGCCCGCCAGCACCGGGACGTCCAGCGGACGCATCTTATTTTCATCCTGTAAAATATCGACGGGAACATCGGTCATCCTCAACAGCATATCCAGTATCTCCCGCACCGCCACCACCCTTCCCGAGCACACGTTATACACGGCACCCGGCTCCCCCTTCAAGAGCAGCTCCCAGTAGGCGCGGACCAGATCGCGCACATCGGAGAAGTCGCGGCGCGCCTCCAGGTTACCCACCCTTATCACCGGCTCCTGCCTCCCCCGCTCGATCAGGGCCACCTGACGGGCGAAGTCGGATACCACGAAGCCGGCGGCCTGCCCGGGGCCGGTCTGGTTGAAGGCGCGGGTGCGGATGACCGGCATCCCGTAGGCCTGATGGTAGAAGACCGCCAGGTAGTCCTGCAGCACCTTGGAGAAGGCATAGGGAGTGGCCGGCCGCAAGGGGCTGTCCTCGGTCAGGGGCAGATCTTCCTCGCTCACCTTCCCGTACTCCTCCGCAGAACAAGCCACGTGCACCCTGGCCGCCCCTCCCGCCTCCCGCAGGGCCTCCAGCAGGTTGCGCTGCCCGTCCAAGGCGATGGAGAGGGTCAGCTCCCACTCCTCCCAGGAGACCTGCACCGAGCTCTGGGCCGCCAGGTGAAAGACGAAGTCGGGCCGAAAATCCAGCACCAGGCGGCGCAGCGTTTCCGCATCGCGCACGTCGCATGAGCGGTAATCGCCCTGCATCCAGGGGACCACGGCCTCGGCGGGACGCAGCCCCAGCCCCATCACCTCCGCTCTCACATCATGCAGGAGATAGCGCGCGAGGTGGCCGCCCACGAAGCCGTCCGCTCCGGTGATGAGCACGCGCAAGGTCAGCGACTCCCCTTTCTGGAGATGAGGTCGGCCAGCATGCCCAGGGCGAAGACCTGAAGGGAAGCCAGGATCAGCACCACCGTGGAGGTGGCGATGTGCCAATCGTACCTTATGATGTCCGCCACGGCCTTGCCCAACCCTCCCAGGAAAAGAAGGAGGGCCAGAGGCAGGAAGAGCCTCAGGGGGTTGAACCAGGTAACCGTGCGGAAGACCAGCATAAGGTAGTTGGCGGTGTCCTTTATGGGGTGGAAGGTGCTCTTGCCTTTGCGGGGATAGTAATCTATGGGCAAGTATTTCACGGGGTGGCTGTTGGCCAGCATGCACAGGGTTATGGTGGATACCCAGGAATGCCCCGGCGGCAGCAGGTCCTCGTATTTGAGGAAGGTCTCCTTGCGCATGGCCCGCAGGCCAGAATTGAGATCGGGTATGCGCGAGCCGGTCATGAACTCGGCGATCTTGCGGATGAGGAACTTAGCGGGTACCCGCAGGAACTTGAGGGTGCCGGCCTCCTTGGTCCGCGCCCCCACCACCATGTCGTAGCCGTCCATCTCCTCCAGCAGACGGGGGATGTCCCCCGCCGGGTAAGTGGCGTCCCCGTCCACCACCACCACGACGTCCCCCCGCGCGCGGTGGATGCCGGTGGTGCGCGCCGCTCCTCCTCCCATGCTGTAGGGGTGGTTCACCAGCTCCACCCAGGGGAAGCCCTCCACGATCTCGCGGGTGCGGTCGCCGGAGCCGTCGTTGACCACGATGAGCTCCCATTCCAGTCCCGAGCCTTCCATGGCCTCGCGGACCTCCTCGATGACCCCGCCGATCGCTTCCTCCTCGTTGTAGGCGGGGATGACTATGCTAACCAGGCCGCTGAGCTCCTCAGACAATCTCAACCTCCCCGTCCCCTGCCTCGCGAAATCCTTTCCCGCGCCAACCCGTCCCTGCGCCGAAGTCAACGCAGTCCCGCAAGATCCATGACTCCGCCGCCCCTTTTTCCAGCGCACGTCGAGCGGCAAGCAGCATGATACCAGAAGTCCCCTCACCGTAATACGATCGATCGAGCGACAAGCAAAGAGACCCGCTTTTCAGGAGAATGAGAAGGTCTCGTTCTCCAGGCAGGCCACGGCTATCTCCAGCGAACGGCAGGCGTCCTCCTCACTGACCGGCATCTCCTCGCCGGTGCGCAGGCACCTCAGGAACTCCGCTATCTCGCGGCGCAGGGGTTCTTCCTCCACCACGACCAAGCTCTCCTTGCTCCAGGCCATCTCACCTCTTGGGGCATCCTCCCCGTCCTCCAGCCGGTAAACGAACACAGTCCTGGCCATGAGGTCCCCCTCGAGGAAGTGGGCGGTGGTGGCCACCCTTATCCTGCGGACCTTGAAAGGGGTTATCCAGTTGACGTTTATGTGGCAGGAGACCCCCCGAGTGGTGCGGAAGGACAGCAGGGCCTGATCCTCGTGACCGCCGTTGTGGTTGGAGATGAGGGAGAAGCCCTTGGCTATCTCGTCCCCGGTGAGGAACCGCAGCAGGTCTATGTCGTGGGTGGCTAAGTCAACGACCACGCCCACATCCCTGATGCGTGGAGGCCGCGGGCCCACTCTGGTTATCTCGATGGAGAGGGGCCGCTCATCCCGCAGCGCCTGCTTCAGGGACGCGACCACCGGGTTGAACCTCTCCACGTAGCCCACCATTATCCTGACGCCCTTGCTGCGGCAGGCCCGGAATATGGCCATGGCCTCCTCAACGGTGCCGGCCGCCGGTTTCTCCAGCAGAATGTTCACGCCCCTCTCCGCGCACGCCTCGGCCACCCGGCGGTGCTCCGAGGTGGGCACGGCCACGCTGACCGCGTCCAGCCCCCGCTCGAGCAGACCCTCTAAGGCGGTGTAGTGGGGTACCCCGCATCTCGCTCCCAACGCCCCGGCCCTCTCGGGGTCCGTGTCGCACACGCCGACAAGCTCCGCCTGGGGCAGCTCGGCGTAGACGCGGGCGTGATGCCCTCCCATGACCCCCGCGCCGACCACGCCTACCCGGAGCCTATCCTTCATGCCAGAGGTCTTTCCCGACATCTCCCTTAAGGCCTATCCCCGCCCCGGACCACCAGCGCTGCCTTTCTCGGCTGCCGGATTGCCGACCACCACGGCTCCCGCCGGAACGTCCCGCACCACCACGGCCCCCGCGCCGACCACCGCCCCCCGGCCCACCTCCACCCCCGGCAGAAGAGTGGCGTTGGCCCCTATCGAGCAGCCGCGGCGCAGCACGGGGCCCCGCAGCCGGAAGGAAGAGTCGCGGGACATGTACTTGTCGTTGGAGGTGGTGGCCTCCGGCCCCACGAACACATCCTCCTCGATGATCATATCGCCCGTTAGGTGGGTGCCGGTCTGGATCACGCTGTTGCCGCCGATGGAGGTGTTGCACTCCACGGTGACGCAGCGGCCCACCCGAGCCCCCTCCCCGATGACGCAGCCCTCCCGCACCGCCGCCAGGTCCGCCACCATGGCATTCCGCCCCACCTCCGTCCCGGCGTAAACGACCGCGCCGGTCCCTATGACCGCGGCGTCCCCGATTCGAAGGGGTGGAGCGGGTTCGGCCCCGCGTATGCTGGTCGCGCCGCTGCGGGGCTGCCTTCCCAGCACGGCGTTGTCCCCGATGAAGACGTCATCGCCGATGGAGGTGCCCGCGTGGATGACGACGTTGCTGCCGATATCGCAGCGTTCGCCCACGCGGACCTCCTCCTCCAACACGCAGTTGTGGCCCAAGCGGGTGCCGCTGCCTACCCGCGCCGAGGGGTGCACGAAACAGTTTCTGCCGTTCTCGTAATCGTTCACGGATCACTCTCCCACGGCCAGCGCGGGCAGGAGCCCGCCGCCGAGAACACCATTGCGATTATACTACGGTTTCGCCGTCGGAAGGTCCGCGGCCCGGCGACGAAGGCCTTCCCATTCGCGCACGGCGGAGCATATCCTGTCCACCTCCTCCTCCCTCAGGCCCGGATAAAGCGGAAGGGAGAGCGCCTTCGCGCACGCCTCCTCGGCCCTGGGACACCGCCCTGCCCGACATCTCCCTTTGAAGACGGGGTTCGCATAGAGAGGCCGCGGATAGTAGATCCCGGTTCCTATCCCCCTCTCGCCCAGGAAGGCGGCCAGGGAATCGCGCCCCTCGAGCAACACCGTGAAAAGCCCGTAGCAGTGAAGGCACCCCTCCCTCTCGGATGGAAGCCGCAGGGAGGTCGGCGCCAGACCCTCGCGGTACAGCCCCGCCAAACGGCGCCGTTCCTCGTTCCAGCCGGAAAGACGCTTGAGCTTGACGCGGAGGGCGGCGGCCTGGATCTCGTCCAAGCGGCTGTTGTAGCCGAGCAGGCGGTGAAAATGCGGGGCGCAGCTCCCGTGGTTCCTCAACAGGCGAGCGATCTCGGCCACCTCGGGATCGTCGGTAGCCACCGCTCCGCCGTCCCCGAAGCCGCCCAGGTTCTTGGTCGGGTAGAAGCTGAACGCGGCAGCGCGCCCCCACGCGCCCGCCCTGCGGCCGTCCACCTCCGCCCCCATGGCCTGGGCTACATCCTCGACAACCACTAAGTCATGAACATCGGCGAACTCGCGGAGGAGCGGCATGGGGGCGGGGTGTCCGAATATATGCACAGTCAGTAGCGCACGAGTTCTCTCGCTCAGACACCCCTCGATGGAATCGGGGTCCAGGTTGAGGTCTTCGAGAGAGATGTCGGCGAAGACGGGCACGGCCCCGGCGAGCAGCACCGCGGTGGCGGTGGCGGCGAAGGAGAAGGGGGTGGTGATGACCTCATCCCCCGCACCCACACCGCAGGCGCGCAGGGCGATGACCAGGGCGTCGGTGCCGGAAGCCACCCCCACCGCATACCTCACCCCCAGCCAGGACGCCAGCTCCTCCTCGAAAAAAGCCACCTCTTGGCCGAGGATATAGCGGCCCGAGCGGAGGACGCGCCCCACCGCCTCGAGGACTTCGTCTTCGACTTCCTCGAACTGCCGCGACGGGTCGAACAGAGGGATAAGCGGTGTCGACGTCATTCGGTCTCCTCGATCCCGGCCCCTACGGAACAGCGCCAACATCGTTTCCGCCCGGAGGACGACCGCGGACCATATTGTACCAACCGGCCAGCTCCCTGGCACTTATCAACCCCGCCCGGCGCAGCGTGAGGAGGTAGATGACGGAGAATACCATGAAGGCCGCCGCCCTGCCGGCAGTCCCGGCGGAAAGTACGGCGGGGGTGAGAAAGCATGCGAGGGAGAGGCCGGCGAGAAGGAGCGTTCGCCTCCCGTTAAGGGTCAACCCCAGCGCCTTGCCGATGAAGGCCAGCGTGACGGCGGCACCCGCCAGGGAGGAGAACAGGGTCGCCGCGGCTGCGCCTCCCGGGCCCCACTGGGAGATGAGCGGGAGCTGCAGGCAGGCATCGACCGCAGCGGCGGCCCCGAGTATGAGCAGGGCGGACTTCCGCCTCTCCGCGGCGAAAAGGACATATATGAAGAAGGTCAGGGCCATGAGCAGGAAATGGGCGGGGGCCAGCAGGGCCAGGGAGAGGGCGCCTCGCCCGTAATCCCCCCCGAAGAGCGACTCCAACAACGGCCGGGAGAACGCCGAGAAAAAAAGGGCCAGAGGCAGAGCCGCTCCCAACATAAAATCCCCCAGCCCCCTGAAGAGCCGCAGAGCCCTCTTATGATCGCCTTCTGCAAAAGAGGACACAAAGGCGGGGAAAGCTGCCAGGGAGACCGCGTAGAGGACGAACACCAGTGTCTTGGAGATCGTATGGGCGCTCACGAAGACCCCCACGTCGTTTCCCGGCCGCAGAGCTCCGATGAAAAAGATGTCCATGAAGAGGATGAGAGAATAGAGGAGAGGGATGGCCACAAAGGAAAGCGATTCCCTTATGATGGCGGGAGCTTTGGGTAAGACGTCCATCCCACACGCACCTCCCTTATAGGCCTTCCCGGCGGCGCGGCTCAGAAAAGCGAGGCAGGCCAACAGCCCGAAGGCGGAGGAGGCCACATTGCCCGCGAGAGCCCCGGCCACCCCCAACCCCGCCAGGCATAGAGAGACCATGGCCACGGTCCGGGACACCGAATAGGCGAGGGACGATGCGGACTGGGCTGTATACCAGCGGAGGCCGTTGAGAAAGCCGGCCCCCAGATGATAGAAGCCGATGACCGCGATATCGAAAGAGGCCACGGTGAGGAGGAAGCCGGTGCGCGAACCCGCGGACCAAGCCGCAAGGGAAGGAAGAAGGCAGGCCAGGAAAACGCCGGCTGAAGCCGCCGCCTGAGCCCGCCAGAACGCCCTGCGGAGGGAGTCGGGAAGCCCGTGACGGCCCGCGTAAACCACCGCCAGCCCGCCTATTCCTGAAGTGGTTATCTCCAACCACACCAGGATGGAGAGGACCAGCCCGAACAGCCCGAACTCCACGGGTCCCAACCTCTTGGCCAGCACGATATTGACGAAATAGCCGCTGAGGACATAAACGGCCTGGCTGAAAGCGAGCAGGGCCAATCCCCGCGCCACCGGCTCGCTCCCGGGAAAGGAGAACTCCGGTGCCGATGCCGGCCTTTCGACGAAGGGAGATCCCGCCAAGTCGGAGGAATCGGGTCCCCTACCGTTCGCACCTTCCGTGGCCGTCATCTTCCCTATCCTTACCCACCAAACCCTGTCCGCGTATCACCTCGCCCCTCACCTTCCAGACCGTAAGATTATCCCCGAACCCTGCCCCGCGGTTCAAACCCAGAGAAGCAACATGCCAACGCCGGCATTTCTTGCTCCATGCTTGCCCCGAAGTCCGCATGGTGTAAAATCTGATGAACGATGGGGAACCTCATCCGGGAATGCCCTAAAGCGACCTGATGGCCTCGGTGGCCCGCAAAGCACATTGGACCGAGAAAGGCGCCATGAGCATCTGCGTGTGCATAGGGACCAAGGGGCAGTACGTGAAGACCGCCCCGGTACTGCTGGAGATGGACAGCCGGGGGATACCCTACCGGCTGGTCCACGCCAATCAACATCCCCGCATCACCAGGGACATAGCCGAGAGCTTCGGCCTGCGGGAGCCCGACTGCCGCATGGCCGGATGCGAGAGGGACATCGCCACCTCGGGAGAGGCCCTGCGCTGGCTGGGGAGAAATCTTTGGGGTCTCCTCACCGGCTCTTCCCGCCAACTCTTCCTGGACGATAAAGAATCCAGGGGCGTAAGGGGAAAGGGCGCCGGCCTGATGCTCATCCACGGGGACGCCCCGCCCGCCCTCCTATCTCTGGCCGCCGCCCTCCGCTACCGCATGAGAGCCGTCCACCTCGAGGCGGGTGAGCGCACCTATAACCCACTGCAGCCCTTCCCCGAGGAATTGACCCGCATGCTGGTGGACCGCTTCAGCCGCATCCTCTTCGCCGGCTCGCAGAAAGCCCTCGAGAACCTCAAGAGGGAGAGGGTGCGAGGCGAGGTGGTGTTCATCGGCATGAACACATTGCTTGACGCGGTGCGGCTGGCCCTGCAGCGGGAAAGCGACCTGCCCTGGAAAGAAGGGGAATACGCCCTCTTCTCCATTCACCGCTTCGAGAGCATCAACAACCCCCAGCGGATGCGATTCTTGCTTGGTCTGCTGCGGAGGCTGGAGGGTCAGCGGGTGGTCATGACCCTGCACGATTCCACCCGCGAAGCCCTGAGGCGCTTCGGTCTGCTGAGTGAGCTGGAGGGCATGGGGCATGTCCGAACGGTGCCCCTCCTGGCCTACCACCGTTTCATCGCGGCCATGCGGGGAGCCCGTTTCGCGGTCACCGATGGCGGCGGGCCGCAGCAGGAGTCCCACCTGCTGGGGGTGCCCTGCCTCATTTTGAGGGAGAAAGTGGAGCAGTCGGGGTTCGCCAACGTCTGGGTCTCCGGCTACGACCCGGAAAAAGTCAGAGTGTTCCTGGATGATCCGGAGCGTTTCCGCCTGAGCGGTGGCATCGAACGCTTCGAGAGCATCAGGCCCTCGAAAGCGGTGGTGAACCGCTTGGAGAGGGAGCTGGACGTGTGACATGGCGCTCATCACCCGTGGCGGGCACGCGGAAGAGGGAGCCCCTTTTTACCTCCTGCTCGTGGGGTTGTTGTGGGTAGCTTGCTTCATATCTTACTCCTACACCGCGCTAACGGTGCCTAATCGTTCATCGTTCCTTGCGCCCGACGAGAACAACACCTGGTGCGTCGCCCGCCAGCTGAAGGAGGAGGGGAGCTTTTTCATAAACTCCCCCCTGAACGAGCGTTTCGGGGTGAAGTTTTTCAGGGGACGGCTTTTCGTGGAAGCAAGGGAGAACCGCTACACCTCCTTCAACTCGCCCGGGCTGACCCTGCTGGTGGCATTGGGGATGGTTCTGGGCGTACCCTTCTTCGTGGTCCCCTTCCTCTCTTCCCTGGGAGTGCTGGGCATCTACCTGGTGGGGAAGGAGCTGCGCGGCCCACGGGCGGGGATTCTGGCGGCGTTGCTCTTCTGCCCGCTGCCGACGGTGGTCTACGCATCCAATATGGTTTTGGACAGCGTGCCCTCAGCCGCCCTCTTCCTTTTAGCCTGGGGCGCCCTGCTGCGGGCCACGCGAACCCGCTCAGCGGCATGGGCGGCCCTCGGCGGGTTCTCCTTGGGGTTATCATTCCTATTGAGGCAAGCCACCGCGGTTTTCATCGCCATGCTGCTGGCCTGGCTGGCCTGGGAGCGGCGGTCGGTGGGCAGAAAGCTTATATGCAGCTTCCTGGTGCCCGCGGCCCTGATGGCGGTGGGGACTATGGGACTCAATGTATACCTTTACGGCAGTTTTACCTCCTCTGGGCAAGCCGAGGGCTTCGGGCGATCCTTCCTTGGAATGCTGGTCCCGGTTGCGGACCTCTCCGCCTTACTGCATGCACCCTCCACATATCTTCTGGGATACACACCGCTTCTGGCGGCCCTTGGGCTGTGGGGCACGGTCGTGGCCTTAAGATCGCCAAGTCGCCACAGGCTGCTTCGTGGGACCTCCTTGTTCATGTGGACGATCATTGTCGTAACCCTCGTGATCTACGGACCCCGTCCCGGCACCTGGGGATTCTTCAAGCTGACCCTTTCCGGCTCCATGGCCCGCTACTTCATCCTCCTTTACGCCTCGCTGGCCCTCCTCTCTTCCATAGCGCTCGATGAGGCATTGCGGAGGGGAGGGCATCTTCTGGTGCTGCTGTCAGTGGCGGCCATCCTGCTCACCTCCGCCGCCATCTCTTTCGGGCCGACGGACGCCAACAACCTGTCCTGGTTGCGCGACCGTTTCGCCGCGATCTCTTCCTATAAGGAAGCCCTCTTGCGGGACCCCACGCCGACCGTGGTCTTCACCAGAAGGCAGGACAAGGACCTCTACAATGACGTGGAGGTGGGGCTGTGCTTCACCGAGGAGGACGCCGCAAGATCTCCGGAGGTGGCGGCGCTGTTCCCCATCGTGGACCCGCGGGAGGACCTGCTGCCGATGATAGAGCAGCTGCTGGGAGAGGGCTGGAGGGTGATGGTGGCCAGCGATGCCCCAGAGCTCGTCGACTGTCTGAGAGCGCAGGGGTATCCGCTGCGGAGGTCCGCGGAGTTCGGCTCCCTTTACCTGGTGTTCGAGAGTCCCTCGGGGGAAGGGATGTGAGATGACGGCCTCATTTGCGGATGTATCCGCGACGGCCCCGGTGGCGGGGGGCATACTGGCCGGGGCGGTTCTGCTGCTGCTGCTCGCGGAAAACGCGGCGTCGCGGCTTTTCAACGGTCATCGGGGGAGTGCCCGCTTTTCATCCTACCTGCCGCGCAATTTTCTCGCGGTCGCCGGGGCGTCCCTGATACCCGCGGCCTTCCTGCTGGAAGATGACGTGATGGCCGCGATCTCCTACCCGGCGGGGCCGCCGCAGGGTCACATCCCCTTCGCCGCCTCGGCCGTCATCCTCGCGCTCTCTTCATTCCTTTACTGCAGGAGCATCTCGGCAGAACGAAGAAGGACCGGTTCCGGCACGAGGATGGGCAGGCGGGGGCTCGAAGGCGAGATCAGGGTGGAGGTGGTGCTAACGGCCTCTGCATCCGCGGTCATCTTCGCGGCCTCAATGGCTTGGTTGGGTAGAGCGAGCACTGAAGCCCTCATGCGCATGCTGCAATGCTCGTTCTGGCTCGCTCTCGGAGGCATCGCCGGTGCCATCGCAACGAGGCGAGCAGCGATATAATCAGCGCGGTATCAAGAAACATCTTTGTCGATGGAGGGATGAGGAATGGGCGCGTTGGAGAGATTGAGGGTGGGACTTTCCATCAATCTGAACAGGCTTTCCAAGCTCACCATTCAACGCTGGAAATACAGGCGCGGCGACGGCTACATGGCTGAGGAATATTGGAGAGATCGCCTGCGGAAGCACGGAACATCCCTGCGGGGGGTGGGAAACGAGGGGATGAGTGAGGAAGATAACCGTCTTTCCTATGAGAGTTCTTTCAAGGAGCTCATCGACTTACTCGAATCATCTCAGGTTAGTCTAGCGGGAAAGAAAGTCCTCGAAATCGGCGTGGGGAACGGCTTCTGGACGGAGAGATTATGGGAGAGTGCCGCCAGCTGGGACGCGCAGGATATAACGGACGCCCTTTTCCCCGCGCTTCAGGAGCGCTTCCCGGAAGTGCGGTTCCACCATGCGGACGTATGCGTCTCCGTTCCTTGGGGAGGTTTTGAGGTGATCCTGATGATAGAGGTTCTCGAGCACATCGTCCGCACGGAGGATATGAGGAGAGCGCTCAGCAACATGGCCGGCGCCATGCGGAAAGGGGGGGTCTTGATAATGGGACCCATCGCCGAAAAGCCCGGAAGAAGCCTTTTTCATGTCCGCTTCTGGAGCGTTGATGAGGTGCTGGACCTCCTCCCGGGTTTCCGCGCTATCGTTTCGGGGCCGTTCCGCGGAGGCAAACTCATTCTCGCCTTCAAGGAAGAGGAGCGGCTGATGGGAGCCGAGCATGGCCCGCAGTGATCAAAAGCCCGATGCGCTCTCCGTCAGCGACCGGCATCAATGGCGCGGGCGGGGTTTCCAACAACCGTGCATCCGTCGGGTACGTCCCGGGTCACCACGGCCCCCGCTCCCACCACCGCGTTCCTGCCGATGACCACCCCCGGGAGCAATGTCGCGTTGGTCCCCACAGAGGCGCCGCGCCGGATGACCGGGCCCTTCATGGCGAAATCCCGTTTGGACATGTACTTGTCGTTGCACGTATACACCCCAGGCCCAACGAAAACATCCTCCTCGATGCGGGCATCGGAGGTCACCAGGGCGCCCGCCTGCACCACGCTGCCCTCGCCTATTATCACGTTGCAGCCGATTATAGCGCTGCGCCCGACGCGCACCCTCCTGCCGATGACGCAGTCCTCTCTCACTGACGCCAGGTCCGCCACCATGGCATCCTCACCCACCACACTGCCGGCGTAGATGACCGTCGAAGTGCCGATGAGCGCCCCCTTCCCGATGATCAGCGGAGGCATGGGGGACACCGCCCTGGTCATGGAGGCGCCGGCGCGCGGCTGCCTCCCCAGAACGGCGTTGTCGCCTATCCATACTCCGTCGCCGATCCTGGTGCCCTCATGGATTATGACGCTGTGCCCCACAGTCACGCCGCTCCCGATGACCACGCCGTCCATGACCACGCATCCGAATCCAAGGACTGCGTCCTCACCGATGACCGCGCTCTCAGAAACATGATCGCTTACCGTCACCACCCCCTTATCATGCTCGTCCACGTCGCTTTCGATGATACAACAGATCGACCGTGATCCCGGCATCTTCCTCTGGCCGTCTTCAGGACGGAGTCCCCTTTCATGATCCGCTACCCCGTACTATGTTAGAATCACACCTTAAAGCCGATGTCGATCCGAAGATATGGAGGACCTCAAGAGCGTGGAGGAATACGAGCATTGTTCATCGTTCACCAGGATGAACTACCTCCTGGGAAGGTGGAGGGCCAGGAAGGTCGCCCCCCATGTCGGAGGAAAGGTCCTCGACGCGGGATGCGGCATAGGGTTGATAACCGACTTCCTGCCCTCGCAGGTCGAGTACGTGGGGGCGGACCTCAACCCCAACCATATCCGATATTTGAGAGAAAAAAAACCCGACGTCAGGGCCTACTGCATGGATATACAGAAAGAGTTGCCTGAGGAGGAGGGCCCTTTCGACACGATAATAAACCTGGCGGTGATAGAGCATCTCAACGATCCGGAATCTTTCCTGATGAACTGCCAGAGACTATTGAAGCCCGGTGGCAGGATGGTGATCACCACGCCCACCCGTCTCGGGGAGAGAGTGAGAGACATCTTGTCCATTTTCGGCCTACTGCAGAGATCAAAGCGCGGCGGGAAGATCCAGGGGCATGTAAACATATTCACTCTCGAATCCATCCGCGACCTCATGCAGGAATGCGGTTTTCGCGTAGCGGAGTCCCGTTATTTCCAGCTGGGCATGAACATGCTGGTGGTCGGGATCAAGGTAGGCCCCGCGTAGTCGCGGTCGTCAGCCGTGCGGCCTCCGCTCGATACCAAGGAGAACAATCGGTGACCTCCGCCCGAAGGCCTCATCTGACGCGGAAGCGATAGATGACGAAATCCTCCTCGATGAGGCGGCGGGAGCGGGGGCGCTCGGTGAAGGAGGTCTCCAGGTTCTCCTCCCTCCAGGTCACCGTGGCGACCTCCTCCATCCCCAGGCCCTCGGGAGGCCTGGGCTCGGGAGAGGCCGAGGTGCGCCACACATAATAGACCGCACGGTCGGGGAATCCCAGGTCGCCGAGGAGCGCGGGGAAACGCCCGTCCTGCAGGGCGTTCTCCTTGACCAGCCAGGCGTTGCGTGAGCCCTCCAGGCAGAGCAGCGGCGGGCCCAGCAGCTCGCCCGAGCCGTAGTCGAGCAAGACGGTTCCATCCGCGCAGACCTCACTCATCCTCTCCACCACCTCCCGCTGATCCCCCCCCTCGGAGAGTCCGAACACGGGAAGTGATGCGTTGACCTCGAAGGCGAGGAGCCAGCCGAGCAGGATGAGGGCCGTGACCTTCCCCGCCGCTCCCGCCAGACGGCTCCTCTTTCTCCCTTGGCCTCCCGCCTTCCACAGATACCTCAAGGATATGCCCATGGCCAGCAGGGTGAAAGGGAAAGCCACTGGCATCAGGCGACGCATGCTCATCATCTGAAGGGGCGTGCAGCGCAGCTCCCACAGGTAGAAGAAGGCGAAGGAGGCCCCGCAGGCCCATAAAGGGGTGAGGGAGGGCCGCCGCCGCAGGGCCAGCCAGTAACCGGCGAAGGCCAGCAGGAGCCCGGGAAATGAGAGGTACCATCCCCAGCGCGGGAGGTTCTGATGGTCGTAGGAGGTGCCGGTGACCACCTTGCCGATGGAAGGGTAGCGGAGCTGCGCGGCCGTTCCCATCGGTCTTATGAAGTAGAGGAAGACGAAGGCGGCGGCCAGGGTCAGCCCGGCCAGCCGCATCAGGTCGCGGCGATTGCGCGTGACCCACCCCCCCGCCCGCCTGAGCGGAGCAGGTCGAAAAGCCAGCACTGCCAGGGTCAAAGCGGCGACGGGGATGGCCGCGAACCAGAAAATCCGACCCGGAAGCCGTTTTCCCATGACCATGGAGAAGTAGGTGCCAGAGGTCAGGCGCCCGACCGGCAAAGCCAGCGCCCCCCCGGCCGCGCAGATGGCTGCGAGCACCCCGTCGGCAGCGCTCCAGTCGCCGCTCGCCCGCCTCCAGGCAAGGGCGAGGAAGAGCGGCAGGATGAGCAGGAGCATGTCGATGCGCACCAGAAAGCAAAGGACGAAGAAGGCGGCGCAGAGGGCCGCTTCTCCCCCTCCCCACCCCTCCGTGCCCCGCAGGGCCAGGGGAAGGAGGCAGGCGGCGCAGAACAGGGCGCCGGTGAGCATCTCGCTGGTGGAGAAGCGGGCGAAATAGAGGGTCAGCGGCGATAGCGCCGCCAGCAGCAGCAGCGCCTTGGACCATGGCTTCCCCAGCAGCCGCCTCGCCAGAAGGAAAACACCGCCCAGCCAGAGCAGGGCCGCCCAGGTGACCGCCCCGAACATGCGGTCCATCCCCAGATAGAGGGCGAAGACGGCCATCAGCGACGGCCAGGGGTAGAGGAACTGCGGCTCCACTTTACCCGAGGGGAAATCGGTGATGAAGAACTGCTTGTATAGGTAGGCCTCGAACGGGTAGCCCTCTTTACTGCGGGGATGAAACAACAGGTCCCTCCGCTCCGGGGCCACCTCCTTCACCGGGTCCACCTGAGAGTGTATCTCCCCCTCCCGCACCATCAAGGCGGCGATATCCGCGTAGATCCCGTCGTCGTTCCACCCGAACACCACCCGGTTGGGGGGGGAGAAGAGCGTCAGCCCCAGCAGCAGGAAAAGGGCCAGGGCGGCCCATCCCCTCCAGCCAAAACGGCGCATCCAGCCGTGGCGGCGCCGCGACCAGGGCAGCAGGGAAAAACAAAGCAGAGCCCAAAAGAGGAACGTCATGCCCCTGGAGAACCGTCCCGCCAGGCCCAGGGCCATGGCCAGCAGGGCGATCAGGCCGCTCCCCAGGGCCGCGCAGAGGAACAGCCGCTCCGACGGGCGGAGCCGGGCGGCCGGTGAGATGAACGCGTCCGCCGCCAAAGACCCCGGAAGCAGGAGGAAGAGGAGCAGAGCGGCCAGTCGCAGCGGGTTCAACTCCCGCCACCCCGCAGGCGCCGCAGGGCCAGCACCAGCAGGAAGCGGACCGCCAGCCCGCAGAGCACGGGAATGGCCAGGGCCTTCCCCGCAGCGCCGGGGTAGCGGCGTCGGAAGAAGCGGAACATGCTGCGGTGGTGCTCGTAGAGCATGCGCCTGCTCCGCTGGGAGCTGGACCGCGCGACGTGATGCACCAGCTCTACCTGGGGCAGGTAATGCACGCCCCATCCCAGCCGCCGCAGGCGCCAGCACAGGTCCACGTCCTCCACGTACATGAAGTAGCCCTCGTCGAACCCTCCCGCTTCCTCGAAGGCGGAGCGCCGCAGGAGCATGGCCGCCCCCGATACCCACTCCACCCGCATGGGGCGGTCGTGACCGCATCCCTTCATCTGATAGGAACGGGTGAAGGGGTTATCGGGGAAGAGGTCGCCCAGGAAGGCGTGACCGACGCTCACGGGCAGGGAGGGGAAATCGCGGCAGGAGAACTGCAGGGAGCCGTCGCTGTTGAGGAGGCGCGGCCCTGCCGCCCCCGCTTCCGGGTTCCCCTCCATCCACCTCACCAGATCGAGGGGATGGCCCTGCCTGAACTCCACATCGGAGTTGAGCACCATCAGGAAGGGGGCCTCGCAGGAAAGGGCCCCGAGGTTGCAGGCCTGCGCGTAGCCGCCGTTGCTGGGATTGGCCAGGAGCCGCACCTCCGGGAAATCCTCCTCCACCATCCGCTGCGATCCGTCGGTGGAGCCGTTGTCCACCACCAGCACCTCGCATTCCTCCATGCGCCCCAGCCCCCGCAGGGAGGCAAGGGCGCGCCCGAGGTCCTCGCGGGTGTTGTGGTTGATGAAGATGAGAGCGACTTTTTTCACGGCGGTTCACCTCCGCAGGGGAAGAGGCCTTCCTGCGCTTGAAGACAGCACTGGGAAGCGGAGCGCCTCAACCCGGCATCCCTCCTTTCAAACGAGCGGCCAGCCCGGCGGGATAGCCAGCCATCTTGGCCAGGTCCACCAGGAAGAGCAGGGGCGGGACGCAGGCCACCGCCGCCAGCTTCTCCGCCGCCGGCCTCCCGCTGAAGAAATCGGGGATGCGCAGCCAGCGCCGGCCCGCGTAGAGCAGGGCCGCCGGAAGGGTGAGGGCCTTGAACCACGGCCTCTTCCCGAGAAACAAGGCACCGAGCGAGGCCCACCCGTATACGGCGTAGCGCAGGGCATGGCGTTGCGGGTACATGCCGGAACGGCCGTCCCCCCAGGCGTAGCGGAAGTACTGCCGGAAGAGGGAGGGTATGCCCGGCCGCAGCCGCCACTCCACCACCGCGTCCCGCGCCACCGCGTAACTTATTCCCAGTTTCCTCCAGGCGTGGTTGAAGTACATGTCCTCCCCGAAGTCCAGCCATTCGGGATAACCCCCCACCGCCTCCCAGACCTCGCGCCGGTAGGCGGTGGAGCGGGCCGAGGGCAGAAAGCGCCTCTCGTCGATCTCCCCCAGCCGCGGAAGGGTTACGCAGGCGCTCAGCCGCTGGAAGAACCCCTCGGGGCGCGGAAGGTAGACTCCAGCCACCAGCTGCAGGGAGGGGTCGGCTTCCAGGGGCGCCACCAGCCTCTCCAGCCAGTCGGGGCGCAGGACGCATCCCCCGTCGGTCACCGCCAGGACAGGGTGGGAGGCCAGACGCACCGCCAAATTACGGCCCGCGGCTATGTTGCTTCCCGGGAGCTTCTCCAGCCGGAGGGGAAAAGGAGGTGCGGCCCTTTCCAGGAATTCCCAGGTGCCGTCGCTGCTGCCGCCGTCCACGATGACCGCCTCATCGGGAAGGCGGGTCTGGGCCAGCAGGCTGCCCCACCACTCTTCCATGTGGCGCATCTCGTCCCTCAGCGTGGCCACCAGCGACACTTTCATCATGCCGCCTCCCTGTATGCCCGCAGGGTGAGGCGGGCCGTCTCCTCCCATCTGTAGAGGGACGCCCTCTCGCGCCCCAGGCGAGTCAGCTCCTCGCGCATCTTCCCGTCGCCGCAGAGCTCCTCCATCGCTTCCGCCAATCCCAGAAGGTCATGGGGGTCTACCAGCAGGGCCGCCCCCCCGGCTACCTCCCTCAGGGCCCCCTTGTCGCTGGTGATGACGGGGACGCCCCGCACCATCGCCTCCAACACCGGCAGCCCGAAGCCCTCATCCAGTGAGGGATACACCAGAGCAAGGGCTCCTTTGATCAGGAGGTCGAGATCGTACTCGGAAACGTAGCCAAGCACCTTGACGCCCGGGGTGGCGTCCGCTTTCCGCTCCAGCCACTCCGTGCCCCAGCCGGCCGGCCCCACCAGAGCCATTCCCACTTCTTGAGGCAGGCCCCCTCTCTCCCGGGCGAGCAGGAAAGCGTCCAGCAGTCTCTCCAGATTCTTGCGGGGCTCGCGGGTCCCGACATTTATAAGATAACTTTGCGGCAAGCCGTGGCGTTCCCTTGCCTCCTCCACCGCCCCGGGCGGGGTGGGAGGGGGATCCTGCACGCCCTGGGGCACCACGCGGACCCTGTCGTCGCCCGGGCGCAGCAGGGACTCAAGGTCGTCGGCGGTGCTTCGGGACACGGCGAGGAGAAGCCGGGCTCTTGACAGCATGACCTCAAGGCCTTTCTGAAGGATGCGCCTCCAGCGCGGCGGGAAGCTCTCCGGGTATCTCACCACGAAGAGGTCGTGCACCGTGCCCACCAGGGGAAGGCGGGTGGACGGCACCACCAACTGGGTGGCGTGGACCAGGTCCAGGCCGCTCAGGAAAGACTCCAGCCGCGGCAGGCCCAGGTAGTTCCACGAAAGGCTCAAAGCGGCGCGCCCCCCGGGGATGCGCGCCTGCCGCGCCCCCTCCGGCAGACCCTCCAGCCTCTGCCCCTTGCGCCCGCAGTGGAAGAGGAGGAACTCGTCCTCGGGAGCCTGCCTTACGAGTCCATCCGCCAGACAGCGGATGTAGGTGGCGATGCCTCCGGGCACTTTATAGAGCAGTTGATCCGCGGAGACGGCAACTCTCATCCCCCCACCACCTCCCGGTAGCATTCGAGGACGCGGCGCGCCGCCTCCTCCCAGGTGAATAGCCGTGCCCTTTCCCGCCCCCGCCGCGCCAGATCCTCCCGCAGGGCGGGATCGCCGAGGAGCCCCTCCACCTTCACGGCTATCTCCCGGGGGTCGGAAGGTTCCTCGATATAGACGGCGGCATCGCCGGTGACCTCGGGGATGGAGGCGCGCCTGGAGGCCACCACGGGCACGCCGCAGGCCATGGCCTCAAGGGGGGGCAGCCCGAAACCCTCGTACAGCGAGGGAAAGATCATGGCGTCGGCCCCGCTGAGCAAAGCGGGCAAATCGGCGTCCTCCACGTATCCGGTGAAGGATATTTTATCCCGCAAGCCGACCTCCTCCACCCGTTCCAGCAGTCTGCGGTACTCCCGGTCGTGGAGCTGGCCCAGCCCGCCTCCTCCGATTATTGCCAGTCGGTGGGGCAAGCCGTCGCGTACGATGAGGGCGTAGGCCTCGATGAGTGCGGCCAGGTTCTTGCGGGGGTGCAGGTTCCCCACATATGCCAAATAAGGCGGTCTCAGGCCGTAGCGCAGCCGCGCCTCCTCCGCACCGCCCTCATCACGCGGCCGGGTGAAGGCGGGGTGCAGGCCGGGGTAGACCACCCGCAGACGATCCTCGCCGGCTAACCCCAGCTCCAGCAGTTCCTGCGCGGTGAACTCGGAATCGGTCAGCACCAGGGCCGAGCGCTCCACCAGGGAGCGCAGGGTGAGGTTGAAGCGCCGCATCCCCCTGCTCTGCAGGTCGGGGAAGCGCAGGAAGTTGACGTCGTGGATGGTGGTTACCAGGCGGGCGCGGCGCAGGGGCGGCGCCTGATAATTTACAGCATGTAATATATCGAAGGAGCCCAGAAGGTCCTCGGCGGAGGGCCGGCTGAAGCGGGGCCACCACGCATAGTACAGGAGATTGGCCGGGAGGTTCAGCCCCTTTATGGCCATGTCCCTCACGGACGGCGCCCTCGCGGCCAGATGATGGGCGCGCCGCATAGATATGGTGTAGATGCCGAGTTCCAGAGCGGGGTCTTCCCGGCGCAGGGCCAGCAGCAGGTTCTCGGCGTAATGCCCTATGCCCGTCTTCTCGATGAGAAAGGGGGTCCCGTCCAGGAAGACCTTCATGGGAGAGAGCCCGCTTCACCCCCGTCAGCCGCCCATACGGCCCACCGAGATGAGCAGCACGCCGGCCACAATGGCCGCCACCCCTACCCAGTTCCAGGCGTTCACCGCATAGCTGCGGTCTATCTTCCAGTCGTAGAGGAGCACCACGATATAGGTGAGGCTGACGAAGGGGTAGGCGATCCCCAGGGGTATATCCGCCAGCACCACCAGCCAGAAGCCGGCCGAGGCCACGAAAAGTAGGAGGCCCAGGAGCACCTGCCAGCTCTTGGCGGTCTCCTTGGCCAGCTTGACGGGATCCTCCTTGAGCATCTCGGTCAGCTTGGCGTCCCCCCCGAAAGCGCTTTTCACCCTGGTCATGCCGCGGCGCAGGCAGATCTGGCCGCTTATGGCCAGGCCCACGCTTATGAGGATGAGGACGTAGGACATCCAGGTGAGCTTGGCGGTCGTCTCCGTTGCGATCATGGCATCCTCCTTCATCGAGGAAAATCGTCTTCGCCGGCGGCTTCCGGCGTATTATAGCAAAGGGCATAAAAGTCCAACAAACGGCAGCTTCAGGCTCAGGGCCTAACGGCTCCCCTCAATCCCCATCGCTTGAAGAAGATACGGAGAAGTCGAAGGGCAGGAAATCCCTTCCACCTTTTAGGGCGCGGGAGATGACCGCCTCCGTCCGGAGGGAATGGTAGGCGACGGAGGCAAGCCCCGCCGCGAAGAGGACCAGGCCCTCCCACAGGTTCCTGGTGAAAAAGAAGATAACCAGCCCCAAGACGCAAGGCGTGGTGCCTCCCAGTACGGCCACGGCATAGAGGTTGGCGAACCTGGCCTCGGCATCATCAGTGCCGGTAAAGGTGACGTCATCACCCGTTCCGGCGGAACGGTACTCCCTGGCAGCGTAGGCGACGAAGAAGCGCGGCATGAGTATCGTCTCCAGCGCACTAACCAGCAGGAACACGAAGAAAAGGCCCAGGGCGGAACCCTTGGCCCTGGCGCTCCAGTCGGGCGCGAAATAGGCCGTCACCATAACCAGCAGCAGGCAGACGGGGATGACCACGGCCGCCAGGAAGACCCGATTTTTCCTGACCGCCGCCGCCAGGCGGGCCGCCTGCCCATCCCCACCCGCCGAAGCAATGCCTTCGTGATCCTTCTCGGACATATCGGTCCTCTCGCCGATTTCTGGAAAGCCCTGTCATCACATTATAACCGGTTAACCGGTGTCAGACACCATTATCACAAATTATCACAAAACGCCGGTCGGTTAAGCGGGTTCTCGCTGGTCAGCGCCCTGACGCCCACCCCCAACCCCTTTACGGCGTCCTCTCGGTGTCAGACACCAATATCACAAATTATCACAAAACGCCGGTCGATCAAGCGGGTTCTCGCTGTTCAGCGCCCTGACGACTTGCCCGCCCCTCACCGGTGGCTTCCACGGCGTCAGACAGCATTATCGGTCCCAGTGTCGAAAGTCTTGGAAAAGGTGAGTTTTGAAGGGTTGACCCCTAACGGTGGTCGGGGCATTTGTCGAAGAAAGCCCTGTCCTTGCCGGTCCTCTTGACAATCCAGTCCACCTGGGCTTCCGGTATATGGGGCGCGCCGCAAACGCTGCACCTGACCATGGGGAAATCCTTTCCCCAGATGCGGCGCACACCATCCGTCTCCTTCATGGTGATGGCCCCGGTGGGGCAGGCGTAAGCGCAGGCGCCGCAGCCGATGCAGACCTCCGAGGGCTTGTGGTAGGGGGTCGCGGGCTTCTTGTCCGCCCCGCGCTCGGTCATGGCTATGGCGTGAACGCCCACCACCTCGGCGCACACATGGGTGCACAGGGCGCAGGCGATGCACTTGTAGCGCTCGTTCTCCCCCTCGTCCCTGCGGAAGCGAACCTCGGTCACCCCCTCGCGGGCGGCCATCTCTCTGATGACCTCGGAATCCGGCACCCGGGCCAGCAGCAGCTCCAACACGCCTCGGCGTATCCTGCGCACCAGCGGGGTGTCCGTCTTCACCTCCAGTCCCGCGCGCACGGGATAATTGCACGATGTGACCAGGCGCATCCTGCCCCCCTGATGGGCCTCCACCAGGCATACGCGGCAGGAGCCCCCGCTGCTCTCCACCTCGCTGTTGTAGCAGAGAGAGGGGATGTATATGCCGTTTTCGCGGGCCACCTGCAGCACGCAGCGGTCCTTTACCGCATGCAGAGTCTTCCCGTCGATGATGACGCTTATCTTCTCCATGTCAGGACACCCTCACTGCGTCGTAGGCGCAGACGTCCTTGCAGACGCCGCACTTGATGCACCTTGTCGTGTCGATGACGTGGGGCTTCTTGCGCTCGCCGGATATGCACTCCTGCGGGCATTTCTTCGCGCACAGGCGGCATCCGGTGCAGGCCTCCGCGTCTATGGAATAGGTTATCAGCGCCTTGCAGACCCCCGCCGGGCATCTCCTCTCCTTGATGTGCGCGTCGTATTCCTCGCGGAAATATTTGATGGTCGAGAGCACCGGGTTGGCCGCGGAGGTCCCCAGGCCGCAGAGGGCGCCCCAGGTAAGCAGGTCGCACAGCTCCTCCAGCATGGCCACATGCTCATCCCCGCCGCGCCCCTCGGTGATGTCGTTGAGCAGGTCCAGCATGCGCGGCAGGCCGTCCCGGCAGGGCGTGCACTTGCCGCAGGACTCCTCCACCAGGAAGGCGGTGAAATACCTGGCCACGTCGACCATGCAGGTGTCCTCGTCCATTACGATGATGCCGCCCGAACCCATCATTGACCCCGCCTCGGTCAGGCTGTCGAAATCTATGGGCAGGTCCGCCAGGCGCTCGGGAATGCACCCCCCGGAAGGCCCTCCCGTCTGCACCGCCTTGAATCTCTTCCCCCCCAGCACGCCTCCTCCGATGTTCTCCACCAGCTCGCGTATGGTGATGCCCATGGGCACCTCCACCAGTCCGGTGTTGTTGACCTTGCCCACCAGGGAGAACACCTTGGTCCCCTTGGACCTCTCGGTGCCCATGCCCGCGTACCAATCCGCGCCCTTGAGGATGATCTCGGGCACGTTGGCCCAGGTCTCCACGTTGTTGAGGACGGTGGGGCGGTTGTACAGCCCCCTCTCCACCGAGCGGATGTACTTGGCCCGCGGCTCCCCCACGTTGCCCTCCACCGAGCGCATCAGGGCCGAGGACTCACCGCATACGAAAGCGCCGCCGCCGCGGCTGATCTTGATGTCGAAGGCGAAACCGCTGCCCAGGATGTCCGGGCCCAGGAAACCCTTTTCACGCGCCGCCTCCAGAGCCGAGGTGAGGTTCTTCACCGCCAGCGGGTACTCGTCGCGAACATAGATGTATCCTTGGTGTGAGCCCACGGCGAGGGCGCCTATGATCATGCCCTCGATGACCGAATGAGGGTCCCCCTCCATGATGGAACGGTCCATGAAGGCGCCGGGATCGCCCTCGTCCCCGTTGCACATGACATAGCGCACATCGCTGTCCACCGCCGCGCAGGAGCGCCACTTGGTGCCGGTGGGAAACCCGCCGCCGCCGCGCCCGCGCAGACCCGACCGCTCCACCTCGGAGATGAGCTCCTCGGGCTTCATGGTGAGCGCCTTGGCCAGCCCGGAGTAGCCTCCGACCAGTATATAATCGTCGATGCTGGTGGGGTCGATGGTCCCGATGTGCCTCAGGGCGATGCGATGCTGATGCTTGTAGAAAGGTATCTCGCTGTAGCGGGCCACCAGTTCCTCGGTGATCTTGTCCCTGTAGACCAGCCGCTCCACCACGCGCCCGCCTTTGACCGTCTCCTCCACTATCTCCGCCACGTCCTCCGGCTTGACCTTCAGGTAGAGTAGGTCCTGCGGCTTCAGCGCCACCAGCGGGCCGTTCTCGCAATATCCGTGGCATCCGGTGGTCTTTATGCCCAGATTCACGCCGACCTTGAGCCCCTGCTCCTCGATGACCCTCATGAAGGCCTCGGCCACCAGGCGGGAACCGTTGGCCTGACACCCGGTGCCGAAGCATACCATCACGGTGGGCAGGTCTGCCCTGACCTTAGAGGCCAGCTCGCGCCGGTAGGATTCCAGCTGCTCGATGGAGTTGATCGCTCCCATTTCCCTTATTCCTCGGTCCGCTTCCTGATGATGTCCATGACCTTGGAGGCCCTGGTCTGACCATGATATTCCTCGTCCACCAGGGTCACGGGGGCCATGGCGCAGGCCCCCACGCAGTTGACGCATTCCAGGGTGTACTCCCCGTCCTCGGTGGTCCCGTTGCGCTTGACCCCCAGCTCCCTCTCCAGAGCCTCCAGTATCTGTGGGGCTCCTTTGAGATGACAGGCGGTACCCGTGCATACCTTGACCACGTGCCGGCCCCGAGGCGTGAGGGATAGCGCCTTGTAGAAGGTGCCCATGGCGTAGATCTTGCTCTCGGGCACCCGCAAGACCTCGCTCAGGCGCCGGATGCCCTCCTCGGGAACGTAGTGGAACTCGCGCTGGAAGTCCTGCAGGATGGCCAGAAGGGATTCCTCCGACCTCTCGTAACGCTCTATGATCCTGTCGAACACGCTGACTTCTACCATGCCTTCATCCCTCTTCGCTGAGCTTTAGCAGCTTCTGGTATTCCGCCGTGGTGCGTTCCTGTATGGCCTGGATGTCCTCGGGAGCGAGGTGGCGGAATCTCCCTTGCCCTTCGATGTATTCCTTCACGGGAAGGATGGGGTCCGGCTTATAGGTAAGGCGGTATTTGCCGTACTCGCATTCGTATAGGGGGAAGACGCAGGTGTTGACGGCCAGGCGCCCGTATCTTATGGCCTCCTCAGAGGGTATGCGCCACCCGGTGGGGCACACCGAGAGCACATGCAGATAGGCCGGCCCCTCGATGGCCGCGGCCTTCTCCACCTTCTCCAGCAGGTCGAAGGGAAAGCTGGGGCAGGCCGTGGCCACGTAAGGGATGTTGTGGGCGATGGCTATCTTGGGCATATCCTTCTTCTGGGTATGCTGGCCCTTGGACAGCTTGCCCGCCGGGCTGGTGGTGGTGCTGGCGCCCCAGGGCGTGGCGCTGGAGCGCTGTATTCCCGTGTTCATATAGGCCTCGTTGTCCAGGCAGACGTAAATGAAATCGTGGCCGCGCTCCAAGGCCCCGGAGAGCTGGCCCATGCCGATGTCGGCGGTGGCCCCGTCGCCGCCCATGGCCACGAAGTTGATCTTCTTAGGGGGCAGTTTACCCTTGCGCATCATGGCCTTCACGCCGGACTCGCACCCGGTGATCACCGCCGAGGCGTTCTCGAAGGCCACGTGGATCCAGGGCACCTCCCAGGCCGTGGTGGGCAGGGGCGAGGAGATTATCTCCATGCACCCCGTGGCCATGGCCACGATGGTGTCGCGGCCCAACCCCTTCATCACCAGGCGGACGGCCAGGGCCTCCGCGCATCCCTGGCAGGCGCGGTGTCCCTGGGCGAAATACTCGGCCTTCTCGATGAGTCTCGCTGCGAATACCGATAGCTGCTCCATCCTGCCGCTCCTTACGCGCGCAGGCCGTAAAGGGTGAACCCGAAGGTCTCTCCCCTCTCGGCTTTGTCCCTGCCCTCGATGATGATGTTTTTGAAGTCGTCGACGGCCACGTCCCGGCCCGCCAAACCGGCCACGTAATTGACCACCGCGGGCGCGTCAGTCTTACGATACAGGGCCGAACGGATCTCCGAGGCCACCGGCCCGCCGGGGCCTCCGAAGCTGATGGCCCTGTCCAGCACTATCAGCGTCTTTTTGCCGGCCACAGCCCCATAGAGGTCCTCGAAGGGGAAGGGTCGCCACAGCCGTATCCGGATGACCCCGACCCTCTCTCCCTGCTCACGCAGCTCGTCCACCGCGGCCATGGCCGTCTCTCCCAGTGATCCCATGGTGACGATGCAGTAC
>JACVIY010000019.1 GCA_015711755.1 Candidatus Geothermincola secundus | reverse complement strand
GGGGTCGGTGACGGGGACGGGCGCCCCGTTGTCGGTGACCGAGGCGATGTGCCAGCCGGGATCAGGGGTGATGGCGATGGGGTCGGAGTCGCTCCCGTGCTGTACCTGCTGGGCGGCGGGGGTGGCGGTGCCGCTTCCGGAGGAAACGGAGGCGGTGACCTCGTATATCCCCGTGAACCTGGCTATGCCCCTGCAGGACTTCCTGCCGATTCGAGTGAAACGCCCTCCCGCGTACAGCGTGGCGCCGGAGAGGAGGAGGGCCTATACTATGATGTCCGCATCGGGGTCGAAGGAGCCGTCCACGGAGAGGTCGGGGAGGATGCGGGCCGTGTTGTTGCGGGTAACCCCGCCCACCTCGCTGAAGTATCCCCCGATGAACCAACCGCCTGCCCCATCGGGAACGCACGCGTAAACGTTCCCCTCCACCCTGGGGAAGGAGGGGAGGGGCTTTCCCGTTTCCGTGTCTATGGGCACGCCGTGCGCGGCGTTGGGCACCACATGGGTGAAGCTGCCCCCGATGTGGAGGGGGCGGCCCTCGAGGGAGAGAAGGGAGGTTTCCACGATACCGTCGGTCGCCCAGAAGGAGAGGTCGGGCTGAGAGGATGTCGCGGCGGCCTCACGGGTGGGAGGGGACGCAGGAAGCAGAGAGAACGCGGCCAGGGCCAGCAGAAGGGCGCAGAGCAGGCGCGTAATTAAGGACGGAGGCCTCGCGGAATCCCTTTAGAAAGAACCGGAAAGCGGGCTCTGGCCTTCGCGGTGAGCACGGCATCCCCTTTTTTCTTGGCGGAAAAGCGGACGCTCACGCTCGCCGCGGCCCTTCCCCGCAATGCCCCCACTGGTTAAAAGGCAACATGGGGTGGCAGCAGGTCTTTCGCTTCTCAAAAGACATGGACATTTTTCCCGGCCCGAAAGAGCATGTCAAGCAGGGACAGGGAACCGATCGTGCTGCATCATGAGTCGGTATCGGCCCTTCGCATCCCGCATTTCGGGATCCGCGGCGGGATCGGAAGGTGCCGGTCTCTCCGGGCCGCCGCTCCGCACGGCGGCAGCTCGAATCGCAGAACCGCGGTTGAGACCGGCAAAGTCGATTCCCGCGCAGACAATAAGCTTTCCTTGCGGGGAAGACCCAAAGGAACGGCTTATCACATTAAAGAATCACAATGCCTTAAGGGCGAATATTTGACAATAATATCTTTTAGGTTTATTATCTATAATATATAACATTTTCAACAGGAGGAAACGGAGGTAGAGGATGGCGGTACAGGTGATAAGCACGACGGAGCTGCGCACCGATGCCAAACGGCTGGTAATAGGGCTGCGCGGCGGGGACACTTTCCTGGTCCAGCATTACAAGGAGATCGTGGGCTACATCACCCCCAAGGTCCCCAAGGCGCTGCTCAAGGAGCACCAGAAAAAGATGGAAGAGGCCGCCGCGGGGAAGAAACGCGCCCGCAAATCCAGGAAGGCTTGACGGGCGTAAAGCAGCACTTCAGCGGATGTCGGGGGTTCCCTCCACCTTGCCGTAGAGGTCGAGCAATACCTTGTCGGCGGGGTCAAAGGACAAGTTCACGGCCCCGCGCGGGCAGATGAAGGCGCAGCGGCCGCAGGCCTTGCACTCCTCCTCGTCATGCACCGCCCTGCCGCCTTCTACCCTTATGGCTCCCACGAAGCAGCCCTCCGCGCAGGTGCCGCAGCCGATGCAGTCATCGGTCACCTCCAGGCGCACTCCGTCAAGGCGCCTTATGGCCCGGCGGAAACCCTCGCCGGCCACCAGCATGTCCGTGCGCAGCAGGCAGCAGCAGTCGCAGCAGAAACAGATCACCAGAAAGTTGTCGAACTTGCGGAAGACCCCCAGGGAGAGGGCGTCCATCCACAGCCGCCCCACCATCCCCGGAAGCCCCCGGCTCGCCGCCCAGCGCACCTGCTCCAGCCCTTCCTCGACGCTGATGCGCCTTCCCAGCTGGGGGTTGATGTGTGCCGCCGCCTCGCCGATGAAGATGCATCCCGGCTGATGGGGGTGCTCGGTGCACCCCTCCTGTTCGCGGCAGATGCAGTGGTCGAAGCGGAAACGCACCTCCGACTTGCGCAGGAGTTCCTCCAGGAGGCGGTAGGGGGCCACGGTGCTCCCCGGAAGGGTTATCTCCTCGTTGAGCGGCAGGAGGGCAGAGGAGATCGGGTTAGGCACGATGAGCGGGCCGAAGAGCTGCTTGAATGGAGGGTAAGGGGAGAGCTTCTTCACCAGATGGGTGAAAGGCCAAAGGGCCAGGAACATGTTGACGACTCTTCTGGGGTATCCCACGCCTCCTCCTTCTCTTCATCGACATTATATACCCTCGAAAAGGAACGCGAAGTCGCAGGGCAGCATCACCGGGATACTATGGGTGACCGCGGCTCACAAGGTGGCGGCCAGCCTCTTGGCCAGTGAGATTATGGTGAGGACGGGAGGGACGCCGGGAGAGCGGGGCAGCACGCTGCCGTCGCATACGAAAAGGCCCCTCACCTCGGTCTGCAGCCCGCTGTCCACCACCCTGCCGATGGCCGCCGTCCCCCCGGGATGTCCGCCCAGGTCCTTTACCGCGCATATGGAACGGGGGTCGGCGCCGGCTCGGACCATTATCTTCTCGCATACCGTGGCCCCTTTGTCCATCCTCAGCCGGTCCTCCCTGGTCATGGGCTTGGACATGGACCCGTCCGGGGATATATGGCCGCTGGAGCTGTCGGCTACCTTGGCGAACATGCCCATGGCCCGCGGATAGCGCAGCGCCCTGCGGATGTTCCAGGCCGTGGAGGGCCGGGTGAGCATGGAGAGCAGGGCGTTCATGCCGCCGGTGTTGCCCACGATGAAACCGTCGGATCCCGCGAAGTCGGTGCTGGCATGGGTAAAGGTGCCTTCTCTCCAGGTGCCGCCCTCCCTGCCGATACCCAGCAGGACCACCATGGGGTCCATGAAAAAATTACTGCCGGCCTCCCAGATGCCGGAGCGGTTGAGTATGGGCGGGGTCCCCATGCCTCCGGCCGACAGCACCACTTTCTCCGCTTCCACCAGCAGCTCGCCCCGCGGCGTGAGGGCCCTGACCCCCGCGGCTTCGCGGGGATTCCCGCAGAGCAGCACCTCCCTGACCTCCGCCCGGGTGATGAGGCGCGCTCCCCTGCCCAGTGCCTCGCTGACGTAGCGCCGGGTGGTCCACTTGGCGTCCCTCTCGCATCCCATCATGCAGTGGTCGCAGGCACTGTCGCATCTCTCGGGGTCGATGAACTTCTCCTGGGGAGCGAGGTCTATGCCCAAATCGGCGGCGGCCTCGCGCAGCCGGCGGGTCCCCGGACCGAACCATTCTTCGGGGAAGGGAGCGATGCCCAGTTCCTCCTTGGTCTCCCTTGCCCAGGGGGTCAGGTCAATGCCGTACTCATCCTTGAGCCAGGCGGGCGGGTCGAAGGAATTGCCCGCGTACATGACCGTGGAGCCGCCCACGGTGATGGCCCTGTCGATGATGACCCCCTCCCGGGAGCGGGAGAACACGGCCATCCTGTCCAGAACCGTCATCATGGCGAGGAGGTCGCCCATGTGGCGGTGCCATCTGCCCCTTTCCAGGATGATGACATCCCTGCCCCGCAGGGCCAACTCCCTGGCCACGGTGCCGCCTCCGGCCCCCGACCCCACCACGACCACTTCGGCACGCAGTCTCTCGTTCTCCACGGCCCGCCTCCTCGCCTCAGCGTCTTCCCGGCATGACGTCTCGGGCATCGCTCACGGCTTGGCCTTGCCCCGCCGCTGATGCGCCCGGTTACTTTTCAGTAGCTAAATGGAAGCTTCTTCTCTCCCGCGTCTTATCGATGTGATCATGCGAGATCGGACCCGGACTTTGCCCTCGACCATATTTTCTTAGATGAAGGGAGGGCGGGCAAGCCCCTTGGGCGCTTTCACGGCTATGGCACGCGACGCCCGGGAGCTTCATCGGAAGGAAGAACAGGTGAAAAGCTAAGGCCCGACCCCGACCTTGCGGTTCAGATGGGGAAGGGCTCGAAGCGTTCGCGCGCCGCCTTGCAGATGGGGCAGACGGCGGGGGGCTTGTCGCGGGCGCACAGGTAGCCGCAGACCTTGCACCGCCAAACCGGCATGCTGCCGGCGCGCGCCGGCCTGACCGTCCCCACCTCCTCGACCGCCGGGGCCGCGGGAGGCGGGGCCTCCGCCCTGCCGACCCTCTCCGGGGGGCGGCGGTCCGGTATGGAGGACACCTCCGCTTTCCCCTCCGCGACCTCCGCGGAGACGTACAGGGCGCAGTAGCAACATCCGTAATCATCCAGGTCGGCATCGCGGTAATCGCAGGGGCAGATGATGTCCAGGTCCGCTTCCTTGGCCCCGCTGCCCAGGCGGCAGGGACACAGGGGATACCCGTACCTCTCCTGATTGGCGGCCAGCCCCTCGCACAGCATCAAGGTGAACTCGGTATCGGGGTTGAGGTGATACCCGGCCTCTTCCGCCTCCCTGCTCAGCTTCTCGCGGAGCTCCCTCGCCTTTGCGGATATATCCTCCATTCCGGCCTGCCTTCGTCATTTAGCCGACGACTCTGCGCGCCGCTCCTCCTTGAGGGCGCCTCTCTTACAGCAGGACTTCCTTGTACTTATCCTCGTTGAAGCCCACGATGACGTTCTCGCCGTCTATGACCAGCGTGGGGAAGCTCTTGCGGGGGTTGACCTTGACCACCTCGTCCATGCATTCCCTCTGCTCGTCGCCCTCCAAGAGGTCCACATAGACGTACTCATACTCGATGGCGTTCTCGTCCAGGAAATTGCGCGCCTTGCGGCACCAGCCGCAGGTGCTCAGCCCGTAGAAGGTCACGCTGTGGTCCTTCCTCTCCCCATCGACTCTGGTGAAATTGACTGCCATCGCCCGCTCCTTTTCTTCCTCATCTTCCGCGACCCGCACTCCCGGGTCATCCGTTCTGTTTCCGCGCTTGCCTTAATTCCTTATACCCAGGGGCCGCCGTTTTAAATCAGTCTCGGTCCGCCTTCCCCATCGGGGGAGCCGGGGCGCGACCCTCCCCCATCCGCCCTACCCTCTCGGCGGCGCGGCCGGGGTGGGGCGGTGATAATATGGAAGCGCCGCCGATGGGAACGGGCAGCCGCAACCGAGACGGATGCCGAGCTGCGTGAGCGAGGAGGATGAGATGCCCGGAGGATACATACTGGCCGTCGACGAGGGGACCACCTCCACCCGCTGCATGTGTTTCGACGCGGGGCAGCGGGTGCTGTCCAGCGTGCAGTACGAGTTCGAGCAGCATTTTCCCCGACCCGGTTGGGTGGAGCACCGTCCCGAGGAGATCTGGGAGGCCACGGTGCGCGCCGCCGAGGGGGCGCTGCGTGAGGCGGGGCTGAAGCCAGCGGACATCACCGCGGTGGGCATCACCAACCAGCGCGAGACCGCCGTTCTCTGGGACAGGGAGAGCGGGAGGCCGGCGAGGCCGGCCATCGTCTGGCAGTGCCGCCGCTCCGCCGAAATCTGCTCCCGCCTGAAGGAAGAGGGATGCGAGGAGGAGGTGCACCGCAAGACGGGACTGCTGCTGGACCCGTACTTCTCGGGCACCAAACTGGCCTGGATCATGGAGAACGAGCCGGATACCGCTCGACGGGCACGGGCGGGAGAGCTGGCCTTCGGCACGGTGGACAGCTACCTTCTGTGGAACATGACCGGCGGGCGCGTCCATGCCACCGATTATTCCAACGCCAGCCGTACGCTATTGTTCAACCTGCACACCCTGGAATGGGACGAGGAGCTCGCCGGCATGCTCGATGTCCCCATCTCCCTGCTTCCCGAGGCGCGGGAATCGAGCTGCGTCTTCGGCGTAACCGATCCCACCCGCTTCGCCGGCATCGAGGCGCCGGTGGCGGGCATCGCGGGAGATCAGCAGGCGGCCCTCTTCGGCCAATGCTGCTTTCATGCGGGGATGACCAAGAACACCTACGGGACGGGGAGCTTCGTCCTCATGAACATCGGCGAAGAGCCGCGCCTCTCCCGGCGCGGCCTGCTCACCACGGTGGCCTGGGGCCTGGGGGGTAAGGTCAGCTACGCTCTGGAGGGAGCCATCTTCGTCACCGGGGCGGCCATACAGTGGCTGCGGGACGGGCTGGGCATCATCGGTCACGCCTCGGAGACCAACGATCTCGCTGCCTCCGTGCCCGACACCGGGGGGGTTTATTTCGTCCCCGCCTTCGTGGGTTTGGGAGCCCCCTGGTGGGACCCCGGCGCCCGCGCCCTGGCCATCGGGATGACCCGCGGGACCGGGCGGGGCCACCTGGCGAGGGCGGTGGTGGAGTCCATGGCCTACCAGACCGCGGACGTGGTTGCCCTCATGCAGGAGGAGTCCGGCGTGGAGCTGAAGGAGCTGCGGGTGGACGGCGGGGCCAGCGTCATGCCCCTTCTGCTGCAGTTCCAGGCGGACCTGCTGGGGGTGAGGGTCAGGCGTCCGGTGGTGACCGAGACCACTGCTCTGGGCGCGGCCCTGCTGGCCGGCCTGGCAACCGGGGTCTGGGAAGGTCTGGAGGAGATAGAGGAGAGGTGGGAGCTGGATCGGGAGGCGTTGCCCGCGGCGGACCGCCAACGGGTGCTGGGACTCTATGAAGGATGGAAGCGGGCGGTGCGGCGCAGCCTGGGCTGGGCCGACGAGCTGGATGGGAGGGGTTGACATGGTCGAGCCGGAGGTGTGGGAGGAGGCCAAGCCCTTTTTCTTCGAGGGCGGTGAGGTGGGCGCCCTGGTGATCCACGGGTTCACCGGCTGCGCCCAGAGCATGCGTCCCTATGGGGAGGGGCTGGCGAAGCGGGGCTTCACCGTGCTGGGTCCTCGCCTGCCCGGGCACGGCACCAGCGTGGAGGACATGTCCAAGCGGAAATACACCGAGTGGACCTTCGAGGTGGAGCGGGCCCTGGCCGAGCTGTCCAAGCGCTGCCGCAGGGTCTTCGTCACCGGCCTTTCCATGGGGGGCACCCTGACCCTGTGGCTGGCCTCGCGCCACCGCGAGGAGGTGGCCGGCATCATCCCCATCAACGCCCTGGTCCTCGCCACCACTCTGATGAAAGCGGCCCCCTTCGTCGGCAAGGTGCTGCGCCGCGTCCCCGGGGTGGGCAGCGACATCAAGAAGCCGGGGGCGCGCGAGCTCTGCTACGACAAGGTGCCCGTCCCCGCCGTCGGTGAGCTGACCAGATTGCTCAAGGAGGTGAGAGCGGGGCTGCCGCGGATAAGCGCCCCCGCCCTGGTGGTCGCCTCACGGGTGGACCATGTGGTCAAGGAGCCCGACAACGCCGAGAGCATCATGCGCGAGCTGGGCTCTCGGGAGAAGGAACTGCTCTGGCTGGAGGACTCCTACCACGTTGCCACCCTGGACAACGATGCCGAGCTCATCGTGGAGAGGGCGGCCGCCTTCATAGGCGCCCTCTCGAGGTAAGGGCCTGTGTCGGGTGTGGGTTGGGGATAGAGGTGGGCACGGCCGACTTCAACTGCTTTATGGTGGTCTTCGACTCCACCCATCAGGCCCTGCGCGGGGAAGTGGCGCTCATAGAGGAGGGCATCCCCAACGAGGTGGTGGGCACGCCCCCGCAGTTCAAAGCGGGCTGCGGCATCTCCCTGAGGGTCGCGCCAAGGGACCGGGATAGGGCGGAGGATGCCCTGCGCGCCGCCGGGGTGGTATACTCCCGCATCGAGCCGTACCTGTGCTGGTGGTTGGAAAACTGAGGAGGCAGCGGTCCATGAACAGCGTGGTGGGTCTGGACATAGGCTCGCGCACCATAGCCATGGTGGAGGTGCGCGGAGGTGAGATCGCCTTCCAGGAGGTCAGGGACACCACCCACGAACCCCTCCAGCAATGCCTGGAATTGCTTCAGGGCAGGGAGCCCGAACTCTTAGTGGCAACCGGTTACGGAAGGCATCTGGCGAGGGCCAACTTCGCCCATGAGGTGGTGACGGAGATAAAGGCCTTCGCCCTCGGCTGCCATTTCTTCTTCCCCGAATGCCGCACCATCCTGGACATAGGGGGGCAGGACACCAAGGCCATCTCCGTGGGCCCCGGGGGAGGCGTGGAGGACTTCCAGATGAACGACCGCTGCGCCGCCGGCACCGGCAAGTTCCTCGAGATCATGGCCATGGCCCTGGGGCTGCGCCTTCATGAGTTCGGGGAGCTGGCCATGCGCACCCCTTCCTCGCAGAAGATCTCCAGCATGTGCACGGTCTTCGCCGAGTCCGAGGTGACCGGGCTCATCGCCCGCAACGTGCCCAGGGAGGAGATAGCGCGGGGGCTTCACGAGGCGGTCTGCGACCGCTCGATGGCCTTGCTGAAAAGGGTGGGCATACGCAGGGAGGTGGTGTTCGCCGGCGGCGTGGCCAAGAACCCCTGCCTGCGAGCCCTCTTGGAGGAACGCCTGGGCATGCGCGTTCTGGTGCCCCCTGAGCCCCAGGTGGTGGGGGCGCTGGGAGCAGCCCTTTCCGCGCTGTGACCGAAAACCGTCAAAAGCCGCCGCGCTTCTCGCAAAGCTTTCTTCCGCTTGGGGTTGACGCATCCTTTTTAATGGTCGTGTCATGAGTCGACCCGCTCTTTTAACGCGCCTTTTCGGGCTAAAAGGGTAACCGCAGAAGACCCAAGGGTCCCGTCGGCTCCGAGAAGCCGGAGAATCCGTTAAGGCATAACGGAGAAGGGCCGCGGCGGGCATGAGCGTCCCCTTCCCCGCGAAGGGAAAGGGGGATGCCGTGCGCACCGGAAGGTCAGAGGCCGTTTTCAGACGTTTCCGCAAGACGTGCCGCTGTGCCGCTTTCCTTCCGCGCCCGCTCTGCTCCCCGCCGCTGGCCCCTGCCGTGCTCCCGATGCTTCCCGCGTCTCCTCCCGCCAGCGAATCCGCCACCGACTCTCCCGAGCCCGACCTCTCCCGACCGCGGGAAGGCGGCCGCGTTCTATTTTGGAGAAAGCGTCGGCGGGCATCCGACGCATGACGGGGGTAGCAGCATCGGCCTCTTTCTCTCTCGTGACCCGACACTTGCGCCTCCCCTCAAAAGCAACGCTTTGAAGCCGCCGCACGTCGCGAGAGGAGTTCATGCCCCAGTTCCCAAATTCGTCCGATCCGAACAAGCGCCTTCGGGCAGCGCTTGGGTCCATGGAGGGGCTAGGAAACCGCGTATCCGCCTTCCCGTTTTTCCGTGCCCTGGATCGCCGTACCGCGCACGGGTCCTCGGATGGGTTGCGAAGCTGCGGAAACCCATTCAGTCGCGAGCGGTACGGAAAACGCAAGATGTGAGGGGCCGGCCCTCAGCGGGTCACCTTTCCCGCCTTGATGCACTTGGTGCAGACATGCAGGCGGCGCGGGGTGCCGTCCACCACCGCGCGTATCCGCTGCACGTTGGGGTTCCAGCGGCGCTTGGTCTTGCGGTGCGAATGGCTCACGTTGAAGCCGAAGCTCGGCTGTTTGCCGCATATATCGCACACCTTGGACATCCGATTACCTCCTTTTCGCGCGAGATAAGACTATAGCACCGCTTCCCTACGCGCGCAACCTTGAAGGCGGCCCTTCAGTTTCCCCTCCCCGCGGAATACAATAAAAGAGCCCTTTTCAGCGCCGGTGTAGCTCAAAGGTAGAGCATCCGCCTTGTAAGCGGCAGGTTGGAGGTTCGATTCCTCTCACCGGCTCCAGCGGAGGAAAACGGCATAAAAGAGGGGGCGCCCGGCGCCCCCTCTCGCTGTCCCCCGATGCGCTTGCGGCTCAGGCGGTGGCCAACCCTTTGCTCCTCTCCCGCCTCTCCTCCAGCTCCCGGAAGGCGGGGTCTATGAGTTCGATGGGATAGGGGAGCTCCGCCCCGTCGGGTATCTTGTGGATGTACTTGCGCCTGAACTCGGGGTCCTGCATGCGGCAGGTCATGGTCTTGCGGTCGTACTCGGGGTGGAGTTTCATCCGCCGCCAGATGTCCGCCAGCGGTTCCTCGCGCACGTTGCCGAAGTGCAGGGGGTTGAAGTCGCAGGGGGTCACAAAGCCGTTGTGGGTGATGTGTATCTGCCACTTCACCCCGAAGCAGCCCATGATGTGGGGATCGTTCACGTGGGCCATATAGCAGACGCGCGGGCCCTTGCGGTCCTTCCACTGGCTCTCGTGTATCTTGCGCACCTCCTCCCGCTCCGCGTCGGTGAGGATGAGCTCGTCGTTCTTGATGAGCTTGCCCGTGGGCACCAGATCGAAGATGGTCAGCTCGCGCACGCCCAGCTGCTTGGCCATCTCCACGTACTTGTAGTGGTAGCCCCGGCGCACCTGCTCCTTGCCCATGTAGGTGGAGATGCCCACGGCCATGCCCATCTCCACCGCCCGCCTGATGCCCTCCACCGCGGCTTGATGGAGCCCGGGAACCCCGCGCAGGGCGTCGTGCTCCTCCGCGTAGGGGCTGTCCAGGCTGACGAAGATGGTGTCGCAGCCCGCTCCCTTGAGCATGCGCAGGTTCTCCCGCGTCAGCAGGGATCCGTTGGTGAAGAGGTCGGCCACGCAGTCGTTATCCACGATGCGGCGGATGATGGTCTCCAGGTCCGGCCGCAGCAGCGGCTCGCCGCCGGTGATGATGAGGTCGGTCATCCCCAGGGCAGCGCACTGATCCACCACCGAACACCACTCCTCGGTGGTCAGACTGCGGGCGGAACTGCGGCGGTAGGCCGAGCAGTGCACGCAGCGGGCGTTGCACTGCTGGGTGACGGCCATGGTCACGGCGTGGGGACCCCAGCTGTCGCGCCCCAACCCCCTGTTGATGATGTTCTCGTAGAACCGCTGATACGCTCGGGACTTCACCGGAGGCAGATGGTAGGTGAAGCGGTCGGGCCGGGCGAACTTGATGAAGGGCATGTGCGGGCCGATGCTCTTGAGTATCCATCCCCCGGCCACCATGAACAGGGGAAAGGTGGGCGGGCCCAGAGTGAAATAGAGCTTCCTCCTCAGTCTGCGTGTCAGCGGTACATCGGCCAATCTTCTGCTCCTTTCGGTCCTGCTCTGCTGCGATCGCGGATTATCCGCAAGGCAAGCTCCCCCGCTCCCTTCAGCGGAGCGGTTGTTGGGCGCCGAATCATGGTAACATATTTCTCGGCTCACGTTTGACGACCCTTAAACCGCGGGGATGAGCGAGCTCGTGAGCGGTCGTCACGGCGACCCCGACACGTAAACGCGGAAAGGCGTCCGGGGCTCAGCGGAAGCGCATCTCGTTCAGCAGGCGGCGGACCTCCTCGGGCACCCGGTCTTCCAGCCGCGCCCCTCCTGCCTCCCCGGCCCTCCGCCCTCCGAGCGAAGACATCTCCCGGCGCGCCGCGTCCGCCCTTTCCATCAGCATATCAGCGCCGATCACCGCCGCACCCTGGAAGAAAGCCAGGCGTCCCTGCGGACGGTCCCCGGTGACCACGGTAACGCGGTAGGTGGGAGCCAAGCGGCGGCTCAGCTCCTCGATGAGGTCGTCGGCGCTCTGCCCGCGGCGGCTGTAGAGGACCCGCATGCGGCCCCTCTTCTCCACCTCCACCGCCGGGCGGCCGGCCGCCGCGGCATCGAAGACCACCAGCACCTCCGCCTCCCCCATGTCGGAGAGGGGTAGCAGGCGGGCCAGCAGCCCCTCCCGCGCCGACTCCAGCGATTCCCCGCTCCTCGCCGCCAGCGGCGGCGACGCGTGGATGACGTTGTAGCCGTCGACCAGGATGACCTCGCTCACGAACCCCCCCCACCCTCTATTGCGGGAGTCGCGGCCTGCGCCTCACCAATCATCGACGATACCGCGCTCTCCTTTTCCGCCGCCGCTTTCCGCCTCTGCCTGAGCGCCTCGAAGACCAGCACCCCCGCCGCCACCCCTACGTTGAGCGAGGAGATGCGCCCCGGCATGGGTATGCGCACCAGCAGGTCGCATGATCCCTTCACCAGTCGGGAGAGCCCGCTGTGCTCCGCCCCCAGCACCAGCGCCAGCCTGCCGGTGAGGTCAGCGCCGTAGCAGTCCTGCTCCGCCGCCGCGTCCGCACCGACCACCCAGAAGCCCATCTTCTTCAATTCCTCGATGACCGCCGTGAGGTTGGGGACGGTGCACACGGTCACGTGTTCAACCGCACCGCTGGCCACCCGGGCCACCGTGGGGGTCAAGGGAGCGGCGCGGTGGCGGGGCAGTATCACCGCGTAAACCCCCGCGGCTGCCGCGGTGCGGATCACGCTGCCCAGGTTGTGGGGATCGGTCACGCCGTCCAAGACGAGCAGCAGGGGCGGTTCTTCCTCCTCCAGGATCCGCTCCTGCAACCGCCGGAAACCGGTATAGCGATAGGGCTCCAGCCGCAGGATTACCCCCTGATGGCTGTCGGTGCGGGCGAGGCGGTCCAGCTCCTCTCGGGGAAGGGTGGTGATGGAGACCTTGCGGCGGTTGGCCAGGCGGATTATCTCCTGCAGGGCGCGGTCGTCGCGCAGGGATCGCGCCAGCAACAGCTCGAAGGGCGCGCGCCTCCCGCGCAGCGCCTCCAGCACCGGGTTCTTCCCTTCCACCTGATCGTATTTCACGGAACGATGATAGCACAGCATCGGAGGGGCCCGGCGCGCGGACGGGCCTTTAAGGGCGCTCTCCGATCATGCCTGTCTGGTTAAAGTAAGGCGGGGTTCATCGGGGTGTGGTCAATTTACGTTGAAGCGCTCGATTATCTCCCGCTCTCTGTTGAAGGCCTCGCGCAGAGCCTCCAGACATTCCAGGGAACAGGTGACCACGTTCAGCCCTTTGATGCGGAGGTTGCCCGTCGCGGGCAGGGTGAGGAAGATGGCCGGCACAACTTTGTCCACCGCGTGGAGGCGCAGGGGCACCACCAGCCCCTCCCTTCCCTCCAGCTCCAGGCCGGGCTTCAGCTCCAGCCGGCTGGTGAAGATGGTCCCATCGGTATCGAAGGGCCTTCGGCACCAAGCGCAGAAGAGCATGGCCTCGCAGAAGGAATCCTCGAACCCGTCCTCCTCCCGCTGGATACGGTCGTATTCCTCGAAATCCTCCCGAGTGTAGAAGCCCTTTTCGATGAGCCAACCGCGTATCTTCTCGCAGCAGAAGGGGTCGATATATTCTTCGATATTCTCATAGGAGTCCTCGAAAAGATCGTGGATCAGGGTCTCCTCCAGCGACATCATCCAGCTCTCCCGGTCTTCCAGCATGCCCTCTCGTCCTTCTCCGTCCATATCTTCGGCGTCCCCCGGCTCTTGAGAGGGCTCCGGGAGGTCGCTTACGCCGTTCAGGCATTGACCGCATTCCTCGCACACGGCGAAGTGCCCGCATTCCAGGTCGGGCGTCACTATGGGCGCGCGGCATTCGGTGCACCACAACCCCCCGCAGTCCTTGCACAAGCCCACCGCGGCGTTCTCGACGCCCTCCACCTCGCACAGGTCCATGGTGCGCTCGCTGCCGCAGTGGACGCAGGACCCCACCCAATTCACCGCTATGAACTCGCCCTCCTCATCCTGGGGCTCCCGCATGGCCTTGATCAGACGGCGCCTGGTCAGGTCGTCCAGCTCGTCCCAGACAGGATGTCTTTTCCGGAGGTCTTCTTCCTTCATGCCCTATTTACGCCTCCCCTAACGCTGCCGGCCCGGACGCTTTCTTCCCTCATCATATTCACCCGCCCGAGCCCGCGTCAAATGCGCACAGGCATGCCGGCCGGCGGGGGTCCTCACAGATCCTCGCCGGCGAACTCGCTGCCGTCATCCAGCCTCAGCAGGCGCAGGCGGCCCTCCTCCAGGACGGCCAGCGTGGGCGGATACCCTTGCGCCGGCAGGGAGATGCTCCCGGGGTTGACCACCAGTAGGGAGCCGCGCCGCCGTATCCCCGCCTGATGGGTGTGGCCGCGCACCAACACGTCCGCTCGATAACGCTCCGCCAGCGCCGCCAGGCCATCCTCGTCGTGGGTGTGCCCGTGCATCACCAGGAACTGCAGTTCGCCCAGGCGGGCCAGGATCAGCGGGGAGAGGGGATCGCGCAGGGCCACCGTGTCCACCTCGGAGTCGCAGTTGCCCCTGGCGTGCAGCATGGGGACGGGGCATGAGTTGATCAGCTCCGCCAGGCGCCTCGGATGGTAGGAAGAGAGGACGGGGTTGAACGCTCCGTTGTAAAGGTGGTCCCCGGCGTGCAAGACCCAGTCGCAGTCCTCCAGCAGGCGCATGGCCTTCTCCCAGGCCTCGACGTCACCGTGGGTATCGCTGACCATGCCTATTCTCACGGCCCCTCACTCCTTTCCTCGCCCGGCGGGACCTCGGGCCCGGCGGGACCCGCGGATCCTCTCTCCCATATCCTATGTTAAACGATGAGGCGGTCGGCAGCGGCATGCCCGGATCGGGAGCGCGCTCACGGGATAAGGAGAGGCGGCTGCACGGGGCGGGCCCCCGCGCCCAGCCGCAGCGCCCCGTCGATGGCCCGGCTCACGAACCTCTTGGCTCTGAGCGCCGCTTCCTCCAGGGTGAGCCCCCTTGCCAGGAAAGCGGCCAGGGAGGCCGAGAGGACGCATCCCGATCCGTGCAGCGGGCCGGCATCGCGGCGGGGGGCAGATAGGCGCAGCGAACCCCCTTCCATGGAAACGAGAAGGTCCACGGCCTCTCCCTTCCCTGCCTCATCCGGGATATGCCCGCCTTTGAGGAGGACCGCGCGGGGACCCAGGGCCAGGATGCGCCGGGCCGCTTCCTCCAGAAGGCCCGGATCGTCCAGGGTCATGCCGCTGAGGCGCTCCGCCTCCGCGCGGTTGGGGGTGACCACCTCGGCCAGGGGGAAGAGCCCGCCCACCATCTCCTCCACGGCCTCCTCGTCCAGCAGGGCATGCCCGCTGGTGGAGACCATCACCGGGTCCACCACCAGGCGGGGCGGGCGGCGCTCCCCGAAGACCGCGGCGACCTCGCGCACGATGTCCGCCGTGGCCAGCATCCCCGTCTTGGCGGCGGCGGGAGCCATGTCGTCCAGCACCGCTTCCAGCTGGGACCGCACCGCCCACGGCGGCAGGTCGAACCGCCCCCTCACCTCCGCCGTGTTCTGGAAGGTGACGGAGGTCACCGCGCAGATGCCGTGGACGCCGCAGGCGAAAAAAGCCTTCAGGTCGGCCTGCAGCCCCGCTCCCCCGCCGGGATCGGAGCCGGCCACGCTCAGGGCCACGGGCACGGTCATCCCGCCTCCTTGAAATGCTCCCATCCGGGCGAGGGGACCTTCATCTCCCGCCCCGTACTGTCCAGCACGGTCACGCTCTCTCCTTCGGTGAAGCGGCCCACGGCCACGGCGGTCCCCGTTGCCTGCAGCTCTCCCGCCCTCTCCGGGCTCACCGCCAGCAGCAGTTCGTAGTCCTCCCCCCCTCCCAGCACCAGGCCGGCAAGATCGGCTCCCAGGTCGGCAGCTGCCCTTTCGGCCCCGGGGGGGAGGGGCAGGTCCCCGTAACGGAGCTCCGCCCCCACCCCGCTCTCCTCGCATATATGACCGAGGTCGCGAAGCACCCCGTCGCTTATGTCTATGGCGGCGGCGGCGCCGCGCGCGCGCAGTCCCGCGGAGATGTCCAGGCGGGGGCGGGGGCGAAGATGTCTTTTTACATATTGTAAAAATATATCCTCCCTCCCCTTTCCCGCCAGCAGGGCGGCCAACCCCAGGGCGGAGGCCCCCACCTCCCCCGTTACCATCAACAGGTCGCCGGGACGAGCCCCGCTCCGCGGCAGGAGGTCACCCTCTCTCACCTTCCCCACAACGGCCAGGTTGAGCACCAGGCCGCGGGGGGAGCGCACGGTGTCCCCTCCCACCAGGCTGCAGCCGTACTCCCAGGCGGCCTCGGACATCCCGCGGTAAAGCTCTTCCACCTCGCCGACCTCGGTGCCCGGGGGAAGGCCCAGTGACACCACCGCCCAGGAAGAGCCGCCGCCGCCCATGGCCGCGATGTCGCTGAGGTTGACCGCCAGCGCCTTATACCCCAGAGAGGCGCGGTCGGTGAAAGAGAGGTCGAAATGTATGCCCTCCACCAGCATATCGGTGGTCAGAGCCAGGAGAGTCCCGTCGGTCCCCTCCAGAAGAGCCGCGTCGTCCCCCGCTCCCAGGCGCACACCCTCTCCCCGCGGGAGGCGCCCCGCGCGCAGCAGCTCGATCAGCCCGAACTCCCCCAGTTCCTCGATCCTCACGGCAAAAGGTCCTTTTCTCCGCCGCGGCAAGAGGCCTCAGCAGGTACCCGCCGGGCGCCCCAGATAGCGCGATATGAACTGCATGGCGCAGAAATCGCCGCACATGGTGCAGGCGCGCTCACCCTCGACCTTCCTCTCCTCATGCATCCGCCGCGCCCTCTGCGGGTCCAGGGCCAGGCGCAGCTGCTCCTCCCAGTCCAGGGCCTTGCGGGCCCGGCTCATCCGCAGGTCCCATTCGGCGGCGCCCCTGCTGCCCCGGGCCAGGTCGGCGGCGTGAGCGGCTATGCGGGTGACCACCACGCCCTCGCGCACGTCCTCCGCCGTGGGAAGGCCCAGGTGCTCGCGGGGAGTCACGTAGCAGAGAAAGTCGGCTCCGGCCATGCCGGCCAGAGCCCCGCCGATCGCCGCCACGATGTGGTCGTATCCGGGGGCCACGTCGGTTACCAGCGGCCCCAGCACATAGAAGGGGGCGTCGCGGGTGAGCGTCTTGGCCAGGCGCACATTGACCTCCACCTGATGCAGGGGGATGTGTCCCGGCCCCTCCACCATGCACTGAACCCCGGCCGCCCGGGCCCGCTGCACCAGTTCCCCCAGCACCTGCAGTTCCGCCAGCTGAGCGGCGTCGGTGGCGTCGGCCACGGCCCCCGGCCGCAGGCCGTCCCCCAGGGAGAGGGTCACCTCGTAGCGCGCGGCGATCTCCAGAAGCCGGTCGAACTCCTCGAACAGGGGGTTCTCCCGGTCGTGATGGATCATCCACCCGGCGTGCAGAGCCCCTCCCCTGCTCACGATGTCCGCCACCCGCGGGTTCCTCTGCAGCGTCTCCAGTACCCTGCGGGTGACCCCGCAGTGCACGGTGATGAAATCCACTCCCGAGGAACAATGGGCCTCCACCGCTCGGAAGATGTCCTCCGAGGTCATCTCCACGATGCTCCCCCGAACCTCGCGGGCAAGGGCCGCCGCCTGATACACCGGCACGCTGCCCACGCTCACCGGCGAATTGCGCACGATGAGCTCGCGGGTGCGGTCGAGGTCGCCCCCGGTCGATAGGTCCATGACCGCGTCGGCCCCCGCCTCCACCGCCGCCCTGAGCTTATCGAGCTCCCCCCGCGCCTCGGGGTAATCGGGCGAGGTGCCCAGGTTGGCGTTGACCTTCACCGCCAGGCCCCGCCCCAACGCGCAGGGGCGCGGCTTGGGGACCGCTCGGTTGACGGGTATGACCGACCTACCCGCCAGAAGATCGTCCAGCAGGGCATCCAGCTCCACCCGCTCGCGGGCGGCCGCTTCCCTGACCATATCGGGGATGTCCCCCGCCGAGAGCTGCTGCAGCAGCGTTTTCTCCCGCATGGCCTTCATTCCCCCTCCGAGGCCGCCCGCTCCCGGCGGCCTCGCCTTTCCTCGTCCACCAGTCGGGTTAACCTACGCGCCGCCTCCTCCATGTCCGGGGCGGCGTAAACGGCGGAGATGACCGCTATCCCGTCGGCTCCCGCCCGCATCACCTCCCTGACGTTCTCCTCGGTGATGCCGCCTATGGCCACCAAGGGTAAGCGCGTCAACCTGCGCACCTCGGCCAGCCCCTCCAGCCCCAGGGGAGGCGCGGCGTCGCCCTTGCTGGGAGTGGGGAAGATCGGGCCCACCCCCAGGTAATCGGCGCCTTCCTTCTCGGCCCTCCGCGCCTCCTCAGGGGTGCTCGCGCTGACGCCGATGACCGCCTCGGGGCCCAGGATGCGGCGGGCCTCCTTGCAGGGCAGGTCCTCCTGTCCCAGGTGCACGCCGTCCGCACCCGCCGCCGCGGCCACGTCCACGCGGTCGTTCACCAGGAAGAGGGTGCCGGGTCTCCTCAGGTCGATGAGGGAACGGATTCGCAGGGCCAGCTCCAGCAGTTCGCGGCCCGGCAGCTCCTTGTCTCTAAGCTGTACGGCCTTCGCCCCGCCCGCCAGGGCGGCCTCCGCCATCTCCAGATGTCCGCGCCCTTCCCGCGCTCCCCGGAAAGTTATCACATAAAGCCCGTAGTCCCTCATCCCGACTCGCTCTGTTCTTTCCCCCACAGGGTTTCCTCCTCTTCCCCCGAAAGAAGATGCCGCCATCCCGCCGGGACGCGGCATCCGATCCGTGACCCGATGTTCCCTACGCCGGTATTACCCGGATCAGGTTCAAGGGTGTGATCTCAGCCTCCTGCGGAAGCACCCCTACATCCGACGCGGTTTTCAAGGTCTCCTCACCTCGATGATACCGCAAGGCGGGGGCGGCGGGAATAGCGGCGGTCAGCTTCCTCCCGACCCCCTGCCCGAAAACGAGCCGGCGAAGTCCCGGCGGCCCTTTCCGAAAGCGTCCGCCCGCGGGGGCGGCGGCCGCCTCGGGAAACGTGATGAGGAGTACATCCTCCGCTTATAATCTGTATAGGAGCATCGGAAGGAGGTGCGGGCATGAGCGATACGGAAGACCGCGAGGAAGCCCGGGCGCAGGCGGAGGATGCCGGCGAGGTCGGCTCCCGCGGCGGGGCTAAGCCGAGGAGAGCCGGGAAGAGATCCGCCGAGGCCGCCGGGGAAAAAGCGGGGGCATCCGCGGGAAAGGCGGAGGCCGCGTCAAAAGCGGCCGGAGCGAGGAAAAAGGCGGAGCGAGCAAGGAAGGCGGAGGGGAAAGCGGGGACTCCCGAAGACGAGGCCGCGGGCCCGGCCGCCGCGGAGGAGGCCGCTCGCGCCGCGGAGGAAAGCGCGGAGCGCGAGGGGGAGGCCGCCGGCGGATCGGCCAAAGAGCGGGAAGAGCTCTCCGAGGAGGAGATGCGCCGCCTCATCGAGGAGCAGATGGAGAAGATAACCGTGTTGGAGGTGGTCTCTCAGATGATGGCCAGCCTGGCCAGCCTGGCCTATCAGAAGCTGGGGCTGCCGGAGACCGTCAACCTCAAGTACCGCGACTATGCCCAGGCGCGCATGGCCATAGACGCCCTCAAGGGGCTGTTGACCTCTTTGGAGGGCAAGGTGGAGGAAAGCCGGATCTCGCCTTTCCGAGGGACTCTGGCCAACCTGCAGATGAATTACGTGAGGCTGGTGAAGCCGAGCGGATGAGGATACCGGGCTCGCTGCCCCCGCAGGCCGGAGCGCGGGCCGCCTCAGGATATGGCGTCTATCTGGTCGGTGAGGATGATAACCCAGTCGCGCTCGCCCCGCTCGCCGTCCGCCAGGGGACAGCTGACCTTCTCCACCACCACCGCGCGGGCGTCCCAACCCTTCATGAAGCCGCGGAAGAAATGGCCGCCCACGGTCCAAACCATGACCTCCTTGCCCTGCAGCTTCTCGCATAAGGCCATCCAGGTCTCGTCATCCATCCGGCAGTGACCCCCTTCCGGTCCGTTTTCTCCGCCTGCTACACGCTGCGACTCACTGCGCTCCGCCGCTCCCCAATGACTCCAGTTTGCGGCGGGCCGCCGCATCATGAGGCTTATAGGTCATGTAGCTCTCAAGGTCCTCGCGCGCCCGATCGGTCCGGCCCAGCCTTATGTAGGCCAGCGCCCTCTTGTAGTAGGCGCGGGCGTAATCGGGGTAGAGCTCGATGGCCTTGGAATAATCGCCCACCGCTTCCCCCACTTCCTCCAGCGCCATCCGGGAGTCGCCTCTCCCCGTGTAGGCCGCGGCGAAATCGGGCTTGAGGCGGATGGCCTCGCTGTAGGCTTCCACCGCCTCGCGATGGCGCTTGGCCCCGGAGCAGGCTACCCCCAGGTTGTAATGTGCCACCGAGTAATCTGGAAAGAGCTCCACCGCCCGCCGATAGAGCTCGATGGCCCCCTCGAAATCGCCGCGGGCCGCCTTGACGTTCCCCTCGGTGTGAAGGGCGGTGGCCAGCTTGACCGCCTCTATGTTGGAATAACGGACGGCCACGCCGCAGTGGGGACAGCGCTCGAAGCCCTCGGAAATGTCCTTGCTGCAGTTATAGCATCTGGGGAGGCCCTCTTCACCCACGCGCGGCGTCTCCTGCCTCTTCGCCGGAAAATGGCGCCCTTGGAGGGACTCGAACCCCCGCCTGTGGCTCCGGAGGCCACCGCTCTATCCGCCTGAGCTACAAGGGCGCGGTTTCTCTTGTTCTCGCCCACATCTTACCATATGGGAACGAGCTTAGCATATCGCATCGGGCCTTCGATCCGGTGTCTCCATCCGCTTCAGCGGGTATGATATCGGGTGAGCTAGCGAAACGGAGAAGTGCGCGCAAGCAGGTTCCTTGACGGTTCTTGGGGGGAGCGATGAACGGAAAAAGTGAGGTCGGAAACGCTCGTCTGGAGGACGGGTACGTGAACGTCGGCAACATCCGCATGCACTATGTCGCCCAGGGCGATGGGCCGCTCATGCTGATGCTGCACGGATTTCCCGAGTTCTGGTACTCCTGGCGCCATCAGATCCCGGTCATGGCCCGGCGTTTCCGGGTGGTGGCCCCGGATATGCGCGGCTACAATCAGAGCGAAAAGCCGGTGGGCGTGGGCAATTACCGCATCGAGACGCTCATGGCCGACATTGCCGGATTGATAAGGGCCCTCGGCCATGAAAGGGCGGTCATCGCGGCCCACGACTGGGGCGGAGGAGTGGCATGGCCCTTCGCCATGAGGTATCCCGAGATGGTGGAGCGGCTGATCATCCTGAACTGCCCCCCGCCCGGCGTGCTGCTGGACCATCTGCGCCGCAACCCCCGGCAGCTGAGACGATCCTATTACATGTTCCTCTTCCAGATACCCCGGCTGCCCGAGGCGGCCCTGCGTTTCCGCGACTATCGGCTCATCGAGAGGGCCTTCCGCGGCTGGGCCGTCGACAAGAGCGCTTTCACCGACGAGGACATCCGCATGTTCAAGGAAGCGGCTGCCAAGCCGGGAGCGCTGACCGGCGGCGTGAACTACTACCGCGCCGCCCTGCGCGGAGCCCTGAGGGGCCTGCTTTCTCCGCGGGGTGGGCTTTCACGGGAGGTCGCAGGCGGTGGGCGCCCCAAGGTCAAGTGCCCCACCCTGGTCATCTGGGCCGAGGACGACAAGGCCCTGGGCAAGGAGCTCACCTATGACTTCCACAAGGAGGTCGAAGGCCCCCTGGAGATCAGATATATCCCCGATTGCAGCCACTGGGTGCAGCAGGAGCGGCCCGAGGAGGTCAACCGGTACATGGAAGAATGGCTGGCTGATTATCCCGACAGTTGAATCATTGAAGCGGTCAAGAGGCCGCCATCCCGCCTGGAAGAGGCACTATCCTTGAAGAAGCGCACGGTGTCCCGTCTGCGGATGGCGGACGGAGGAAAGGAGCCTTCAGGTGCATGATGAATACCGCAACCTCAAGGTGGAGCGGGAAGGACATGTCGCCGTGGTCACTCTGGACCGTTCGGAGCGCGGCAACGCCCTGACCGAGGGATTCTTGCGGGAATTGGAGGAGGTCGCCCAGTCCTTCCGGGAGGACGCGGATACGAGGGCGGTGATCTTCGCCGGGGCGGGAAGACATTTCAGCGTGGGGATGGACCTCAAGGACCCCCGACAAGCGGAAGCGCTGACGGCACCGCTTTTGGAGAGGCGGCGCCGTTTTCAGCAGGGACCACGCACCATCCGCGCGCTGCGGGAGATGGATCAGGTGACCATAGCCGCGATAAACGGCGCGGCGGCGGGGGGCGGCGCCTGCATCGCCATGGCCCTGGACTTCCGGGTGGGGGCCGAGGACTGCCGAGCCGGTTTCCCCGAGAGCGGGCTGGCCATCCCCTTGAGCTGGACCTGCCTTCCCCTCTGCGTGCAGCTGGTGGGGCCGTCCCGGGCCAAGCGCTGGCTGATGAGCGGGGAGATGCTGCCCGCTGCGGTTCTGGCGGAATGGGGCTTCCTGGACGAGGTGGCCCCGCCGGAAGAGCTGCTACCGCGCTGCCTGCGGCTGGCGGAGTTCCTCGCCTCCCGCCCTCCCCTGGCCCTCCAGATGATCAAGCGCAGCGTCAACGCCTATGCGGGAGCGCTGGACCAGGCGGTCATGCACGCGGACACGGATCAGGTCCTGCTGGCTCAGACAGGTGAGGACTTCAGGGAGGCGGTCCTGGCCTTTCTGGAGAAGCGCGACCCCCATTTCCGCGGCCGCTGAACCCCACCCGGTGTCAGACACCGATATCACAAATTATTACAGACTGGCGGTCGGTTATCCTTGTTTTCCCTGGTCAGAGCATAACCGCATGCCTCTCTCCGCCTCTCCCCCACCTTCGCGGTGTCTGACACCGATATCACAAATTATTACAGACTGGCGGTCGATCTATCGCGTTTTCGCGTTCAGGGTCCCGCCGCAATCCCCCTCCCCCGGTGTCAGACGCCGTTGGTCGGTCAGAGGGCGGAGGCGAGCTCTCTGCCGAAGTCCTCGGCTCCCTCGAGATCCTCTTCGGTGGGGACCAGCTGCACCCGATAGGGCTCCAGCGGCGTCTTGAACTTCAGGCCCCGCAGGCGCTCAGCGATGAGCTTGGGGGCCTCGCCGCTCCACCCGTAGGACCCGAAGGAGGCCCCCAGCTTGCCCTTTAGCTTGAGGGTGGCCAGGTTGGACAGCAGGTTCCACACCGGCTCCACCGCGTCCCCGTTGATGGTGGCCGACCCCACCACCAGGCCGTCCGCCGCCTCGATGCGGTCTATCATCACGCCCAACTCAGTGGCGGCGATATCCATCACCTGCGCCTTTACCCCCGCGGAGCGCAGACCGGCGGCTATCCTCTCCGCCAATGCGGCGGTATTCCCGTAGGCGCTGGCGTAGAAGACCAACACGCTCCTCTCGGCGGAGGGGGCCGGCCGGGAGCTCCACTGCCTGTACAGCTCCACCTTGGAGAGCGGGTCGGAGCGCAGCATGGGCCCGTGGGAGGGGCAGATCATGCGAATGGGCAGCCCCTCTATCTTGGCGATGGCGTCCAGCACATGGCTCTTGAAGGGGCGGAATATCACCAGAAAGTAGTACTCGAAAGCATGACTATAATCGTCGATGAGGTCGTCGAAGAGGCGGTCGTCGCAGTAATGGGCTCCCAGGAAGTCGCAGGGGAAGAGGATGCCGTCCTCCTCCAGCCAGGTGAAGATGGTGTCCGGCCAGTGCAGGAAGGGGGCCTTGATGAAGCGCAGCGTCTTCCCCCCCAGCTCCAGGGCATCGCCGTCCTCCACCACCAGGGGGCCCACCTCGCGGTTGAGGATGTTGCGGACGAAGGGGACGCAGTTCCTACCGCAGACCACCCGGGCCCGCGGCGCTTCCCGCAGGAGGGCGTCCAGCGAGCCGGAGTGGTCGGGCTCGGTGTGGTTCATCACCACGTAGTCCAGCTCCGCCAAATCGATCAGGGAGCGCAGGTTGTCCAGGTACTCCGCGGTGAAGGAGGACTTGGCCGTGTCGATGACCGCGGTCTTCTCTCCCCCCTTGACCAGGTAGGCGTTGTAGGTGGTGCCGTGGTCGGCCTTCATGATGATGTCGAACACGCGCAGCTGGGGGTCGAGCACCCCCACCCACCAGACCGCGTCGGCGAGCTCCACCGGGCGCATGCGGGACCTCCTCAGACCTTCTCGAACATGTCCTTGGCCGCCCCGCAGACCGGGCAGGTCCAATCATCCGGCAGGCTCTCGAAGGGGGTGCCGGCGGGGATGCCCCCGTCGGGGTCCCCCTTGTCGGGGTCGTAGACGTAGCCGCACACGCTGCACTGATACTTGTCCATCTCCTACCTCCGTCTCGTTGATGGCATATCGGCTTTGCTATTATACCCGTATGCCTGAAAGCCAAAATACGACAGCGAGCACGCGGTCAAGAGAGGAAGAAGAGGCGGCGCGGCCCGGGGAGAGGCAGGCCCTCTGGTTCTGCGCCTACACGCCGCTGGAGCTGCTGGACGCCGCGGGGTTCCGCCCGAGGCGCCTGAGCGGCGCGGTGGAGCGCCTGGAGGAGGCGGACGTCCTCCTCCACCCGGCCACCTGCCCCTTCGTCCGTGCCTGCCTGGTGCAGGGCATGGAGGAGATACCGCGGGGCCCCGCGGTATTCGTCAATTCGTGCGACGCCATGCGCCGCCTGCACGATGCCTGGAAGGATATGGTAGGCAGAGGCGGGGGAGCGGGCGGCCGGGGAGGGGAAGGGGGCGGCGGCGCGCATATGATGGATATGCCCCGTCGCCCGGGCCCGTGGGCGGAGCGCCGCCTGGCGCAGGAGATCCTGCGGCTGGCGGAGGAGCTGGAGCGGGACGGGGGGCTTGCGGTGACCCCGCAGAGCCTGAAAGAAGCCGCCGCCCTGCGGATGGAGGTGGCGAAGCGTTGCCTTCAATGGGGCGAGGGGCTTGCCGGTTCGTCCCGCATGCGACTGGCGGAAGCGGCCCAGACCCTGCCCCCGCGGCTTTTTCTCGAAGGACCGCCCGCGGGCCTGGCCGAGGGCCGCGGGGTCCCCCTGCTGCTCACCGGCAACCTCCTCAACCCCCGGGGCCTGGTCGAGGTCATCGAGGAAGCGGGAGGGTGGGTGAAAACGGCGGACCTCTGCAACGGCGACCGCCCCTTCCTCGACCTGGAAGAAGTAGATGGTGAGACCCTGGAGGAAGCGGCGCTCTCCCTGGCCCGCCGTTACCTCAACCGCCGCGGCTGCGCCCGCATGGACGACGCCCGACAGCGGGAGGCCCGCCTCCTTCGGATGGCCCGGGAATGCGGGGCCCGCGGGGTCATCTACGCCTCCCTCAAGTTCTGCGACCCCTACCTCTACGAGTGGCCGCGGGTAGAAGCCCTGCTGCGCTCCGAAGGCCTGCCCGTCCTGCGCCTCGACAGCGATTATCAGGACGGCCATGCCGGCCAGCTGTCCACCCGCGTCGAGGCCTTCCTGGAGATGCTGCGGCAGGGGAGGCGGAGGGCATGAACTGGATGGCCTCTTTGAAAGAGCGGTTCATGGACCGGCTCTCCCCCGCCACCCTCAGGTCGCCCCTGCTGTGGAGCACGGCGGAGGGGCTGGCCCGCTCGCCGCTCAACCGGCCCGCCTGGAGAGCCGACGCGGTCGCCCTGCGCTACTTCCTACGCCAGACCAAACGGGCCTACCGCGGGGGCGATCCCGTGGTCTGGGCCAACCTTCTCTTCCCAAGCGAACTGATCCACGCCGCCGGCGCCGTGCCTTTCTATCCGGAGATGGCCGCCGCGGTCGCCGCCTCTCTGGAGCTGGCCCCCCGCTTCCTGGACGCGGCGGCTCATGCCGGTTTCTCCCCCGACACCTGCTCCTTCCACCGCGCCATCCTGGGAGCGTGGTCGGAGGGTTACATGCCCGCTCCCGCCTGCCTTGCCTCCACCGACTATCTCTGCGACTCCGCCCCCCTCTCCTTCCGATACGTAGCCGGGGAGATCGGCGTTCCGCTGCTGCTGCTGGAGATACCTTTCCGGGGTGATGATGCCGCGTTGGCCCTCCTGGAGGAGGGGCTCGAGGAAACGGCCCTGCGCCTCGCCGAGGCCTGCGGCGTCACCTGGCACGCCTATCTGCGAGGGCTGGGCGAGGCGGTGGAGCTCTCGGAGGAGGCCCGCAAGCGGCTCCTGGAGGTGGAGGAGCTGCGGCTCCGCCATCCGCTGCTGCTGGACGGCCGCGACGCCCTGGGGCATTTGAGCGTCCTGGCCTCATCCTTCGGGCATCCCGACGCCGTCAGCTTCTACGGGGAGCTGGCCGCCGAGCTGCGGGAGAGGGGAGAGAGAGGAGAGGGCCGCGAGGATTCCGACGGGGTGAAGAAGCTCCTGTGGATGCACCTCAAGCCCTACTACCCCCACCGCCTCTTCGAGCACCTGCAGGAGCACGGCGGGCGCATAGTCTGCGAGGAATACAACCGCTGCTACTGGGGGGAGATGGACCCCCGCAGGCCCTTCCGCTCCCTGGCCCGCAAGCTGACCGGGCATTTCGGGGTGGGCGAGGGGGCGAGGCGGGCCCGCGTCATGAGGGAGCTGGCCCTGCGCCACCGTGTGGACGGCGCCGTCCACTTCAATCACTGGGGGTGCCGCCAGTCGGCGGGGGGCGCAGCGCTGGTGAGGCGGGAGCTGCTGCGGGAAGGCATACCCGTCCTGCTGCTGGAGGGGGACTGCATCGACAGCCGGGAGTATCAGGAGGGACAGGCAGCCACCCGCCTGGAGGCCTTCCTCGAATCCCTGTGAGGATATTTCGCGGATCGCCGCTGCCGGCTGCGAAGTCCCGTTGAGGTGGCCCCATCATGACACCTCGGGCGCGGCACCACGCAGGATGAAGCTGAGCACTCCAAACAGGGTCAGGCCTCCGATCTCCGATCTTCGCCGGCTCTCACTGCGATGACCGCGGCAAATGCCCCGCATTTTCGCAGCAGGGTCCGATCCCCGGCGCGGTGAGGGAAAACCGGCGCCCACTATGCCTGGCAAGAGACCCAGGAACCGTTGATGTGATGCCGGAACCTTTTCAGGAGACCCAGGCGGTGGTCTTTTCCATTATCTTCCAGGAGCCGTCCGTTTGCTCAAGGTAATAGACGGTGCCCTCGCCGCTGAGCGGGCCGTAGAGGCTGTCCACCTCCAGCGCCGCCTTCCCCTCCTCCTCGTTCAGCGCCCTGATGATGATGGAGTGCTCGCTGGCCTGCCAGGCGCCCTGTGCGCCCTTTATCCTCTCCTCCCACAGCCGCCTGTACTCTTCCGCGTCGATCTCGGTGAAGCTCCCGCCCTCTATCTTCCAGAACCTCTCGTAGTCAGACCCCTCCCCGGCCGGCGCACCGCCGAGGGGATAGCTCTGCAGCTTGACCAGCTGGAAGCCCTGTTGGGTCTGGCCGGGTATGATGGTCTTGAGGGCGTACTCGATGAGCGATTCTCGGAAGGCGTCGCTCTTTTTCCCGCCGCATCCGCCGCAGGCCATAACCGCGCAAGCGGCCAGGCAGGCGGTCACGGCCGCCGCGAACGCGGTCCTCCGCAGCTTCTCCTGAGATCCCCGCGCCGGCTTCCCCGACACGGCTCACCCCCTTTCCGAACGCCTCATTTTCGCTTGTCTGATATAACTTCTCCCGTTCTCGCAAGCTCTCCTTCCCGGATAGGACATGAGGCAGGGGCTTTAAGGGGCCGGGAAGGGAAAAACCCTTGGACCTCGGCGGTACCGCAGGTTATAATGCTGACGCAGGGGTGCTTCTCCCGCGGGAGAGGCTGAGATCATACCCTTTGAACCTGATCCGGGTAATGCCGGCGGAGGGAGATGAAGGACACGCAGCCGCAAAGGAGCCGCACCCGGCAAGAGGTGCGGCTCCCCTTTTCCCCGTCGGCATCCCTCAGGAGAGGAGGGCCAGTGAAAGGAGCGAGGCATGGGAAAAGGCGGGAGCGGTAAGACGGAAGGGAACGGGGGCTTCGGGGAGGAGGCGGCGCGGCGCCGCCTGGTTCTGGAGGAGAGAAAGCCGCTGGTGCACCACATCACCAACTTCGTGGTGATGAACGAGACCGCCAACATCACCATCTGCGCGGGGGCCCTGCCGGTCATGGCCCACGCGCGGGAGGAGGTGGAGGAGATGGTCTCCCTGGCCTCGGCCCTGGTGCTGAACATCGGCACCCTCTACCCCGAGATGGTGGAAGCGATGCTCCTGGCGGGGCGCGAGGCCAACCGCCGCGGCATCCCCGTGATCCTGGACCCCGTGGGGGCCGGGGCCACCTCCTACCGCACCGAGACGGCGAGGCGGATCCTCGAGGAGGTGGAGGTGGCGGTGGTGCGCGGCAACTCGGCGGAGGTGGCGGTGCTGGCGGGACGGCTCGCCGAGGTGCGGGGAGTGGAAGCCGTCTCAGCCGAGGGAGATATGGCGGAAGTGGCGCTGGAGCTGGCCGGGGACCTGGGCTGCGTGGTGGCCATCACCGGGCCTGTGGACCACTTGAGCGACGGGAGCAGGGTGCTGGCGGTGCATAACGGCCACCACCTGCTGGGCAGGGTGACCGGCACGGGATGCATGGCCACCACCTGCGCGGCCTGCTACTGCGCCGTGGGGGAACCTTTCCTGGAAGGGGCGGCCTGCGGGCTGGCGGTATTCGGGCTGGCGGGAGAGAGGGCGGCGGAGGTCTCGGGAGAGCGCCCCGGAACCTTCCATGCCTGCCTGTACGACGCTCTCCACGGGCTGGACGCCGCGGCCATCAGGGAAGGAGTGCGGGTGAGCGAGGCCTGAGAAGGCGGGGGCGGGCGGGCCGAAAGGTCTCTCTCCCCTTGGGGGGACTCGCTCAGGAGCGCCCCGCCACCATGACCCCCTCGATAGCCATGCTCGGGCAGCCGATGCTCGCAGCCAGCGGGAGGAAGCGGAGGTCGCTCCCGACCATCTTTATACCCTTCAGCAGGTCGAGGAGGTTCCCCGCGATGGTTATCTCCCGCAGGGGGCGATGGGGCTCTCCCCCTTTCAGCTCCATCCCCAGCGCCCCCACGGAGATCTCCCCGCTTACGGGATTGGCCCCGGCGTGCACCCCCACCAGCTGGGTCACCAGGACGCCCTCCCCCACCTCGCGGAGCAGCTCTTCCCTGCTCATCTCCCCCGGCCGCAGGAAGAAATTGGTGGGGGAGACGCGGGGGCGTTCCCGATAGGAAGCGCGGCGGGCGTTGCCGGTAGAGGCGGCGCCGCTGCGCGAGGCGGTGTAGGTGTCGTGGAGGTAACTCCGCAGGACCCCGCCATCGACCACGGGGCTGCGGCGGGAGGGGACCCCCTCGTCGTCGAAGGGGGCCGTAGCCATGCCGCCGGGGAGGGTGCCGTCATCGGTGAGGTCGAGGATGCCGCTGCCTACGGACTCGCCCAGCCGGCCGGCGAACAGCGAGCGCCCCTTGAGAACCGCCTCGGCGGAGAGGGGCCCGGCCAGCACCGCCAGGAACTCCGCGGCAATGAGGCTGTCCAGCACGACGGTGGTGCGCCGCGAGGGCATGCTCCTCGCCCCCAGCAGCATTACCGCGTTCTCCACCGCTTCCCGCGCGCAGCCCTCCAGGTCCAGGCGGGACGGGGACTTGGCCGTGGCGAAGGAGAACCCGCTCTGGGACTCCTCTCCCTCTCCCGCTATGGGCATGACGTAGCAGTGGCAGTCGCATCCCTTATAGGAACCGCAGAAGCCGAGGGTGTTGGCCAGGGCCACGCCGTAGACCGAGTCGGAATAGGCCGCGCTCTCCACGGCGCGGATCCTCCCGTCCAGGCCGCGCGCCAGCTCCTCCAACCGCAGGGCCATCTCCACCTTGCTCTCCACCGAGGTGCGCTCCGTCTCCTCGTCGAACATGCCCAGGTCTTCCCGCAGGGGAAGGCGCTCCTCGGTGCCCTCGGGCAAGCGGTTGTGGGGGTCGGGGGCGCTGAAACGGGCGTTCTCCAGCGCTTCCCTGACGGTCTCCGCCACGTCCTCCTGCCGCAGCCCCGAGCAGAAGGC
>MU158497.1:24723-29575 GCA_015711755.1 Candidatus Geothermincola secundus | reverse complement strand
GCTCCGGGTCCCAGGTCGCCCCCCGCCCGATGGCCACCGGAAAACAGGTCGACCGGCCCAGACAGACGCCCCGCGGTCCGTCGGTGAAGCGGAGCGGAGGGATCCCCAGCCGCCGGTCGGCCCCGGACTCGAAGGGCCTCCAGTTGTAGCGGAAGATCATGGTCAGAAGAGTCAGTGGGCCGCTGCTGCCGACCATCTGGCCGATCTTCTCCTTCAAGGTCATGCGCGAGAGCAGCTCCCTTATCCTCTCCTCCAGCTCATCCTCTCGGGAGCATGCCACGAGATCCTTGAAACTCAGGCCTTCGGCCGCCTTCGGATATCGTTTCCGCAACATGATGGCCTACATCTCGCCGAGGGGGTATCGTCCGCATCTCTCCGCGGCCTCCACCATCCAGCGCAGATTGCGCACGGTCATGGACTCATGGCTGTTGGTGGGGGCGATGATGTAGCCGCCACCCGCCCCGGCGGCACTGATCGAACGCCGCACCGCCTCTTTCACCTCTTCCCTGCCGGCGTCCACCAGGACATGGGTCACGTCCATGTTTCCCACGAGACAAATGCGGTCTCCCACCATCTCCTTGACCTTGGCCAGATCCACCCCGGCGGTGGGCTCCAACGCATGCACCCCGTCAAATCCGCAGTCCACGAACCATTCGAGTAGGTCGTAGACATTACCGCAGGAGTGCATGACTATCTTCATGCCTTGGCCGTGCGCGGTATCCACTATTCGCCTGTAGGCCTCTCCGAAGATTTCCTCGTAGAGCTTGGGGCTGAGCATGGGTCCGGAGCGGTAGGCCAGGTCGTCGGAGTAGATGACCCCGGGGATGCCGGCGTCCGCCACCGCTTCGATGATCAGGGAATAGAGGTCGGCGTAAAAGCGGACCATGCGTTCGATGAACTCTCTCTCTTTGCGTGCGGCCATCACAAAGCGCTCGAAGCCCATGCACTGCCAGCTGAGCTCGAACAGCCCGGCTGAGAAGGACGCGAACATGAAGATCCTGTCCCCGTACTCCCGCTGCAAGCGTCGGAAGATGCGGTTGTAGAGCGCGGGCAGGCGAAAGATGTCCTCTTTGGGCCAGGCTCTCCAGTCCTCTGGCGAAGTGATGAGGCCTTTTCGGTACATCGGTGATTTTAGGTTGCCCCGGCTGTCGAGGTCGGCTTCCCACATGCGCCCGTAGATGTCCCGGACCTCCCTGGAGTTGAGGTAGCGCCAGGTAGGCAGATAAAAGACCCAGATGGCGTCGTAGCCCATCTTCACCGCCGCGGCGACCGAGCCGCGGGTGAATGAGTCCATGGCCAGGCGCACGAAAGCCGCGTAGTTATCGATGGAGGCGAGAAGGTCCGTGACCCGGGCCATCACTCTGTTCGAGAAGAAGAGCCCCAGGGGCAGCGGCCTCTTGCCCAGTATCTCCCCCATGCTGGTGTAATCGGTGACCATCCCCATCACCGGCACGCGGTCGGGCTCGCGCAGCTCCAGGGCCGCCAGTACCCGGTCGTGTTGTTCGGCCATGACCCTCTCCCCCTCAGGCCGCCCACCCAGAGAAGATGCGCACCGCTTCCACCGCGTCACGCCCCAGCGCGTCCACCCCGTAGCGGTCCGCAAGCTCTTGGGTGGTGCAGGCGCCGCCTATGGCTATCTTCACCGAATCGCGCAGGCCGGCCGATCTCAAGGCCTCCACCACCTCGCCGATGGAACCCACCATGGTGGTCAGGAGCACCGACAGGCCGACGGCAAAGGCGGAGTTGCCCCGCACCGCCTCCACCACCTTCTCCGCGGGGACATCCACCCCCAGGTCCACCACCTTGAAACCGGCGCTCGATAGCATGATGCAGACCAGGTTCTTGCCGATGTCGTGGATGTCTCCCTTGACCGTGCACATCACCACGGCGCCCTTACCTCCTGTGTCCCCCGCGGACAGGTGGGGCTTGAGCACCTCCACGCCCTCCTTCATCTCCTCGCCCGCCAGGACCAGGTCGGCCAAGAAATACTCGCCCGCCTCGAAGCGCCGGCCCACCACCTCCATGCCGGCGCTCATCGCATTAAGCAGGTCGGGCGCCTTCACCCCTGCTTCGAGGGCCCCTTTCAAGAGGGGGTTGATCTCGTCCACTTCCAGGTCGGCCAAGGCCCGCTTCACGCGATCGAGATAGCCGAGATAGTCTTCCATAAAGCCTCCTCCTCGTTGACCGGCTGGCAGCTTATATTACCGATCAGTATAGCATGCATATGCTCGAACCCTGCCCCCTTAGTGCTTAATCCATATCCTCTCGCTCCCGATGATATCGATGCCGAACATCCCCTCCCTCTCTTTTCCGATGACGGCAACGGAGGCGTCGGTCTCGCGGGGCCTGCCCCCCGCAGCGGGCGTCGGGAACGGTTGGGTGCAAGGGCGCCCTCCCGAACTCGCCTGAACATCCGGCGCGGGACACTTTTTTCGGACCGAACTCCTCAACACCATCCGGCCTCGGCAGCCAATACCGCCCGGGGTGCCGACGGCCTTCCTATCGCAGACCCGAGGAACGGCGCGCACCGGGTCGGAGAAGTGGCCGTCCTCCCTTCAGTCTCAGGGGAAAGTGGGAGCGGCGGGCTCCCTCACAGCATCTCGTCGAAGTAAGACTGGGCGGCCGCCACCGCCGAGCGCATGAGGTCCTCCGCGGCGGCGGTGTCCCGCTTCGAAAGGTCGTTGAGAAGACGGGCGGTGTCCAGTTCCCGCGCCGCCCGGGCGCATGCCTCCCAGGCCAGGATGGAACGTACCACCCTGTCGACGGCCTGCCCCCTGTCATCATAAGGCCTGGGCTGAAGGTCGTGCCCCTTCCACCGCGCGTAACCCGCCTCCTGCGCCAGCCCGGCGATGGTAACGGTGAAACCGTTCACCCGGGCACCGTGGTCGATGTCGAACTTGCCGGGGCCTCCCAGCACGATGCCGTCGCTCCAGCCCTGGCTGTTCAGGTGCATGTGCACCAGCATGCCGTGGTCGATCTCCTCCACGGTGTCGTAGACGGGGTCCAGGCCGATCATCTCGGAGTGGCCGAATTCCTTGTTGATGCCTTTACGTACGCGGGTGACCCCATACTCCTCTTCCAGCTTCTTCCAAAAGAGGATGGCGCTGGCAACCGTGGGAAGCAGCATGGCCGGATGGCCCTCATTGGGCTTTGGCTCGATGGCCAAATACATACCGCCTTCCCGCCCCTCCTCGTAACGGCACAGCCCGGCGACGCTCTCTTTGAGGTTCTCATACATGCGGCGCACCCCCACCGTGGCAAGGTCGTATCCCCAGGAGCCGTTCCAAAGCACCAGCGTGGGGCGGAGCAGGGGGTCGGGATGCCAGGCGGGGCGCAGGGGCCCCAGGGCCAGGTCGACGGTGCGGCGCCCGAACTCCTCGGCTCTGCGCCTCTCCCCCGGGTCCAGCGAAGCGATCCCCCCGTAGGCGAAGCGGCGGTGAGCTCCGGGGGTGATCAGGGCCAGGTGCAGCCCCGTCTCCTGCAGGGCGGCGGCTAACTCCTGCGCGTTGCCCTCGTTCACTTCGTAGTCATAGTGCAGCTCGACGCCCAGGCGCACATGTCCCGGCAGGCGGGGTCTTATCTCCTCCGCCACCAGCCCGATGGCGTCGACCGTGCCCCAGCCGCCCTCCTCCCATTCCGGGATGGAGTCGGCTGGAACGAACCCCCCCTTGCCCGCGTGAAAAGTCCAGCGGCAGACGCTGTGATATGATACCTCCTCGCTCACTTGCAACCTCCTCCCGGCAGCTACGGCTGCTCGCCCAAAGCCTCCCTCCACACGAAGAAAGCCCGCCGATACGCTTCCGCCTGCGGGGGATCCGGTTCGAACACCCGGCACGGCTCGAAACTCCCGAAGGCCTCATCCATATCCCTGTATATGCCCGCGCCAACCCCCGCTCCGCGCGCCGCCCCCTGCGCCCCATCGGTCCGGAAAAGCTCCACTGCGATGCCGGCGGCGGCGGCGAATGCCTCGGTGAAGACGGAGCTTTTGAACATGTTGGCCAGCCCGGCTCGGGTCACGTCCACCTCTATGCCAGTGTCCCGCATGATCCCCACCCCGCGGGCCAGGGCGAAGGCCACGCCCTCCTGAACCGCTCGCAGCAGGTGGGGCCGCGTGTGCAGGTTGAAGCGAAGACCGAAGAATGAAGAGCCGGGGTCGCGGTCCTCCAGGGTGCGTTCCGGCCCGTTCCCGAAAGGGAGGAAGGTAAGCCCCTGCGAGCCGGGAGGCACGGACGAAGCCTCTATGTCCAGATCGCGGTAGGAAATCTCTCTTTTACTGTATGTCAATATTCGCCGGAGCCAACGATAGGCGCTGCCCGCCCCGTTGATGCACATCAGCACCCCGTAGCGCGGACGCTTCGGCGCATGGTTGACGTGGATGAAGACGTTGACGCGCGAATGTCTGTCATGGACCGGCCGGTCCGCGACGCTGAAGACCACACCCGAGGTGCCGGCGGTGGCCGCGGCCTGCCCGGGTTCGAGCACCCCCAGGGAGAAGGCGTTGTTGGGCTGATCGCCGGCGCGGTAAGCCACCGGGGTGCCGGGAGCCAGTCCCAGTTCCTCCGCCGCCTCTCGGGTAACGGAGCCCTGATGGGAGAAGGGTGTCACTGCCGGGGGGAGCAGTTTCTCGTCGATGCCGTAGTGGTCTAGGAGGAAGCGCGCTATCCCTCCTTCCTTAAAATCCCAGAGGATGGCCTCGGACAGGCCGCCCTCGGTGGTCACGGCCTCGCCGGTGAGGCGGAGGGCGATCCAGTCGCCCGGGAGCATGGCCCAGCGGGCACGGGCGTAGACATCCGGCTCATTCTCCCTGATCCAGGCCAGGCGCGAGGCGGTGAAGTTGCCGGGCGAGTTGAGC
>MU158497.1:0-24713 GCA_015711755.1 Candidatus Geothermincola secundus | reverse complement strand
AAGGCCCGGGCCCCGATGGGGACGGCGCGCCCGTCGCACCAGATGATCGCCGGTCGCAGCGCCTCGCCGCGGCGTCCCGCGAGCACCAGCCCGTGCATCTGATAGGAGATGCCGACGGCCTTCACGGCCTTGAGATCTATGCCGGGGGTATCGCCCAGCATCCGCGTGGCCAGCGCGAGGTGCTCCCACCAGGCGGCGGGATCCTGTTCGGCCCATCCAGGGCGGGGAGCAGCTATCTCCATCTCGGTGGAAGGGGAGACCGCTTCCGCCGCCGGCCTCCCCGTCTCCGGGTCGAGCAGGGCTGCCTTTATCGAGGAACTCCCGATGTCGTAGCCGAGGAGGTACGCCTTCACAACCTTCCGTCCTTCGCTCATCGGTATGCCCGAGACTACTGATCAATTCTATCCGCAGGGGCGAGCGGGCGCACCTCCTCCGCTGCCTCTGGGCAAACCCGGCGCCTTTTCGCCCTTCGGGCATGCCGAGTCAACCCAACATCTCTCCATCCCGAAAAAGCTAGCGGAGATGGCGCGAATGCGGGTTTACGTCACCTCATTGACCGCCGCCCTCACGCGGTATATCATTTCTTTTGCAAATTAAAATATTCGTCATACAAAATAAAAGGAAGCCGGCGGGGCGGACGGTGTGCCGATGTAGGCTTCGTCACACACTTCCGGGAAAGGATGCCGATGGAGAAGAAAAAGGCCCTGGCCTACGCGGAGGCGTTTGACGCCCTGCTGCCGGGGCTGGTACGTTCCGCGCGAAATCAGGAATCCAGACGGCTGAGCCGTTTCTCCCTGACCCTGCCCCAGTTCTTCGCTCTGGCCGTGCTGGAAGACAGGCCCTTGATGATGAAGGAGATGGCCGAGGAACTGGGGTTGGCCCTGGGGACGGTCACCGGCATCATCGACCGCCTGTTCCGCGAGGGCCTGGTGGAGAGGTACAGGGATGAGAAGGATCGGCGCATCGTCTGGGCCAGGATCACGGAAAAGGGGGAGGTTGTGATGCGGCAGATCCACGGGGAACGGATAAAGGAACTGTCTCAGCGCCTTCAGGGAATGGAGGAGGAGGACATCCGAACCCTCGTGAGCCTGCTGGCCAAATACGGAAAGGCTCTCGCCGCTGACGGCGGAGAGGGAGGCAAGAGCAAAGGAGGGAAACCATGACCCCCAGAATGAAGGCCGTGGCGGTGATGGCCGCCTGCCTGCTGCTGCCCGCGATTCTGGGGCTCAACCTAGGCGGCTGCGGGAGCCGGGGGATACCCGGGGTTAAGGTGGGAGAAGCGGTGCGCGGCGACCTTACTTTGCTGGTCTCCGCCATAGGGACCCTGGAGCCGGCATCCGCCGTCGATGTCCCCTGCCGGATCAGCTGCGTGCTGGAGCAGCTCCTGGTCTCGGACGGCGATGAGGTGGAAGCCGGCGACATCCTCGCCCTCCTGCAGCCCGCCGACCTCGAGCAGCAGGCGGATCAGGCCTACGCCAACTATCTCAACGCCGCATCCATCGGGGATCTCATGTCCGGGATGTGGAACAACTCCATCATCTCCTATCAATCGTTATCCGATGCCGTTCGGAACTTCGGCTCACTTCAGGCCCAGGTGGACGGGCTGGCCCTGACTTTCTTCGATCTCGCCCCAGCGCTGGCCTCTTTCCTCCCGCCGGAGATGCAGCAGCAGGTCATCCAGGTGGTGCAAGCGCAGAAGAGCCAGTACCTGGAAGCCATGGGTCAGCGAGTGGGCATTCAGGCGCCATCCCCTTCCAGCTATCCTTCCAGCGCCGCCGCTGCCGACCGCGAACGCAAGAAATTGGCTTCCCAGCAATATGAACTGGCTAAGGCGGCGAAGGACGAGCCGCGCATTACCGCGCCGGTGGCGGGAGCGGTCGTCTTCATGCCGCCCTCCTCGGGATTGCCCACGGACCTGTTGAGCGGGCTCACCGGCAGCTTCGGCTCGCTGGCGGGCAGCCTAGGGGCACTGGGGGGGATACCCACAGGCGGCGGCCTCGAAGGGGTGCTCTCCGGCCTCTTCCCCGAGCAGCGGCTGGCACCGGGCACCCGCCTTCAGGCGGGGCAGGCGGCCTTCCGCATAGTCGATCTGCACGAGATGCGGGTTGCCGCAGAAGTGGAGGAGGCCGACATCATCAAGGTGAGGAAGGGCCAAAACGTCGAGGTGGCGCTGGACGCCTATCCCGACCGCGTTTTCAGGGGAAAGGTCATACAGGTGGGGGCCAAAGGGAAAAGCGGCTCCTCCGGCACCACCGTGTTTCCCGTGACCATACAGCTCGAACGCAGCGACATCCCCTTGAAGATAGGGTTCAACGCCACCGTGGACATCGAGGCCTCCTCGCGGAAGGGTGTGGTGATGGTGCCCCTCAACGCGGTCATGAGGTCGGGTCGTGATACCTTCGTCTACGTGGTCGAGGGTGGCGTGGCCAGGCGCCGTGAGGTGGTCACCGGCCTGGAGGCCGAGGACATGGTGGAAGTGGTCGAAGGGCTCGAAGCCGGCGAAAAAGTGGTCACGGAGGGGGCCTCCAAGATCAAGGACGGAGAACGGCTCTGAGACAGGAAGCGCGTTCTCAGGCCTGAATGATTCGCCGGAAGGGAACGCGCCGTCCTAAAGTCGGTGCGGCCAGATCAGGGAGTCGACGCGCATGAGCGATAGCCCGGGGCACGGATATACCGGACCGGTGGTGGTGAGCATCCGCCGGGTGAGCAAGGTCTACCGCCTTGACGGGGTGGAGGTGCAGGCTTTGCGCGAAGTCTCCCTGGAAGTGCGGAAAGGGGAGTTCGTCTCCATCATGGGCGCGTCGGGTTCGGGCAAATCGACCCTCATGCATATTACCGGCTGCCTGGACCGCCCCACCGAAGGAACCGTTCTCCTCGACGGCATGGATGTCAGCGATCTACGCGACAACGAGCTCGCCGAGATGCGCAACCGCAAGATCGGCTTCATCTTCCAATCCTTCAACCTGCTGGCGAGGACTCCCGCGATCGTCAACGTGGAACTCCCTCTGCTTTACGCGGGAGTGCCTCGGGCGGAGAGGCGCATCAGGGCCCAGCAGGCCTTGGAGAGGGTGGGGCTGGGGCATCGCCTCAACCACTACCCCTCCCAACTCTCCGGAGGCGAACAGCAGCGGGTGGCCATCGCCAGAGCCCTCATCAATCATCCTTCCCTGGTGCTGGCGGACGAGCCCACCGGCAACCTCGATTCGCGCTCCGGAGCTGAGGTTATGAGCATCCTCGAGGAGCTCCATCGGCAGGGAATCACCCTCATCCTGGTCACCCACGACCGCGCGGTGGCCGAGCATGCCCAACGCATCGTGCATATCAGGGACGGCCAGGTGGTGGGAGAGGAGGTCATCCGACTAGCCGCCGCCCCCTCTCGGGAGGAGCGGAGACGGATCGAGGAAGATGAAGCGGCGGGAACGGGACCATCGGCGGAAAAGCGTGAGGGACGCGAGGAAGAAAAGGCGTCTTCCGGCGAGACCTCCCCGCCCGGGAAAAAGAAGTCGCCGCCTCGGGGGAGAAGGAAGGGGAGGGCGGCCGTGTCCCTTCCCGACACCGATCGCTCCGCCGACACGGGGGACGACGGCGGCGATGTTGGCCTGGGCAACGGGGGTGAGGGCCGTTGAGCCTGCTGGAAGGCCTGCGCATGTCGCTGGTCTCCCTGCGAGCCAATAAACTGCGCTCTTTCCTGACCATGCTCGGCGTCATCATCGGGGTGGGAGCGGTGATAATGATGGTCTCCCTGGGGCTGGGGGCCAGAGGTGAGATCGGGTCCTCCATCCAAGCCATCGGCTCCAACCTCCTGGTGGTGGTCCCGGGTAAGATAGACCTCAATTCGAGCATAGGCAAGGACCCCTCCCAGATCCGCGGGGGCATCGGCGCCCAGATAAACGTGCTCAGGCCGGAGCTGGCAGCGACCCTTCAGGAAGAGCTGCCTCCCGGCTATGCTGTGGCGCCCATCCTCATAGACACCCGCAGCATGCGCTACGGGTCCCGCGAGCACTTCACCCAACTGGTGGGCACCAATGAGAATTACCCCCGGGTGCGGGGCTACTCCATGGCCGAGGGCGAGTTCTTCAGCCGTATGGAGATGGGCCGCGACGTCTGCGTCATCGGGCCCAACGTCGCCCGCGCCCTTTTCGGGGACATCAACCCCTTGGGCAGGCAGATAGCCATAAGCGGACGCCGTTTCACCGTGCTGGGGGTCACCGCTCCCAAGGGCGCCACTTTCTTTATAGACAACGACGACATCGTATGGATACCCCACGGCAAGATGAGCCGCTACTTCGGCAAGGACCGCGCCGACAACATCCTGGTGCAGGCGCCCGACCAGGAAGGGGTGAGGGCAGCGGGGCCGCTCATAGCCGACATCCTCGCCGAGGAGGGGCTGGAGGACTTCGAGTTCACGGTGATCACCCAGGAGGACCTGGTGGCCTTCTCGGAATCGATACTGAGCATCCTGACCTATCTTCTGGGGGCCATAGCCGGGATCTCCCTTCTGGTGGGGGGGATAGGCATCATGAACATCATGCTGGTCTCGGTGACCGAGCGCACCCGGGAGATCGGCATACGCAAGGCCATAGGGGCAAAGACCCGCGATATCATGTTCCAGTTCATCATGGAGAGCACCATCATCAGTCTGGTCGGGGGGGTGGTTGGGATCATGCTGGCATGGGCGGGAGCCACCGTCTTCAGCCGCATATTCGACATCCCCAACCGGATGACCCTTTGGGCCATCACCCTCGCCTTCACTTTCTCCGGAGGAGTCGGTGTCTTCTTCGGCGTGTACCCCGCGACCAAAGCGGCTCGACTCGATCCCATCGCTTCCCTCCGCTACGAATGAAGGCGGGCCGGGGCGATCGCCCCGCGACGTCGCGCACGGGTCCGAGCTTGAAGGTCATCCGGGGCGGGCGTGGAAGTATTAACTGCGAGAGGGTGAGGCCGCCTTATCTATCGGACTGGAGGGATATGAGATGAAGGCTCCCAAGGAAAAACTACGTGTGGAGATCTACACCGCCACACACCGGATCGTCGCTGACATCTACATCTTCCCGGGTGCCCGTCTAACCGACATCATGACCGCCCGAGAAGCCCAGTCCTTTCTCGCCCTGACCGCCGTGGAGGCTTACGAGCTCTCCACCGGGAAGCACATCTTCCAGTCGGACTTCGCCAACATCAACAAGAACCACATAGTGCTCATCCGCCCGGCGGAGATCCCGGCGGAGCGCCCACAGGCCCCTTCCTTCTGAAAACGCCCTACCGCGCGGGCGCCTTCGATCAAGCCGGCAACCGTGGGGTCGGGGCGACCGGATCATCGAGTTATCTAACGATCTAAAGGTTGTATCGCCGGTGGCAGCTTCCGGGGGCAGCTGACGACTGCTACCAGTTGATGGTCTCCTGTGCGGAAGCGCTGGCTTCGATGTAGTGGGCTAAAAAATCCACGCGGTAGAAAAGCCAGGTGCGCCTGATCTTGCGCACGGTGACCGAGACGGCCTGGCGCCCGGAGTCGTCCTTGACCAGAGCGATGTCCCCCACCAGACGGGCATCCTCGTCCTCGATGATCTTCAGCGCTGCCTTGCGCGCAGCGTTGATGTCGCCGCGGGAGTTCTTGTAGGCCACCGCACCCTCGAAGGCGGCATCCTTGGCTATCTTGCGCACCTGTATCTGGTTGAACACCACCGGCCCCACTTGGGTAAGGGCTATGCCCAATACTATGGCCGCAAGGCCTATCTTGAGGATAAGCCCCAGCGCCTGCCCCCTCTCGTCCTTCAGCCGACCCCCCAATCCCGCCGTCTCGGAGGAACGCATACCTTCTCCCCTCCTGTCCTGCCTCCTTCCCGCCGACCGGACTTTCCTGCCTGCGGCAAGCGGGAGTTCGCGTTAACCGAAAACTATGCCGCGGATCCGCTCGCCTCCCGCCGCCACTGCCTGACCCCGGACAAGCCGAACTCACCGACTGCCCGCGCCGTACCAGCCCTTCGGCTCGACGATCTCAACCTATTCGATTATAACCTTCGACGCCGCCGCTCGCTCACCTTCACGCCGATCTCCCCCGCGACCGACGCATGAAGCGCGCCGCCGCCCTTCCGAGCAGCCCCAGCTCCTCCACCCCCAGCATCTTCGAAGCCACCAGGTAGGTTGAAGCGCCCAAAGCCACCGGGAGAGCAAGCCCCAGGAACTCTGCCGCCAGGCCGCCGCGGGGAAAGCCGGCCTTCACCAGCCTGACCGAGCCGTATACGACCACGGCCATGCAACCGGCGGCGGCGCCGGCCTTAGCCGCCGTGGAGGCGATGGCCCTCCCGCCCAACCTCTTCAGGCGGTGCCTGAGCACCGTGCCGTCCAGGAGCATGGAGAAGCAGTAGGCGACGGTGAAGCCGAGAGCCAGCCCCTTCACCCCCATGAGATGAAAAAAATAGTAGTTGGACAGCATGTTCACGGCCACCACGAAACAATTGACGATCATGGGGGTGCGGGTGTCCTGCATGGCGTAAAAGCCCTTGGTCAGGAGCATGTCCACCGAATAAGGCACCAGCCCGAGGGAAAAGAAAAAGAGCACACCGGAGAGGAGGACGGTATCTCCCGCTTTGAAGAAGCCGTGCTCCAGGAGAAAGGTGATCACCTGCCGGTTGAGGAGCAGGTAGATGACGGCGCAAGGCAGCATGGCCACCAGTGTGGCGCGTATGCCCATGCCCAGGTCGTTGCGGTATCCCTCCCAGTCCCTGCGGGCAGACCTCTCGCTCATGCCGGGAAATAGGGCGGTAATCACGGAAACGGCGAAGATGCCGTAGGGGAGCTGGAAGAAGAGCTGCGCGTACTGATAGGAGGGCACCCCGCCATCCTCCTGTATGGCCAGCGCGAACATGAACCAGGTACCCACCTGCCAGAGGAATATGTATCCCAGCAGGGGAACGGACAAGCGGCCTATCTTGCGTATGGCCGGGTGGCGGAAGTCGAGCACGGGCTTCCACCGCACCCCGTACCTTCGCAGGGCGGGTATGTGCACGAGGGCCTGAGCCGCCACCCCCAGGGTGGTGCCCGTCCCCAGCACCACAAGGTGGAGCCGGTCGTCGCGAGCCCCGGGCAGGGCCGCGAAAAGGGCCACCGTGGCGATGACCACCAGGTTGTTGAGGATAGGGGCGAAAGCGGGGACGGTGAAATGCCGGTGCGAGTTGAGCAGCCCGCCGAAGATTGCCGCCATACCGTAAAAGATTATCTGGGGCACGAAGAAGCGCAGGAAAAAGGCGGCCTGTTCGCGCAGCGCCCGGGATCCGGCATCGCCCGCGCCATAGGAGCCGAAGGCGGTCATCAGGCGGATTATCAGCGGGCTGGCCAGAACCCCGGCCACTGTGACCGCCAACAGTATCAAGAGGCTGATGTTGGTGGCCGAACTGGCCACGTGGTAGGCCTCCTCGCGGGAGCGGGTGGAGAGGTACTCCACGAAAACCGGTATGAACAGAGAGGCCAGGATGCCCCCGATGACCAGGTCGAAGATCATGTTGGGGATGGAGTTGGCGAGGTTGTAGGTGGAAGGAAGGTTGGTGCGGCCGTACTGGAGGGTCAGCCCCAGCACATAGGCGAGGGCCGCGTAGCGGAGGAAGCCGGTTATGCGGGAGAGCGCGGTGCCCGCGGCCATGACTGCCGCATTGCGGGCATGGGAGAGTGCCTCGCTCTCATCGGGCCTACTGGAGCCGTGCCCGCAGCCCAGGGGGGGAGGATCAGGCGCGCTCATGCCTGCCCCTCTTCCCCCAATGGCTCATCTTCCTCGTGGCCAGGTTCAAGGCGATCAAGGCCAGGACGACCGTCAGTAAGATGATCGCCAGGGTGTTGATATTGGAGGTGCGCAGGTTGACGGTGGTCCCAGATACCCTCATGTCTCCGAGGTACAGGTCTATGTCCACAAGGAACCCGCCCTTCCCCCGAGTGGTCAGCGGGAAGCTGAAGCTGTTCTCCCGAGGTTCGATTGTCACCTCTCTCGAGTCGCCCTGTGGAAAGTCCACCCCCCGGCCGGAGAGCGTCAGCCGCGCCCTCACCGGGTAGGGATTCACGTTGCTGACCACTACCGTCAGCTCGCCCTGGGTGCCGGAAAGAGTCAGGGTCCCCTGATCCTTCACCCTTATCCCCGTGAGCTCGTCCTCCACCCAGTTCCTCAGACTGTCCAGGTAACGACCGCCCGCTCCCTCCGGGTACCCTTCGTACAGATCGGCCCCCTCTCCTGCCATAAGTCCCGTATACAGGGAATCCCCGAGGGCATCCCCGTCTTGCAGCGCCCCGAGCAGGGTGAGCAGCCGTTCCCTCGTCTCCCTCAGCGCGGTCAGATAGGGAGGGGGGTCTTCGAGGACGCGCCCCGGCTCCAATGCCGAAGTGTACCTGGGCGGGACCCGGGAGAGCGCCTCTCGGGGCAGGGAGGCCTCCACCCAGGGCGCCAGCTCGATGGCGCCGTAGATCCGGTCCAGCACCTCGGCCCGAGGGCGGAAAGAGTCAGGGAAAGCGAGCAGGCAGAGGCGTCTCTCCGCCGGACTCTCCCTCTGAAATAGCAGGGTCTCAGCCAGGATATCGTCGGCCACAACCAGGCCCTCCGGGTCCCTTTCGGCATCCCACGTCTCCAGCAGGTGAAAGGTCCTGGAATCCACCATCATGCCCCTGATCTCCCCCATCTCACCGGCTCGAAGGAGCAGCGGATATCCCGCCCTTGCCTCGGCCAGGGCCCGTTTCCCGTCCCTGGCTGCTGAAACATAGGTCTCGGTGATCAGGGTATAGGATATGCCCGCCTCGTCAAGGAGCGCGGGTAGCTCCGGATGCATCGAATAAAGTGGGGGGAGGAACCCCCGGGGGGCCCTGTCCTCCAGCAGTACCGCCAGGGAATTGCCCCCGCGAAGCACCTGTTCCGCCAGGTCCTTTCGCCAGCCCATCTCCTCCAGTTGGGCCGGGTCGGCATAGCCGTATGTGGAGGAGAGCACCTCCGCCCTTCCCGACGAGGCCAGCACCCTGAGCGACCCGAGCACCTGGGCGGCCCCTCCAACGCCTTCTCCCTCTTTTTGCCCGGCCATGGCCTCCAGGTCGGACCCGGTCTGTCCGGAAAGAGCAACCGCTGTCCTCACTCCATGATGCGTCTCCATGACCCGCAGCAGGGAGGGAAGAAAACCCCTATCCTCGGGGCTTAAGCTGCAGGCTGCGGCCAGGGAGCCGTCCAGCTCCCCACCGCGGGCGTCCCGCAGAGGCGGATAATGGATGTTCCACAGGGGCATCAGCATCAGGGGTGGGCCGCTCTGCAGGCGGGATATAAAGAGGAAACCCCGCGCCTCCGCCACCTTCACTCCATCTTTCAGCATCTCCACTCTGAACGGCCAGGCCCCTTCGGTGAGGCCCAGGGAAGGCAGGTCCAGGTGGAACTTCTCTTCGAGCTTTCCCGGCTCCAGCCGCATCCCCCTGCGCACATAAAACGAGTTGATGATGGTGCGGCTCTTACCCTCCCTCACCTCGGCCAGTTCATCGCGGCTGCGGCATTGCCTGTACAGCTTGAAGATCATGTCCACGCCCTCCACCGTTTTTTCGCCCGGGTTTTCCAGGTTCACGGCGAAATGTGCCTCCTCGCTTCCGCCATAGAAGAGGGCATCCCTCCGCACCGACATGACCACACCCGCTCCAGCGCCTTCCCCGCCGGCGGGGCCGGCGGGAGAATGCCCGTAAAAAAGCAGGCACAGGGAAACGGCCAGGAACAATACTTTCAAAGACGAAGACGCCCTAAGGCGTAACGCCCTCCCGCTTCGCCCACCTCCACCTTTTTCAGCGAACATAGCGATAAATATAGCGCGGCGCCGCCTCCCGCACAAAACCCGCCTGCCGGTAAGCCCGCAGCGCCCTCAGGTTTTCCCGCTGGGTGTTGACCACGAACAGTCGGGTGCCCAGAGAGCCCATCCAGGCCACTTGTTCCCTCAGCAGCGCACTCCCCCATCCTCGGCCCTGGCAGGACGGGCACACCCCCAGCCTCTGGATAAACCCGAGATATCCGTTGGTCCCGGCTATGCAGTAGCCCGCCATCCGTCCCTCATCCTCGGCGACGATCACCCGGTTATAGCGGCAGTAGCGGGAGACGCAGCGAAAACTCCACGCATCCAGGCGCCATAGGGGATCGAAAGCAGCTGAGTCCACTTGCAGGAGTTCGCCTATCTCTCCTGGTCGGAAACGGCGCATGCGCAGCCCGGGCGGGCGCTCCGGCAGTCTCACGCTTGAAGCATCGCCCTCGAGTACGGCGATCTCCTCAAAGGGGCAGAACCCCGCCCGGCGAAAGGCGCCGGCTTCCCCCTCCTCCATCATGCGGGTGATCAGTTGCCCGCCAACGGTGAGGTATTCCTCGAGCACGGCCCGCAGCAGCTCGCCGAATCCCTCCCCTCGGTAATGGATGAACCACAGGCAGTGGAGGTCGCTCCCTCCCCTCCACTTCCCCAACAGCGCCCACCCCTCCCGCGGGCCTCCGGGCGCCAGATAGGCCTTTCCTTCCAGCTCCTTGAAGAAGTCGAGGAAGAGGCGGCGGCTGGGAAATAGATCGCTCCTGCGGGCATCCTTCCACAACGCCCTCACTTCCCCCTCGGGAACCCGCCGGACCTCTATAAGCAATCCCCCTTCCCCATCACCGTCCCGCCTCCGGGCCGGCGCCGCGCTCGACAAACCGGTGCGCGCTGCCGTCTCAGAACAGCTGGCGCAGCTCCGATGCCAGGAATATTATACCGACGGCCGCCAACAGCAAGGCGAACAGCGTGAGCACCAGGCGTTTCTCTGCCCTCAAGGTGAAGCGCGACCCCAACCAGGAGCCGGGCATGACGCCGGCGCCCATGGACAGCAGCAAGGCCCAGTCCACGTGGCCCAACCAGGTATGGACCACCGTTCCGGGCACGGCCAGGAAAGCTATGCAGACCAGGGAGGTGCCCAGCGCCTTTCGGGCATCCATCCTCGCCCACAACAGGAAACCCGGCACCATGACCAGGCCCCCGCCTATTCCCAAGAGGCCGGACACGAATCCCGCCCCGCCTCCCACCAGGGCGAGCTTCCATCCCTGCAGGGCAGCTTCCCCGCCCGCCCCGCCATGGGGACCTCCCCATGCCCGCCTCATGGTGCGTGCGGAGAGAAAGAGAAGGCAGCAAGCGGTCAAAGCCATCAGCAGATGGAGGTCTATGATTCCGGTGAGCGCGGCTCCCGCCACCGACATGGCCGCGCCGGCAGGCGCCGCATATGCCACGGCCCGCACTTCCACCTGGCCGTTTCTCCAGTAATTTAGACCGCCGACCGCCGCGGAGGGGATGCACAGGGGTAGCGGCGTGCCCAGGGCTATCCCCGGCGGCTCCATAAGGATGAGGCGAATGGCCGGGGTGGAGAACATACCCCCTCCTATGCCGAAAGCCCCGGAGAAAGCGCCGGCCACGAATCCGAGGAGGCCGGCGAGGATGAGGCGGGTGGCCTGGATCATTCCATCCGGATGAGGTCGGTTATCTCGGCGTCCGCGGCCCGGACCAGGTCGTAGGACCTTATCTTGAGAACTGCGGTGGGCTCGCCACCGCTGGCATAGACCACATCCTCGCGCAGGGCCCGCAAGTCGATGAGGCAGGGCACGCTCCTCTCCCATCCGACCGGAGGCACCGAGCTGGCCAGGAAACCGGTGATGTCCTGCACCTCCCGCGAATCGGCCAATCTGACCGCATCAGTTCCCGCCGCCCTCCTGAGCTTATGGTAATCGACCCTGCTGTCGCCGGGGATAATAACCGCCAGAGGGCCCTCGCCGGAGCGGAAGAATATGACCTTGACCACTTGAGCGGGAGACAGCCCCAACTGGGCCGCCAGCTGCTCCGCTCCCCGGGCTGGAGTCTTGACCCTGCTCATCTCGTGGGGGATGTCCATATCCTGCAGCCAGTTGTGGACATCGACACTGTTGCGCAAACATGCCTCCTGCTGAAAAAGGGGGGTGTTGCCGTCCCCCGGACCGGCTCGAAAGGATTATAGCATTTATAGCATTTGCGGAGCTTACTTAAGCCCGCCCTTGCGCCCTATCTTCTGGTAGAACTCGATGCCGTATCTCTCCTTGGTGGTGCTGCCGCCCTTCTTCCCGCCCTTGCGCCCTATCTTCTGGTAGAACTCCGAGCCGTACTTCTTCATGGTGGATTGCCCCCCCCTCCGGCCCGCCTCGCTCCTGGTCATCTTCTTGGTGGCCATGCCTTCCTCCTTCTTTCCCTCACCCTCGTCCGCCTGACCTGGCCCCTTGTTCCTAAGCCCGCATTACTTCTCAATATAGATATTTTAGATATTTCCCCATGAAAGCCGTCTTAAACAAGGCATGCTCGCGTCGGCGACCCCCGATGAGCCGCCGAGCCACATGGGCCCGCCCGAGCCGCGAGCTCCGGTTATGGCGCTCCCGTCCATATCCCGGTATCCGCTTAATACCACCCTGGTAGTAATACGAGGTAAAAATACCTCCGGGGATGAATGGTTAAAAGCGGCCGCATGCCTTATGTTTTAAACGCAGCGGACCTTGAAAAGAACCGGCGGACCCGGGACTCATAGAAGGATACGCAGAAGCGACGGAGAAGGACGTCGTGGGCGATCGGGACCAGGATAATCAGCAAAAGAACAGCCTTAAAGCAGCATTCCCCAAGCATCATTCGGAGCCGACAAGCCGAGATAGCCATCTACCCCAGCAGCCAGGAAAGCAGCCCCCCTTAAAAGCAGCAGCAGACGCAGCAGCGCCCATGACGTTTTTATAACATAATCGGGGCAATATGAGCTCCCGATCCCACATCAGTCCGCTTGGTGGAAGGAGCCCTCGCGAGGGCTCCTTCCCTTTTCGCCGGCTTTTCAGCAGGAAAGCCGGACGGAAACGGCTGCCTCGGCTTAAAGGTAGGGATGATAAGGACGATAAATTAAGATGCATTTATATTGTTTAATTGTTTGAGCGTTCAAAAGGCAGTGCCCAGCCGCCGAAGGGAACCGCTCAGCGAAGAAAGAATTGAAAATGATGTCGCGACCCCACATCACTACTCCAAGACCCCAGCAGGGGAAGGATACCTCCGGGGCCCGTTCCCTTTTCACGCCCGCGGAGGTGGAGGAGGCCCATCGCCACCTGGCGGAAGCCTTTGCCCGAGGAATGCTGGATAAACGGCGTTACCTGGGGATATGTAACGATATGAAATTCTCCGACGAATACGGCCGCATCTGGACCTTGGGCCTGCGCAGCGGCAAGTGGTACTACAACGTGGATTTCCGCTGGTATGAGGGTGAGCCCCACTCCCTGCTGTCCCGATTGGAATCGTCCAACCCGACCTGCTTTCACTGCGGCGACAGCGTCCCCGTCCGGCGAGCCCTCTACTGCATAAGCTGCGGGATGCCTCTCCATTCCCTTCCCTCTCCCGAGACCATCATCACCGACCAGCCCGGCAGGCCGCGGGCCGTCGTGAAGAGGGGGAGGGCCCGCTACCTGCTTCTCCCCCTTCTCGCACTGGCCGCCCTGGCCCTGGCCCTTCTCGCATTCTTACTCCTGCGGTGGGGCTGGTCATCGGGAAGCGCGGCGCTGGGCGCGATGCTCCTGGCCGTTCCGGCCTCGTTCACTGCATCGCCTCATATGCGATCTGGAACATCAGCTGGGCATAGAGACTGCGGCCCTGGGACTCCGCCAGCTGACCCTCGACGATGAACCTCTCCACCTGCGAGGTGTCCATGCCCTGGGCCTTGCGGGCGCGGCAGCGCTCCCACAGCCCCTCCTCCACGCTGCCCCTGACCGCCTCCGGCTCCTCGCCCCTGTTGATGCTGGAGAACACCGTCTGCACCGTGGGGCTGAGCTTGAAACCGTTGGTCCCCGACATCTTGACCACCTCCCATATTTATTCTTTCACGCCTCACTGAACCGCTTAACGACCGACCCTCACCTGCGTCTACACATCCCCGCCTTCACATCACCGAGTATCGCCATCCGACTTTAGGCGGCCGTTATCTCAAGATGAAAAAAGTGTTAAGATAGCGGAGTCGGCCGGAGGTGAAAATGCTTGAAAAGTTGAAGAAGACAGCTGGGGCAGCGGCGTTATCGGGCGCAGCCGTGCTGGCCCCGGCTCTGATGCGCACCGCCTGGAACGTGCTCGAACTGCGGCGGCGGGAGAAGAAAGCGGAGCTAAGGGAGCTGCTCAAGGGAGAAGCCTATCCGCGTCATCTGGAGAGGAGGGATGCGCCGCGGGACATGGCGGTGGTCATGGAGAGGATCGAGGAGATCCCCATGAACCCGCGCCGCTTGAACGGCACCCTCTCCACCCTTCTCTTCGCCCTCCCGGACATGCTCCCCATGATGCTGGAGACGCGCCCGTCCACCTGCGGCAAACTCTACCGCTACCCACCGGAGTTCCGCCCGATCACGGTGTATTCGGAGGACGGGACCCCCCTATCGACGGTAGTGGGAATACACCGGGACGGCCGCCCCCGACCAGCCCTGATAATGGTGCACGGGCTCTTCGGCAGCAAGAACCTCTGGTTCAGCCAGCAGGTGGTGCTGTCTGCCTACTACGGCTGGGGCTACAACGCCATGGCTTTGGACCTGCGCTTCTTCGGTGAAAGCAAGAAGCTCTCCGATGCCCCGGGCACGGGAGGCTGGAAGGAGGGGCAGGACATCCTGGCTTGCGCGAAATATCTGAAATCTCTGCCGGAAGTGACCTCGGTAGCCGCCATGGGAGGCTCCATGGGGGCCGCCTCCTGCATACTGGCGGCAGCGCAGGATTCCCAGGGACTCCTGGACGGAGGCATCATAGCCTGGCACGGTTACGGAGATATCGACAGTCAGATAAGCTATATCTCCACCATGCCCAGACCATGGGAACCCTACGCAGCCGCCTACCTCTTTTTCATGGGATGCTTCCACCTGACACTGGGCAGGCAGGCGCGGCGCTGGCATGACTTCCGCGGGTACCTCTTGGAGCACTGCGCCTCCTATTACGGCGTTCCCCCGGAAGAGCTGCTGCAAAAGAGCAGCCCGGCCGCCGCCTTGGAGAAGGTCAAAGCCCCCCTGCTGGCCATCAATTCCGACGACGACCCTATCGTCCCTCCCATGCAGGGAGATGCTTTACAGGAAGCCGCGGCAGGCAACCCCATGACCCGGGTCCTGCGCTACCCCGTCGGCGGCCACTGCGCCTTCGCCGTGGTGGACAGGCGCTGGATGGGGGAAGTGGTCCGCACTTTCTACGATTACTGGGCATGGATCTGAGCGGGTGAGGCGCTTGTTGCCCAGGTTCCCCTCCCCGGCGCGACGGCTTTACGCGGAGCTGTTGGCCCGCCCTCTCACCCCGGGTCTGGCGGACACCCTCAGGGAGAAATTAGGCGGCCTTTCGCCCTGGTCGGTGGTGGCTCTGCTCTCAATGCTCCCGGTGGTGGAGCTGCGGGGAGGCATACCGGCGGGTAAGGCGCTGGGCCTCCCCGTATGGGAAGCGGCGCTGCTGGCCGTGGCCTTCAACATGCTGCCCATACCCTTCATATTGCTCCTGCTGGGCCCGGTATCCTCATGGCTCAGCCGTCACTCCCGCATCATGAAGCGCTTTTTCGACTGGCTCTTCGCCAGGACCCGCCGCAGGCACTCCCGCTCCTTCGAGCGCTGGAAGATGCTCGCCCTGATGCTCTTCGTGGCCATACCCCTGCCCATGACCGGCGCCTGGTCTGGCGCGGTGGCCGCCTTCGTCTTCGACATACCCTTCCGCCCCGCCCTGCTGTTCATATTCCTGGGGGTTCTCGTCGCCGCGGGCATAGTATCCCTGGCCACCTCCCTGTCCTTCTTGCTGGGTTGGCAGGGTTCCCTCCTCTTCTTCGCCCTGCTCACCGGGATTCTGGTATACGTGTTCCTGAGAGGGCGTCGGGAGGCGACAACGGTCGGCGCGGGAGTCGGCGAGGAAGGAGCCGCGGCGGATGGACGTCCTTAAACCGAACCGCACGGCTCAGGAAAAGGCCGCCCATTTCCTTTTTATCCGGACGGCCGCGGGAGGGAGGCACCTTCCGTGTTCCCCATGAGAGGCAGGAGAGCGGCGGCCCTGCTGCTGGCGGCGGTCTTGGCCGGCTCGGGTGCCGCAGCATTCCTGTGGCTGCGCCGCGGCCGGGAATCGGGGAAGAGCGAGCCGGGATGGCCGGGAGTCGAGCGTCCCCCGCTGACCCGACAGGCACCCCCTAATACCGGCGACGATTTCAACCTGCTGGTGGTGGTCTTGGGCACGGAGGGCAGCGGTAGGGATGCCCGCACGGTCGCGGACGTTACCGTCCTGATGCGGCTGGACATGCGGCTTAAAAGGGCCGCCTGCCTGTTCATGCCGCGCACCACCTACCTGGAGATAAGGGACCGGGGCAAGGTAACCCTGGACGAACTCTGGTCGCTGGGGGGTCTTCCCTTGATGAAGGCCTCCCTGCAGGACGTGACCGGTTTGATCATCGAACGCCACCTGGTGCTGCGGCAGGAGCAGCTGGCCCGTCTGGTGGACCTCTACGGCGAGATCAGCTTCACCCTGACGGAAACGGTATCCGACCCCCGCGCGGGCACCCTGCAGCCTGGGCCGGTACGGCTCGACGGGAGCGGAACAGCCGCGGTCATCGCCTATAAGCGTTATGGGGGCGGGGAGCTCGGCCGCATCGCCGTGCAGCAGTCCCTCATGCTCAGTGCCGCCGCCCAGCTGCACAGGGCGGCCTCACGCCCCGCCTTCGCCTGGACATTGAGCCTAGCTGCCGCGGAGATGGATACCGACCTTTCCACGGATTCCCTGCTGCGGCTGTTTCGCGAGTTCTCTTCCTGGCCGGTGGCCGATTTGAGCGTGGGGACCGCCCCGGGGGTGAGCGGCAGCCTGGGTGGGAAGAGAAGCGTGTTTCTGCTGGATGAAGCGGGGTTGCGGGACACGGTGTCCTCGATGCTGGCCGCGGCAACCGTCCCCGCTCCCTGAAAGAGGTGGAGAGATGGCCCTGCGGATCGACCTGCACGTGCATTCCCATCACTCCCCGGACAGCCTCCTCAACCCGGAGGAGCTCGCCCGCGCCTGCTCGGAGCGGGGGCTGGACGGAGTGGCGGTGACCGATCACGACCGCTTGCAAGGGGCCTTGGAGATCCGGGACGCCCTTCCGCATCTGGTGATAATACCCGGGGAGGAGATACGCAGCCGGGAAGGGGAGATAACCGGGCTGTTCCTGCGGGAGGAGATACCGCCCGGGCTGAGCGCGGAGGAGACCATGATGGAGATAAGGAAGCAGGGCGGGCTGGTCTGCGTGCCCCACCCTTTCGACTACATCAAGCTGCACCGCCTGAAAGCCCGCCGACTCCTGGAGCTGCGGGAGCTCATCGACTGCCTGGAGGCGGTAAACGGCAAACCCCGCTGGTGGGGGGCCAACGGGAAGGCCCTTTCCTTCGCCTACCGCCACGGCTTCCCGGTCACGGCGGGGAGCGATGCCCACAGGGCTGGGGAAGTGGGGAGGGCCTGGGTGGAGATGGAGGCCTTCGACGGACCGGCAGGATTCCTTGCCGGCCTCAAGACAGCGGTCCTCCACGGCAGGCGCCACAGCCCGTGGGCGGGACAGATGGAGCGCTGGAAGGCGCGGCTCAGGGGGTGACCGGCAGGGGCCGCGGGTACGCCTTTTGATCGGGCGGGCCGCTTGAAGCCGGGGGCGGGGCAAGCCGTTCCCGGAGGCTGACCTGTATCATGCCGGGAACCGGCCCCTTGCGTCTATCATCAAAACAGTGGTAAAAAGTATTGCAAGTTTATCTGGAAGTAACCTATGATATAGAAGAGAGGTTTGCATGAGGCTCCCAAAGCCTCATCCCTGCGCCGGTCTTAGGACCGGAGCACCTCCCTCCCTGCGGACCCCGGTTTGCCGGAACCGGGGTCTTTATCTCTCTCCTCGGGCAAGGCAGGGCAAGCCGTCCGGGAAAGCCGCAGGCACCCTCGTGCGTTATAATCTCTCCCATGGACGTGACCTGCGACGTATTGGTGGTGGGAGCGGGGCCGGGCGGGTGCTCGGCGGCCTGGAGACTGTCGGGGCTGGGCCTGCGGGTGCTGGTGGTGGACAGAGAGAGCTTCCCCCGCGACAAGGTCTGCGGTGACGGCGTCGCCCCGAGAGCCGTGCACGCGCTCTACGGCATGGGACTGAGGGACCGACTGCGGGGCCGCTTCCAGGTCATCAGGGGGGTGCGATTCCACTCCACCAAGGGCGGGGTGACCGAAGTGCGCTATCCCATGGGCGGGCACTTCCCCGATCATGCCTACATCATCCCCCGCCGCGAGCTCGACCGCCTGCTGGTGGAGAGGGTGCGCGAGGCGGGGGTGGAGGTGCGCGAGGGCTGCGAGGTGCTCTCCCCTCTCCCCTCCCGTCGAGGGATCACCCCGGGGGTGCTGGCCAGGGCGGGAGAAGAGACGTTCTCCATCGGGGCGCGCTTCATCATCGCCGCCGACGGCCCCTCCTCGACTGTGGGAAAAGCCCTGGGCCTGCTCTACCATGATCCCCGCTACCTGGGGGTCTCGGTGAGGTGCTATATGAAAGGGGCCAGGGATGTATCCGATTTCCTGGAGATATATCCGGAGGACGCCATCATGCCCTCCTGCGGATGGATATTCCCGGTCGACGGCGATACGGTGAACGCGGGGGTGGGAGCCATGCTCTACGCCATCCGGGGGCGAGGCATCAACCTCAACCGCGTTTTCGAAGATTTCCGCCTGCGCACTCGCCACGCCGCGGCCAAACTGCGCGACGCCGAGCCCGCGGGCCGGCTGCGCGGAGCCCAGCTGCGGGTAGCCCTGCGGGGCAGCAGACCGGGGAGGGGAAACGTCCTCCTGGTGGGCGACGCCGCATCCACCACCAACCCCATCAGCGGCGAGGGTATATCCTACGCGCTGGAGAGCGGGAAGATGGCCGGGGAGGCGGTGAGGCGGGCGCTGGAGGAGGGGGGCGGGAACGCTCTGGCCGAGTATGCCGAAGGGCTCAGGTCGAGATACGGCGCATATTTCCGCAACGGCTGGCTGTGCATACGCTTCGGCAACAACCCCTGGGTGATGAACCCGCTCATCCGGGTGACCTCGCTGAGCGAGCGCCTGGGCAACAAGATGGGCCGATACCTGATGAACGTGCGCCGCTCAGACCGGCCCACCTGAGGTGCCGGCATGGGGGTCTCGGAGTGAGGGTCACCTTCGTATATCCCGACTTCTTCTCCTATGACGAGGAACATTTCATGCCCGAGGGCCGCATCTACCTGGGCATCGGTTACCTCTCGGCTTATCTAAAAAGGGAGGGCCACCACACCGCGCTTCTGCATATGGTGAGGCCGCCTAAACAGGAGGAGTTCGAGGAAAGGCTGGCCGCCACCTCCCCTGACCTGGTGGCCTTCTCCAGCACCACCCATCTCTTCCCCCACGTGCGCCGCTGGTCGTCATGGGCCCGGCGACGCCTGCCCGGGGTCCCCCTGGTGGGAGGGGGGGCGCACGCCACCATCGATCCCGAGGACGCCCTTCTCTCCTCCTCGCTGGACATGGTGTGCCTGGGAGAGGGGGAAGAGGCGCTGGCCGAGCTCTGCGCGGTCCTGCAGGAGGGCCGGGACCACCGCCGCCTGCCCTCTTTCTGGGTGAAGGACGGCGAGGGCATCATCCGCAATCCGGTGCGCCCCTTGCTGGAGGACCTCGATTCTCTGCCCTTTCCCGACCGAGATATCTTCGACCCCGAGGATTTCTGCGAGCAGCAGCACGAGCGGGGGACCCTGATGGCCTCGCGCGGCTGCCCCTATAATTGCTCGTACTGCTCTAACCACGCCCAGAAGAGGGTTTATCCCAATCCGGAAAAATACGTGCGCTTCCGCAGCGTGGACAACGTAATGCGGGAGATACATCAAGTCATCGAGCGGGACAAGGAAGGCCGCCTGCGCTACATCCGTTTCGACGACGACATCCTCACCCTGAACAGGGAGTGGTTCCGGGAGCTGGCCCGGCGCTATCGGGAGGAAGTGGAGCTCCCCTTCGTCTGCAACAGCCGGGCCAACCTCATGGACGAGGAGAGCGCCCGCCTCTTCGCCGAGGCCGGCTGCGGGGTGGTGTGCATGGGGATCGAAAGCGGAAACGCCCAGCTGCGCCGCGAGGTCCTCAACCGGCCCATGCGCGAAGAACAGATAATCAGGGCCTTCCGCCTATGCCGCGAGCACGGCATGAAAACGGTGTCCACCAACATGACCGGGCTCCCGGGGGAAGGGGTCAGCGAACTGCTGGACACGGTGAAGCTCAATGCACGGGCCCGTCCCGACTGCATGCAGGTCTCCGTCTTCCACCCCTATCCGCACACCCGGCTCCACGAGATATGTCTGGAAAGGGGGCTGTTGACCGGCAGGCACGTGGACACCATCTTCGACGGGCGCTCCGCTCTGAACGACCCGCATTTCCGAGACCCCGCCTGGCAGTTGGCCCAACGGAATTTTCACGCGGCCACCGAACTGTATTCCCGGCTTTACGACCTGGGCGCGGCGGGAGAGAGGCTTGCCCGGCTGCTGGACCGCCTGTTCGCCTCGGGGCGCCGGGGGTGGAAGCTGCGCGAGGGCATTCTCAAGAGGCTGCTCTCATGGGCGGGCAGGCGGCAGCGCTTCGAATGGATCCATTACTGAACATTACCGTAGCGGACGGCTCCTCAAGGGGCATCGGAGAACCGGGGGGATCGCATGGAAATAGCCGAGTTCCAGAGGATCATCCGGGACTGTTACTGGGAGCGTGACGCGGCAAGGGGAACGGCAGCATCCCTCGCATGGCTGGTGGAAGAGGTGGGCGAACTATCGAGGGCCATGCGGACGGGAGAGAGGGATGCCCTGCTGGAAGAGTTCTCGGACGTCCTGGCCTGGCTGGCCAGTCTGGCCTGTATCTGCGGGATCGAACTGGAGGAGGCGGCCCGGCGCCATGCCCGCGGCTGCCCCAAATGCGGCGCCTCGCCCTGCCGCTGCCCCTGAACCGTTGCCCGGGGCTGATATCCTTTTCGGGAGCGAGCACCCCGGAGCTATGTGCTATAATACTCCTCGCGACCCCGGGCGAGTGGCGGAATTAGGTAGACGCGCTGGGTTCAGGGTCCAGTGCCTGTAGAGGTGTGCGGGTTCGAGTCCCGCCTCGCCCACCAGACCCAAGGCCGGAGCTCTCGCTCCGGCCGCAGTTGTAAAAGGGGAGTCCGGATCCTCGGTTTTTCGGCGCCGCCCGGAAACAGCACATCTTCGGGGAAGCGCAGCCTCCTCGGAAATCGAAAGTGGCCCGGCCCCATGTCCGGGTTTGCCCGCCTCGGCCGCCTGCGTTATCATGATTATCGATGCTTTAGCGGACTCTTCAGAAAAAGTCGAACGGCGCTGCGACGGCCCCCGGGCCGTCATATGTTTAAGAAAACGAGTGTCGGAAAACCGGCAGTGGAAGGAGAGGTAGCCACGACATGTATGCGGCTATGCGTTCTCCGCGCTTCAATCGCAGGAAGCGCAACCCGGCGCCGGTCCTCATATTCGCCATCATCTTCCTTATGGTGGGATGCTGGATCCTCAACGCCACCTGCAGCAGGGACAAGGAGGCGGTCACCCCATCGGAGGAGTACAGGCGGTACGTGGAGAACGTCATCCCCTCCATCAGCCGTTCCAACGACATCAACCGCAAGCGCAGGGAGATCCTGGGAAACCTGGCCTCTCTCATGTCCGATAAGGAAAGACTGGAGGCCTCGCTCAAATCGCTGGTGGACGAGTGCAGGGAGGTGCGGGATGAGCTCTTCTCCGTGCGCCCCCCAGAGGATCTGGCGATGGCGGACGCCTCCCTGAAGATATGCGCGGACCGCCGCTTCCGGGCCATGGAGAAGTACCGGGCCGATCTTATAAACGTGCTCTTCGAGAGCATGGACACCGCCGTCTTCGTCCGCAACATCTCCGAGGAGATGGGCGATCTCATCTACGCGGACGGCGATTACCAGTACTTCCGCATCAAAGTGACCGACCTGCTGAGGGAGAAGGGAGTGGCCGACGTGGCCGTTCCGGATTCCCGCTGGACCGAATCGATGGCGGAGGCGGATCCCGCGAACATCGAGAACTTCATCCGCTCAATGCGCGGCACCGAGGTGCACGGCGTGGCCCTGGGCAAGATAAGCCTGGATCCGCAGGGGCGCCTGACGGTGGAACAGGGGGAGAGCGTCTTCTACCTACCCTACACCTCTGAGCTGAGAGTAGCCGTCCCCGTGGAGAACCAGGGCAACCGGCCGGAGAGCGGCATACCGGTGGTCCTTACCTATTATTCCAGCAAGGACAGCTCGCCTCGTAAGCTCCAAAGGGAGTTGGGATCGCTGCAGCCCGGGGAGACGGCAGAGGTGGTCTTCGAAGGTATCGTGCCCGACGGGGGAGGCGTGCGAAACGTGCTGGAGATAATGGTGGGGCCGGTTCCCTGGGAACAGAACACCGAGAACAACAAGAAGATAATCTATTATAAGATCGAATGAGGGTATGCCGGAGAGGCCTTTGAGACATCCTTCAGGCGAAGGTGCCGGCCTCACCGGGCTAGCGGAGGGGATGCGGTTGGCGCAAGGACCGGCACCGGCGGGCAGGGCGGCAAGCACGGGGCCGCGTTTGATCGACAGGATCCCGGATAATCTTGCGGGCGTCACCCAGGCCGTACTGGAGGTGTTCGCCAAGGACTTTCCGGCATACGCCGAAGCTTCACCCCGACAAAAAGAGGAGATCGGGGAGCGAGTCACCGAGATCTGCGCCGGCTTCATCGACTACCTGAGAAGCGGCGGTAGGATGCCCGATGCCCTGAGCTTGCTCCCCCCCAAGGCCGAGTTCCGCGGCATCGAACTGCGGGACCTGGTGGACATGCTCAGCCTGGGCAAGCACGCAGCGTGGCGTTTCATCCGCGACAATCTCGCCTTCGCGGGGGAGGAGGGAGAATTGCTGGAGGTGGCGGAGGCGCTCGACGGTTATTATCGGGAGATGGTGGCCCCGCTGGCATCCGCTTACTTCAACCATCAGCAGGAGTCCATCGCCGACTTCAACCGCTTGCTCAATCAGTTCAGGATGATACTGGACCGAGGCGAGCTCCTGGAGCGCATAACCGCCACGGCCTGTCGGGGCATGGGATTCAGCCGCGCCGTGTTCTACCTGTATGAGAGGGAGGCGCTGCTCCCCGTGTCGGCCTTCTCAGCCCGCGACGACCTCTGGGGCCGCAACTACCTTGAGCCCCTGCGCTATTTCCCCATATCCCCCTTCGGGAACTCCCTGGAATGCAAAGCCTTCTTCCGACCGTCGATAATCGCGGCCCGTCGAGGAGAGTACTCGTCCGCGGACCTCTCCCTAATAAAGCCGATGCCCGAAGCCCCCTTCGCCCTGGTTCCCATCAACCCGTCGGGCTCGCCCAAGGGACTGCTCTACGTGGAATCGGAACCCGATCGCCTGGCCGTCACCCATTGGGAGCTGGAGCTCCTGCAGATCTACGCGGACACCGTGGGGTTGGCCCTGGAGAACGCCCGGCTCTACCGGGAGGTATCCCTGAAGGGGCGCGCCCTCGACCACCTCATGTCCCGCGTGAACACCGCCCACGAGGAGGAGAGGGCACGCATCGCCCGCGAGCTGCACGACTCGGTGGCCCAATCCCTGCTGAAGATAATCTACTCGGCGGGTTTCGCCATCGATTTCCTCAAGGAGGACCCGCGCCTGGCCGAGGAGGAGATCGAGGACATCCAAGAGCAGGCCAAGGAATGCATCGCCGAGCTCCGCGCCATCATCGGCAACCTGAGGCCTTCCTCCCTGGAGATACTGGGTTTGCCGGAGACCGTGCGCCGCATGGCCTCCCAGTTCGAAAGGGAATACGGGATAAGCACGCGCGTCGACCTCCAGGGCATGGGGGATCTGACCGGCTCCGCGGAGATGGCGGTCTTCCGCATACTGCAGGAGGCCCTGGCCAACGTGCGCAAGCACTCGGGGGCGCGTGCCGTCTGGATATCGTCGCGGCTTCAGGACGGGCAGCTGGTCCTGACCATAGAGGACAACGGCCGCGGCTTCGACCTGTCATCCGTGGAACACGAACAGGAGCGGGGCCGGCACTTGGGCCTGCTGGCCATGCGGGAAAGGACGGAGCTGATGGGAGGCGAGTTCAAGGTCAGGAGCGCCCCGGGCCGCGGGACCGTCATCACCATCAAGCTGCCTCTGCTATCGGGGGGGCATCGGGCATGAAGGGCCCTTCGCCGGGACGCGTGGTGAACGTCATGGTGGTGGACGACCACGAGGTGGTCCGCGAAGGCCTCGTGCGCATACTGGAAAAGCAGGGTAACATCCGGGTGGTCGCGGTGGCGCGTACCGGGGAAGAGGCCCTGTCCAGGGTAGAGAAGTTCATCCCCGATGTCATAATCGTGGACATACAACTCCCGGGCATCAACGGAATCGAGCTGATCCGCCGCATAAAGAGGGAGCATCCGGAGATAGAGGCCATCACCCTGACCGTTTTCGACGACGAGGAGTTCGCCAAGCAGGCCATCCGCGCCGGAGCCATCGGGTACGTGGTCAAGGACGCCGCCAAGGAAGAGCTGGTGAAGGCGGTGCTGGCGGCGGCGGAGGGAGAATCGCTCATCTCCACCTCGGTGGCCCGCAAGCTCATCGAGGAGATAGGCGCGCCCGGAGGGGGGAAGCGCCGCGGCCGCCCCGAGGAGCCCGGGGGCCTCTCCCAGCGGGAGCTGGATGTACTCAAGCTGATGGCCCG